>DATANW010000381.1:0-2299 GCA_036266055.1 Pyrinomonadaceae bacterium | reverse complement strand
GTTGTTGTCAATCCAGATGGCACTGTTTTCGCGGCCACCTCTGCGGGTTTAGTCGGTTGGAAAGATGGAAAATCGCGTCTGCTATCGTCGAAAAATGGATTACCGTGCGATTCCGTAGCCGGCGGATCTTGGGACAATCAGGGTGCGCTCTGGCTGTATACGGGATGCAGTCTCGTAAGAGTAGATAAAAACGAAGTAGGCCGTTGGTGGCGCGACGACACGTCTACCCTTGCCCTCAAAACGTTGGACGCTTCTGATGGTGTGGTGGGGGCAGGAAGCCCAAATTTCAGCGCGATGGCGCGCACTCCAGACGGTCGACTCTGGATCGCGAACAATGCCAGCGTGCAGGTAGTCGATCCGGCCCATCTTGAGCAAAACGGCGTTCTACCACCGGTGCAGATCGAGAAAATTGTCGCGGACCGAAAGCTCTACGGGCCCGACGAAAAGCTTGCTTTTCCGCCTCTCATGCTCGATCTCGAAATCGACTATGCCGCGTTGAGTTTCGTCAATCCGCAGCAAGTGCAGTTCCGCTACAAGCTTGAACCGAGAGATACCACCTGGCAGGAAGCTGGAAATCGACGTCAGGCCTTCTACACGGACCTGCGTCCGGGCTCATACCATTTTCAAGTCATCGCCTCGAACAACGACGGACTATGGAATGAAGACGGCGCTTCGCTCCAATTCACCGTCGCTCCTGCGTGGTACCAAACTGCCGCCTTCCGCATTTCTTCAATGCTTGCCGCCCTCTTTCTCTTGTGGCTGGTGTATTACCTCCGAATGAAGCAGACCGCGCGTTCCATGCGCGCCCGCTTCGACGAGCGAATCTCGGAACGGACTCGCCTTGCACGCGATCTGCACGACACACTCTTACAGACCTTGCAAGGCAGCAAACTTGTTGCTGACGATGCGCTTGAAAACCGTCATGATGTCGAACATACTCACCGCTCGCTTGAAAAGCTCTCCGAATGGATCGACCGAGCCGCACGAGAAGGGCGAGCCGCTTTGCATGCCCTGCACTTGAGCGCCTTCGATAATCGCGAATTGTCCAAGCGGCTGCAATCGGCCTTGGACGATCGCGAGGTAAATCATGTTTCGGAACGCCTTTTGACCATCGACGGCGGGCCCATCGAAATGGATCCGCTCGTCACCGACGAGGTTTGCAGCGTCGCTTACGAAGCGATTCGCAATACATTTCTGCATTCTCACGCAACGCGCATCGACGTGCGGTTGACGTATTCCGAAGACTTCACGCTCACTGTTCGCGACAATGGCCGGGGGATGGAAACAAGCGTGGCATCGAAGGGCCGGCCTGGCCACTTTGGCCTTCGTACCATGCGTGAACGAGCCACTCGCATCAACGGACAATTCCAAATCACCAGCGCACCAGGTCTGGGTACTGTCGTCGAATTAAGAGTGCCCGGAAAGACTGCATATCGGGAGGAGCCTGGCCTGCGATCGAAAGTTTTCTCCTGGATGCGAAAACTTCGCGGTACGGAAGCGTAAGTGAGCTCAATGGCGAGCAAAACAGCCGGTCCAAAACAAATCAGAATCCTGACCGTCGAGGATCATCCCGTCTTTCGCGAAGGGCTGGCGCTGATCCTTGCTTCTCAGCCGGATATGGCCGTCGTCGCGCAAGCTTCGACAGCGGAGGAAGCTCTCGAACAACACCGCCTTCTTCGTCCCGACCTGGTATTGATGGACCAACGCCTGCCTGGGCCGAATGGCACCGAAGCTCTTATCGCCATTCGCAGTCGCTGCCCGCAGGCGCGCGTGATCATGCTGACTACGTCGAAGGGCGATGTGGAAATTCAGCGGGCTCTGCGGGCCGGCGCTTCCGCCTATGTGCTCAAGAGCACCCCTAAAAACGAATTGTTGAAGATCATCCGCACTGTCGCGGCAGGCCAGAGATACATCCCTCCCGACGTCGCTGGCGTCGTCGCCGAACACTTGGGACAGGAGGATCTCACTCCGCGCGAGCTCGCAGTGTTGTGCCTCATTCGTGACGGACACCGCAACAAGCAGATTGCCGATCAACTATCCATCTCCGAGGCAACCGTCAACTTTCACATCAAGAACATAGTGGACAAGCTCCAGGCCAACGATCGAACCCATGCGGTCATCATCGGTTTGCGAAGGGGCTTGCTCGATATCTAGCGCCTGCAGATATTGCCGCGACGGAAAGTCGCCTGTGCCAAATATTCGTCTCCAATCTGTCAGTGCCGCATCGAAACTCGCCGTGGCCAGTTCCGAAGAACTCTCACTAATACAGTGGTTTGCATCAGGATAGTCCCTGCGCATG
>DATANW010000380.1:0-5696 GCA_036266055.1 Pyrinomonadaceae bacterium | reverse complement strand
CAATGCGAACGGTGCCATCGTCGCGCAATTGTACGTTAGCCTCGGCTGCGAATCGGCCTGCTATCCATGCCGCACCCGCCACACCCCAGCCCAGCGTCAGTCCGTCTCGCTTCATCGAGCCAACCGCCGGGTTGCGTTTGGACCACCCGAATTTCTCTGCGCCAAGATTCAAGCACTCGACGTAGTGCCTTGATGAAAACGGAAGACCAGATGACTCGTCGAGTTTGGGCTCATTGAGTAAGCGAAACTGCACCGGATCGATCTTCAGTCGATCAGCCATTTCGTTCATTGCCGACTCGGTGGCGTAGAGTCCGGGTACGGCGCCTGGGCCACGCATGTCGGCAGTCGCGCCGATGTTGCGCCGCGCACGTCCCCAGTGCACGCGCAGGTTCGGAACACTGTAATGAAACGGCGTGGCTTCACCGCAATCTTCGTGGTAATGGTCGATCATCGAGAGGTGATAGACGTAATCGTGCTGTAGGCAAACAAGCTTGCCCTCGCGCGTTGCACCCAAACGCATGCGCTGTTGCGTACGCGCACGATGTCCCACTGTCTGAAACATCATCTTACGACTCACGACCAGCTTTACGGGTTTACCTAACTGACGTGCCGCGGCGGCTGCGAGCGGTACATGTGTCCACGGATAGAGTTTGCCGCCGAATCCGGAGCCCAGGAACTTGGCGATGACGCGCACGTTCTCCTTTGGAAGACCGAACATCTGCGCCAGCACACTGCGCAGGTTGACGACTCCCTGCGTTGAGTCGTACAGCGTCAGCCTCTCGCCGTCCCAGAGTGCGGTAGTGGCGTGCAGCTCGAGCGGATTGTGCGTCTCAACAGGCGTGCCGTAAGTCTCGTCCAGCTTGACAGGCGCGCTGGCGAACGCGGCTTCGGTATCACCGCGTTGGCTTTGCAGTCGTGGTACTGGTCCGTAGCCGGTGAAGACGACATCAGGATCATTGCCCGCTTCGAGGCGCGACTCAACATTTGGTTTTTCTTTGGAGTAGGTGGCACGGACAGCGTCAGCCGCAGCCTTGGCCGTTTCGAAAGTGTCAGCCACAGCGAGAGCGATGTACTGGCCGTAGTATCGGATTACGTCGTCTTCAAACGGGGGCCGCCGCTCCAAACAAACGCGATCGAAGCCTGGGGCAGGAGTAGACCGAAAGATCTTGCCGATATTCGCGCGATGAAACACCGCACGTACGCCCGGCATCTTCTCCGCCGCCGAAGTATCGAGCTTGAGCAATTTGCCGTTCGCGATGGTGGCCTCCACCGGTACGCCATACAACATTCCGGGAAAATTGAAATCGGAGGTGTACTGCGCCAGTCCTGTGACTTTGCGCGCTCCGTCGATGCGCACCGTGTCCCGTCCGATCGGAGAAGTCGTGATTGGTTCTGTTGTTGCCATGGTTGCTCCTGAAAATTCAGCTAAGCAGCGGCCGTGCGTAGGGCGTGCGTCAGGCATCGTTTTGCTAGTTCGATCTTGAAACCGTTTTCACTCTGAGGCTTCGCACTTCGCAGCGCCGCTTCAGCAGCTTGGCGGAAGGTCGTGTCGTTTGCAGGTTTGCCGGTAAGTGCGGCTTCGGCTTCCAGCGAGCGCCATGGTTTTGTTCCCACTCCACCAAGGGCGATCCGGGCGCGAGAGATCTTGCCACTTGAGATTGTGAGCACCACTGCTGCCGATGCCAATGCGAATTCGTAAGACGCGCGATCTCGCAACTTTAAGTAGAGGTGTTTACTTCCGCTAGTTGGTGGCGGCAGCGTTATGTGAGTAATTAGATCACCTGGCTCCAACACGGTTTCGCGATGTGGTGTGCTACCCGGCAGGAGATGAAAATCGCCGAATGCAATTGTGCGGGTACCCTTCGTTCCCTGAATTTGGACAGTTGCGTCCAAAACAGCCAGCGCAACGCACATGTCTGAAGGATTGGTCGCGATGCAGTGCTCACTGGTTCCGAGGATGGCGAGCGTTCGATTGTGCCCAGTGATCGCTGGACAACCCGTGCCTGGTTCGCGCTTGTTGCACGGCATGGCCGTGTCGCGGAAGTAGACGCAGCGCGTGCGTTGCAACAGGTTCCCGCCTACGGTCGCCATGTTTCGAATCTGCGCGGACGCCCCTTGCAGGATCGCTTGCGACAGCACCGAGTAATCGCGCTGCACTCGGGGATGATAAGCCAGATCGGAATTGCGAACCGTTGCGCCGATTCTTAGGCCGTGGTCTGGTGTGTCTTCGATCTTATCGAGTGGAAGGCGATTGATGTCCAGAATGCGTGCAGGAGTCTCAACATTCAGCTTCATAAGATCTATCAACGTTGTGCCGCCACCCATGAATCGCACGTCGGCGCCCTGTTGCGCCGTCTTCGATTGTGCAGCAGCGGCGATCGCCGTCGCGGAATCTGCTGGTCGAATGAATTCGAACGTATGCATGGTTCCTCCTGCTCTTCTCTTTTACGCGCCCTTCCGAACCTGTTGAATCGCGGCGACAATGTTGGCGTAGGCGCCGCAACGACAGATGTTCCCACTCATCAGCTCCTTTACTGCCGCATCGTCGGGACCACACGGCTCTTTGAGCAGCGCAACGGCTGACATGATCTGGCCCGACGTGCAATACCCGCATTGATAGCCATCGCAGGCAACGAATGCTGCCTGCATCGGGTGCATTGCTTCCGGTGTTCCAAGACCCTCGATAGTCGTGATCTCGTTTCCGTCATTCATAAGAGCGAGATTCAAGCACGAGAGCACACGCTTCCCGTTCACATGCACCGTGCAGGCGCCGCACTGACCATGGTCACACCCTTTCTTCGTTCCGGTGAGCGCTACCGTCTCACGAATACAGTCAAGTAATGTTGTTCGCGGATCAATACGCAGTTGGTGATCCTTGCCATTAATCCGCAACGTGATCGGAACGGCACCCTCGATGTTCGGTCCCGGACCAGCCGAAGCCGAGGTGCTCTCTCCGGGAGCGCTATTCGCAAGCGCCGGTACGTACGCCGCAACCATGCTTGCTGCCACACTGGTTCCCGTGGTCAAAAGAAATTTACGGCGAGTCGGATCTGGCGGACACGATTGCGTATCGTCGTCGGACATAGAGCCTCCACTGGATAGGAATGTTTGTTGAAGTTTCACGTATCTTACAATGCGTTGTGCAGTACCGTCGAACAATTCTCAATTTACTGGCGAGCACTTGATGAACGAAACTACGATTCTTTTTCAAGGAGTAGCTTCTGGATCAGTCGCTCGGCTTCGTCATAATCCCCTTCGCCAACACGCCTCCAGCGAATTCGTCCCTGCTTGTCCAACGGAAAACGGTGGGCCAGGCTTCGACCTTATAAGCGTTCCATGTTTGGTAGTCGTTATCAGTAACTACCGGGTACCGATTCACCAGTGAAGTCACTTCACGGCGAAGGTGTTCGACGTTTCTTTCTTCGTCGAACTCCGGTGAATGCACCCCAATGACGGTCAGGCCCTTCTCGTGGTAACGATCAGCCCAGCTTTTGACGACTGGCAAGGTGTTCCGACAGTTAATGCAGCCGAAGGTCCAAAACTCGATTAGTACCACGCCACCCCGCAGATCTTTCAGCTTGAGCGGTTCGGAGTTTATCCACTCACCCGTGGCCAACTCTGGAGCAGTACTCGACTCCGAGCTTTTGTATTCAGCGGAGCTACCAAACGAACTGCGTATTAGCTTAGTCACACCCGTGGCGTAGCTCAACGCCCCCACAACGAGAACGCCGGCAACACCCAATCAACATGTTTCGTCGTCGGTCCATAGATCCTTCGCCAGCTGCTTTGTTACGCAGGCTATGGCCGTTGATAACCATCGAGCTCGAGCACAGTTTCGGCCACGCCCGTTCACACCCTTATCTCAGTCGAACAAAACGGTTAGTCTGTTCTGGCCGCCTTATCGCCAGATTTAGCTCGCCACTCCGGCTTGCGTTCGCTGCTCGCACTCGCTAATGCGCGACGAACTCCTTCGGCATCAAAATCGGCGGCATATACTGGGGTGCCCGGTTGCTGTCGCCATGATTCGTCGAGCCCGCCGGCATCGACCCCATCAAATCCGAGTTCATCGATCAGGTTCAGGACGACGGACTTACCGCGATCGTCATCGCCGGCCACGGGGAGGGCGATGCGGTCTGGATCTCCTGCGGGCCTGCCTGACTTCAAAAGATGTGCTGCATAAATATTGTTAAAGGCCTTTACAACCGGTCGCCCCAGTTGTTGAGAAACCCAACGACTCTCGATCGTTCCGTCTTCGATTCCGGCGATGCGGCCGTCACGTTGTTGCGGATAGTAGTTGCCGGTATCGACTACAACTACGTCATCAGGCACTCCGGCGAACAAATCGCGCGGCAGGTCTGGAATGTTCTTCTCGGGAATGGTTACGATCACGACGTCGCCACGCCGGGCCGCCTCCTGGACAGAGACGGGCGTGGCGCCGGTTTCCGCAGCGAGATCCGCGAGACTCTCGGGGCCGCGTGAGTTAGCTACGAATACGTTGTGACCGAGCGCACTGAAACGCCGAGTTAGATTGCCACGAATGTTTCCCGCACCAATAATCCCTATGTTCATTTTTCTGCTCCCTTCCAAAGTACCAACAACATTCGGGGACTGAATTGTTTCGTTCTCGACTAGCTTTGCCCGAAGAGTCTGCTAACTGTTTCTTCGTCGGCACTCCGATTTTAGAGCGTAGCGATCGAGTCGGCAATTTCCTTTGTGGTCACGATGGCGGCGGCGTAGTTCGGAATATTGACATCGAGAGCCGCGTGCATCTCTACATCTGGATAATCTGCCGTCGCATCTCTTACCATCGTGACCTCGTAGCCGAGTTCAAACGCATAACGTACAGTTGCTTCCACACACGTGTGTGCGATTAGTCCTATGACGATGAGCTGATGGATGCCATGTTTTTTGAGTTGCAAATCCAAATCTGTGTTGGCGAAACCACTCGATCCCCAATGCTCGAGAATCATGGTTTCACCGGGTTGGGGCTCGAACTCCTCACGGATCTCACCTCCCCACACGCCGTATTCGAACGCCTTACTCGACCAGGTTCTCTTCTGGATGGGTGCGACATACTTCCACGTCTCGCAGTCGCCCGGACGGTAGCGACGATGCAGCGGATAGAAAACACGAAGTTTCGCCGCGCGCGCCGCATTCAGGACCTGGAGCATCTTGGGAACACAATTATTCGCTTCGGCCACAGCCTTTAAGCGAGGTCAGAATCTGCCACCTTCAGAAAGGAAGTCGTTGTACGGATCAATGACGAGAAGTGCAGTGATTTCTCTGACAAATTGCGAATGCGAAAAATCCGGTTGAAGTCCTTCCTTTAAACACTGCCGATCGCGATTCGGCTCTTCTGGCGCTCCAGGTAACGACACGATCACCGATGGGCGCGATCGTGTATGAAACCGGTGGACTCCTGATCGATCATGGTTGGCTTCGTATTCTGGGCTCAGGACACGCGCGTCTACCTCGCTCCATTGCCTCATGGAATCAAGGACGAACGATGTTTGGAGATAAAGAACCTCCGGGGTATCTGTTAGTGGCAGACGACGTAGTCGGTGGTTTTTTTGCAATTAACGGTGGTCAGCTTGGTCCTGAGTTGGGTTCGGTATTTTACTTTGCACCTGACAACCTCCAATGGGAGTGCCTCGACCGCAGTTATAGTGAAGTCTTGATCTGGTGGTTACAGGGAA
>DATANW010000379.1:0-4042 GCA_036266055.1 Pyrinomonadaceae bacterium | reverse complement strand
CCCGGTTTGAATTCGACTGAAGACAATGAGCGCCTACATCCAGGACAATCTCAAGCTCAAAGTCTCGACGCCGTTGGGACCAAACAAACTCCTGCTGCGCTCATTTCGCGGCGACGAAGGTATCTCACGACTCTTCCAGTTCACCCTCGAGATGGTCTCGGAAGACAATGCTATCGACTTCCAGTCGATCGTTGGCAAGCCGGTAACCGTGACGCTCACCCTCGGCAACAACGTCGAGCATCATCTCAATGGCATCGTCGGCCGTTTCGTCCAGGAAGAAACAAATCTGCGTCTCACGCGCTACTTTGCCGACATCCATCCGTGGCTCTGGTTGCTGACGAAGACCGCCGATTGCCGCATCTTCCAGAACAAGAGCACGCCCGACATCATCGAGGCGATCTTTTCCGATCTCGGCTTCACTGACTTCCGCAACGGTCTGAAGAACACGTACGACAAGCGCGAGTACTGCGTGCAATACAACGAAACGGCATTCAACTTCGTCTCGCGATTGATGGAAGAGGAAGGAATTTTTTACTACTTCGAACACGGCGCCGACAAACACACGCTCGTCTTAGGCGACGATGCCGATGCGCACCAGACTTGTCCGGGTCTCGAATCGACAGCGGTTCATTTTCGACAGTCGCTGGTGGACCACACGCAGGACCTCGCGATCACGCGTTGTCTCGTCGAAGAGCAAGTCGTGACGGGGTCGTTTGCGCACGACGATTTCAACTTCGAGACGCCCAACATGGATCTCAAAGTCGAATCGCAAAGCGACGCGCCAAAGTATCGCGTCTACGAATACCCCGGCGGCTTTTTAAAGAAAGACGCGGGTGAGAAACGCGCGAATTTGCGGCTCGATTCGCTGGAGCAATCAAAGAAGATCATTCGCGGCGACGGTTTTGTGCGCGCGTTCGTCGCGGGCCACAAGTTTGAATTGAAGGACCACTACCGGCCGGATGTGAACCAGAAGTATGTGTTGGAATCAGTGTCGCACGCGGCCACGCAGGAAGATTACAGCAACTCGTTCACGGCTTTTCCCGCGGATGTTCCGTATCGCCCGCCGCGCCTGACGGCCAAGCCCAGGATCTCGGGGACGCAGACCGCGATCGTCGTCGGCAAGGCGGGCGAAGAAATCTGGACCGATAAGTATGGCCGCGTGAAAGTGCAGTTTCACTGGGACCAGCTGGGGAAGAACGACGAGAACAGCTCGTGCTGGATTCGCGTCGACTACGGTTGGGCCGGAAAGCAGTGGGGCGGGATCTTTCTGCCACGCATTGGCCAGGAAGTGATCGTCAGTTATCTCGAAGGCGATCCTGACTGTCCTTTAATTACAGGCGCGGTTTACAACAGCGAGCAAGTCGTGCCTTACACACTGCCCGACGAACAAACCAAGAGCACCGTAAAAACGAACTCGTCGAAAGGCGGCAACGGCTTCAACGAGATTCGTTTCGAGGACAAGAAAGACTCGGAAGAGATCTACTTCCACGCGCAAAAGGATCAGAACATCGTGGTCAAGCACGATCGCACCAAGAAAGTTCTGAACAACGAAACGAATACGATCGAGGGAACGCGCGAATCGACTATCACAGGCGACGAAACAAACACGAACAAAGCGAATTTCAATCAGAAGGTCACCGGCAACTATGAACTGAAGGTCACAGGAAATCTGACGATCGATGTTACCGGCCAGGTGATGATCAAATCGGCAGCGGGAACTAACGTGGAAAGCAGTGCGATTACTGTAATCAAAGGATCGATGGTCAAGATCAACTAGGAGTCAGAAATGCCGTTACAAGTATGCATGGGTGCGATGTTGAAGTGCAGCTTCGGCGCTGCGCCGAGCACGTTCGTCGTCCTGCCCGTCAACCGGACGCTGACCCAAACGCCGGACGCCAACATCATGGACCACGTGCCGCTGGTGAACATCATGCCGTTCGGCCCGTGCTCAGCGCCGGCCAACCCGGCTGTGATCGCCGCGACTGCCGCAGCGTTGGGCACGCCCACGCCCGCGCCATGCGTGCCTGCGACACCGGCGCCATGGATGCCCGGCGCGCCGAACGTGCTGATCGCCAACATGCCGGCACTCGATAACAACTGCACGCTCAACTGCATTTGGGGCGGTGTGATTAAGGTCCAGAACGCGGGCCAAACTACCGTGGAGATCCCGTGAGCGGGAGTTAAGGAAATGAATTACGAATTCTCATTGAGTAAGACAGCATCGATATCACTGATCGCAGGCTCGGTGTTCATCAGTGTTCTGCTATTCGGTGCTGGATTGGTAGTGGGATCTCAATGGCTGGTGAGCGATTCAACCTCAGCGGAGACAATCGCGAAGAACGAAAAAACTGACGTGCCGGCCGAACCGGTCTTGAGAGAAGAAAAACCGTCAGTACCGAAGACTCCAACTGCGCCGAACATAACCGCACCGGCAGCACCCGGAGCCGTTGGCGCGCCCGCTAAACCGCCGGCCGCACAACAACTCGCTGCAACCTCCGCTGAAACGACACCAGCTGCAGCAGCACCCGGCGCAAACGGCGAAATAAAGATCATTCAGGAAGCGGATCCGGCAACCGACGAGAACGCAGCGAGCGCACCGGACTTCGTGACCGTCCAAATCGGAGTTTTCCTCGACGAGAAAGACGCCGATCGTTTGCTGAAAGAAGTAGAACGCAAAGGCTACGCGCCCTCGTTCTTCTCCGGTCGCGACGCCGAAGCGCGCCAGTGGTACGCCGTCCGTATCGGCGCTTACTCAGATAAGCAACAGGCGGCAAACGCCGCCGCCAATTTTACGAAGCAGGAAAAGATGAAAGCAGAGGTCCGGCCACTGGGATCGCTTTAAGAGCATGAAGTCAGATAAGAAAACTCCCAGGTCGTCAATTCACTTGCGCGCCGTTACGCCGCGGATGCCAGTTGCCCCACCGGTGTATTACACCCTTGACGAGGCCAGAGGCAGGATCCGACAGCAGTTCAAGACAATGTGTCGTGTGCCGGACATTAACGAATATGACTCGACGGAGGTACAGGACGTGATGAAAAAACTCGAGGTGATCACTCGTCAATTAGAAGTCGAATTGGAATGATCTCCTTTACTTCAGTAGGACCAGAATGAGTATGACTGGGAACAAACCACCGTTTCGACCAAATCACCTGCCCACGCTCGCAGGCAGGAATCCGGTTGCGCCGCCGGTTTACCGGCCTCAACCTATTCCGCGCGTGCTTCAGGCGAAGCCGTCACAAATGAAAGCACCGTCTGTCTACCGGCCGCAGCCGGTTCCCCGTGTTCTACAAGCGAAGACGGCGTCGCCTTTAGCTGTTAGTAAGTCACCTCTACCTGTTAATAAAAGGACGCCGCCAGTGAGTTCGTTCGTCCGCCCGCCGGTAGCGTCACAACTTCAAAAACCAAACGTCAAGGGAATCGTGCAGCGTAAAGCGGCACCGGTGTCAGCGTGGCCGGCTGCCCCACGCCGATCCATGAATACGCCGCGAGTTCTTCAACCCTACACGGAAGCGAAAATACCGAATTTAGGCAATACGGAGGCGAAAGTCTCCGCGAGCGAGCAGTACATTCTTCCCTATAACACTGTCCTGTACGTCAGGGCGGACGCGGCCGCACCACGCGGGTTCGTGCGTGATAAGACCGTCAGAACCGAGCAGTTCAACTACAACGGGGCGAGGTATACCGCCTACAAGCACGGTGGATCCTTTTTAAAAGACTGCCTACACACCGCAGAAGAACTTATTAACCAAAGACAATTGCTGGTTAATAGGGCCACGTATAGCAGAGTTCGGGGCAGCAGACTGGTGTTTGGCCAGGAGGAAGAAGGCAAAAACATTGAGTGTGCACGACGAGAACAGAAGGACGGCCACCCGGTTAATGAGCGGGCTAATCCGGATGTCGGCCAAGCTTACGTCATTGTCGGCACCGGCAAACCGGGCAAATACCCCTATCACGCCGCAGCCGTCGTGGCCAAAGATGGCAACGACACGATAACGGTGGAGGTTGAGGCCGGGTATACGGACGCCCGTGACGACGATCGAA
>DATANW010000378.1:0-2695 GCA_036266055.1 Pyrinomonadaceae bacterium | reverse complement strand
CCCGAAAAAGACTACGTGCTGTTCGATCTCGCTTCGGAGAGTTTGCTCGAGCCGATTACTGACGACAAAGACGACTTTCGCGTCACCTGTTACGACCCGCGCTTGCTCGCGAAGACGCACGGCAAAGGACGGCATCGTTATCTGATCGCACGCGACATCCTGGACGCCGACGTCGTCATCAACCTGCCGAAACTCAAGACGCACAAGAAGGCCGGAATCACCTGTGCCTTGAAAAACCTGATCGGCATCAACGGTAACAAGGAGTACTTGCCGCATCATCGCATCGGCGGCGCGGATCTCGGCGGTGACTGTTATCCCGGAAACTCGCGCGTCAAACGAATGCTCGAATACGCCGCCGATCAGCAGAACCTGACTGACGCCGGCGCCAAAGGTCGCATCTGGAGCGGCGTTGCGACGCAACTGAACCGCGTGCTGCATTTGATGGGCGACAATGTCGGTATCGAGGGTTCGTGGAGCGGCAACGATACGATCTGGCGCACCGGTCTCGATCTCAATCGCATATTGCTGTACGGCAAACCTGACGGCTCCGTGGTCGATGACTCGCAGCGTCGCGTGGTCCACCTGACAGACGCGGTAGTCGCCGGACAGGGTGATGGACCATTGTCGCCGCAACCGCTTCCGCTCGGTTTGATGTTCGCCGGAAACAACGCGGCATGCATCGACTGGTTTGGTTCGATCCTGCTTGGTTACGATCCGAATTTACTGCCGATCGTGCGCGGGGCATTTGGAGATTTTCGCTGGCCCATCTGTCCTGCTCGGCCGGAAGAGATCTCGTTGTCAGGCGATTGGGGCACCGGGAACATTGACCGCATAACGGAGCGCGAGATGCCGCCGGTGGCCCATCCAATTGGTTGGCGAGATGCAGCGGCAGCGGTGCTGGCAAAATAATTTGAGATACAACGCGCTACAACTGATCGGCAGTTTTCATCAAGGCGGTTCGGAACGACAGGCAGTGCAACTGACGCGGCTGCTGTTGGAGAGCGGACGCTGCAACGTTTTTGTCGCGACGCTCGAGCGTGATGGTGTGTTGCTCGACGAGATCAATCGGCTCGGTCTGAACGACATCCCCGAGTTTCGTCTCAACAGCTTTTACGACTTCCATGCCTTCAAGCAAGTCCGGCGCTTCGCTCAGTATTTGCGAAGGCACGAGATTGACGTCGTACACGCGCACGACTTCTACACAAACATCTTCGGCATGGCTGCGGCGGGACTCGCGCGTGTGCCGGTGCGAATCGCGTCGCGCAGGGAATCGGCAGTGCGTCCGGAGACGCAACGGTTTGTCGAACGCGCGGCGTATCGAGTGGCCCATGCGGTGGTTGCGAACTGTGAAGACATCCGGCAACAACTTATTCGCGAAGGCGTGCCGGCGCGCAAAGTGCGGACGGTTTACAACGGGCTCGATCTCGCGCGCGTGCAACCCGCGCGGGGCAAATCCGAAAGAAACGAAATCCTGCGAGCATTGAAACTACCGGAAGAGGCGCGCTTCGTAACGATCACGGCCAATATGCGCGCTCACGTTCGCGAACCTGAGCCGCTCTGTTTCAAGGACCATCCGACGTTCTTGCGCGCGGCCAAAAGAGTGTACGAGAGCGTGCCGGAAGCAGCGTTTATAATCGCCGGCGAGGGCGAGCTGATGGACGCGACGCGCGAGTTGGCCCGGAGCCTCGGGATTGCAGACCGGACGTTTTTTATCGGCCGGTGCCAGGACGTCGGTTCGGTGTTGTCGATCTCCGATGTTTGCGTGTTGAGTTCGAGCTCGGAAGGGTTTTCAAACGCGATCCTCGAGTACATGGCTGCCGGACGGCCGGTGGTTGCGACCGACGTCGGCGGCGCAAGGGAAGCGATCGTGCACGGCGAGACCGGTTACCTCGTTCCCGCCGGCGATCATGATCAGCTGGCCGATCACATCATCTCGTTGTTGTTGGACCATGAGACTGCGAGCTCGATGGGTGAATCCGGGAGACGCCGGGTGAACGAAAAGTTTTCGACTGCCAGGCAACTCCAGAATATCGAGGGTCTTTACGCGGAATTACTCGGGGTAAGTGGTCCAGCGTTGGTTTCGCGACTGTCGCGGCTCGATTCGAACTGATAGCTCCAAACTGATGTCAGCTAGCGAAAAACAAAAACGGCTTCGCTTATTGGTCGTAGCGCCTTCACTGGACATTCTCGGTGGCCAGTCGCGGCAGGCCATCCGTTTGATGGAAGGGCTGAAACCCGAGCCGGATCTCGAGATCAGTTTTCTGCCTCATAACCCGCGTCTGCCTGGTGTTTTGCGAAAGTTGCAGTCGATCAAGTATGTGCGGACGGTGGTGACGACGTTCTATTACATCGCGCTGTTGCTCTGGCGCGTGCGCAAGTACGACATCATCCACATCTTTTGCGCTTCGTATTATTCGTACTCGATGTCCGCCATCCCGGCGCTCGCGATTTCGCGGCTCTATGGAAAGCAATCGATCCTGAACTATCGCAGCGGGGAAGCTGAAGATCATCTCGAAACGTGGCGCACAGCAGTGCCGACGATCAGGTGGGCCAACGAGGTCGTCGTGCCGTCGGGTTACCTCGTCGACGTCTTCGCGCGCTACGGGTTGCGTGCTCGCTCCATCCACAACATCGTCGAATTGGACCGGTTCACTTATCGCGAGCGGACTCCATTGCGCCCGGTGTTTCTGACGAG
>DATANW010000377.1:0-5373 GCA_036266055.1 Pyrinomonadaceae bacterium | reverse complement strand
GATAGCGTCGCAGGCCGTAAGCATCACTGACCACCATCTCATACGTTTCACCGATCTTTACTTGATTGGGCGTCAACAGGTCCACTTCGTCGAACTCGTAAACGACGCCGGCTGCGAGTGGGAGAAAGTAGGCGTCGCCGTTGCGGAAGACCGTTTCTGTCTCGACGGTTTCGGTCGACATCGAATACATCGGGATCAGGCGATAGCGGGTTGGTGGCAAGTGGTTCGCGAGGCGATCGAGGAATGGTTTTACGTAACCGCCGGTCCAACAGACGTAGGCGCGGACGGCTGGTGCGAAGTGTTCCAGCGGGAGGGGCTTGTTGCTGGTTGTGACGAGGCGCAGGCGTTCGCTGCTGTTTGATGAATTGAGACGCTGCGCGATCTTCCGTGCGGTGCGATCGAATTTGTCCGGCTGTGTGTGCCAGTCTCTGATTAACCTGGAGCAGGCGGTCCAGTGAGTTTGTAGCTCGTCGAAGAAGGTCGAGATCGTGGAGGGATTAGTGGCGTAGAGGACGCCGGGGTTGGCGATGGTCAGGATCCATAGACGCACTGCAGCTGCGCCGTATTCATCGGCGAGTGCGCGCATGACCGGGTGTTGCTGTACTCGATATGGCGCTTGGAGGGTCGAGAGATATGACGGGAGCTTCGGCTCGTTCAGCAGCATCGACGTGAGCGAAGTGTCGTGCGAAAGAGAGCTGAAGACGTAAAGACTCGTACGCTTCAATCCGTACGCGCGAACGGCGCGGGCGAACATCTCGGAGAAGGTGAGTTTGAGTGTCCGCAGACGGGTCCTGGTGTACAGGATTTTCTTGGGCTCGCCCGTCGATCCGGACGTCAGCGCGAACCGCGCACCCGAACGTGCGTGAGCGGCCGCGTGGTTAATCGAGTCGAGGACTTCAGCGCCGTAGGAAACGACAGGCGTGTCGTCATGGAGTCGATATTTCTGTCTTAATCGTCTTTGGTTTGTTGTGAAACGACGTATTCGTATCCGTTGACGCAGATCCAAAACAACGCCGAGCAGGATGATGACGCGTGCGATAAAGAACCGAAGCGTGTCGTTAAGGAACCCGATCACAACAATTCTTTCCGCGCCAAGGCGATCTGCTGCTTGTACATTTCGACCAGTTGTTCGATATCAGCGTCGCCTAACAGTCCCGTGTCGGAAGTAAATGTCATCCACGTTTGACCCTGATGTGTGGCTGCGTTGATGGCGAGACTCTGACGCGGATGAAGCAGACCGATGCATTCGATTCGATCGACGTGCTTGAATGCTTCGCGCGCGTCACCGGCCCAGCGGTCCGCATGCGAGAACACGCCGGTCGCCATGTCGATCGAGGGGCGGTTGAGATAACGCTTC
The DNA here is from genome assembly GCA_036266055.1 of Pyrinomonadaceae bacterium. Lineage (GTDB taxonomy): Bacteria > Acidobacteriota > Blastocatellia > Pyrinomonadales > Pyrinomonadaceae > PSRF01. The sequence continues at coordinate 4,016 of DATANW010000377.1, read as the reverse complement.
AGTGCCGGGGCTGCAATCCATGAGGGTAGACGAGTGAACAGCGGCAGTTCGGGAACGGCCCACTCGCCGTGTTCCGTCGTCCACGAAACCTGCTGCCGGATCGCCCGAGTTTTATCGAGCAACGAAGCGGACGGCGAGTAGCGGGCATAGAGTCGAATGCGACTCGTGCCATTGCCGAATCCTTCAAACGAGCGGCTCCGAATGTTCATCGGCAACCAAAGCCCGACTCGTGGCCTGCCATTCCGATGGTGCTGCTGATTCCACTGCCCGAAAACTTCCAGCGCGCAGGTCGCCAACAGATCGCTGTACGTAAATCCGCCAACGCGACGGCACGCCTGGCGCAAATCGGTCGCATCGAACCTGAACGTGGTCCAACGCCTGATTCCCGTGCGTGTCGCCCGCCCGCATGTCCACAACGGATCGCAGGCGCCCTCGTACGCGAACTGACTACGGCGCACAGACGTTTCAGCGCGCCGCAGTGAAAGCTCAGCCGAGTGCATAGGCGGCGTAAGCCCGTATGCGACACTGAGCTGATGGCCCAACCACAATGCCGCGCTCAATCCATCGGCTGCGACGTGGTGAAAGCGCGTCGCGAGGGTCGAGCCAATCAATGTCTGCTTGATGGGGTATCCGAGATGTAGGTCAAAAGGCTTATTAACAAACGCATCGAGATCTATGGGTGTTTCTCGTTTCGCCCGCGCGCCATAAATCTCACACGCGCTCTTTGCACCCGCTTGCAAGGCCTGAGCATCTGGCGGCTGGTCGAAGTGAAGTATCAGGGTGAAGTCCTGCGGCGAAACCGCGGAGTCCACCAGCTTGAAAGCAAAGTCCAGAAGTGGCGGCTGCGCCTTCATACTGTCTCGACACGAATGTCTCGCCGCGGCCACCACTTTGAAACACCCGCGGGCGCCGCTGCAACGAACTGCCGCAACTCAATCCACGAGAACTTAGGCTGCAGATGATGCTCGCGATGCATCGACAGGCCGAGCGAGAACCAGTACATGAAACGCCCGTAGTAATTGTGCGACCGCGCTTCAGCGGACCCGGTCGAAAACCCTTCGTGCGTTTGCACCGCAAACGGGTACCACAGCAACAACGACACGAGCATCAGTGCCGGCGTCATGCCCCAAAATAATCGCCATGGACCAACGAACCACAGCACGACGGCGTAAACCACGACAATCCCGGCGTAATTCAAGCTCAACTCAATCACGTCTCCGGGTTTCAATCGTCGATGCCGGCGCAACCAGAAAAACCATTGATGGGGCATTGCCAGCGCGCGCAGAAACAGCTCGACGAAGTTGCGCGACTTCATGAAGTGATCGGGATCCTGATCCGGAATGTTTGTGAACGAGTGATGCAACTGGTGAGTGCGGCGAAAGTTGGTAAACGGGACCATGCTGGGCACGAGCGCGATACGTCCCCACCAGAAGTTTGCGGCGCGGGAGCGGCCGAGATGACCGTGAACACCTTCGTGGGCCATCACCGTACCGAGGAAGACCAGATACGTTCGGAGCAGAACGTCGGGAATCAACTGCCAAACACTCGAAATAGGAATGAAAAGTGTGCCTATCGACACGAGGCCGGTAACACAAATCACCGATCGATTGAGAAAGTAAATCTGCGATCTTTTCATGCCTTACGATTTGCGCACTCCTGCCGTGAGTTGAGGGCCGGAAATGTGGCAGTTATTTAAGTGTCACCCGCTTTCGTAAACGTCGTGCGTGCCGGGCGTAAACACCAGACGTATGCGACTGGTTACACTGCTGATACTCGTCTCATTTGGGAGCGTCGCCTTCGCACAGACCAGCGATAAGCGCGCCCGTCTCGACAAGCTGCGCGCCGAAGGTTACGAAGCTCTCTTCAACCTCGATTACGAAGGCGCGCGCAAACGCTTCCGCGAAATGATCCAACTCGCGCCCGACAACCCATCCGGAGCGCAGTGTTTTGCTTCAAGCCTGTGGGTCGAACAGTTGAACCAATCGTGGGAACTGAAAGCGACGCTCTACAGCACGAAGACGTACACCGAAGGCAAGCGCAAGACAGACCCCGCGCAGGCAGCCGAATTCCGCAAATGGATTCGGCAAACGAAAGCACTAGCCCAGGCGAAGCTGAAGCAGAACCCGAGCGACATTGAAGCACTCTACTTTCTCGGCGCGGCGGAAGGTCTCGACGCCGCTTACGCCGCCGCTGTTGAGAAAAAATACCGAGCGGCGTTAAGCAACGGGTCAGACGCGGTCGATCGACACAAAGAAGTGCTCCAGCTCGCGCCCGACTTTCACGACGCGGAGCTGACGATCGGGCTGCAAAACTGCATCGTCGGTTCGCTGCCGTTGCCTTTGAAGGTGATTGCGGGAACAATGGGCGTGCGCGGCTCGAAGAAGCGCGGCCTCGAAACGCTGGAACGGGTTTCGGTCGAAGGTCACTGGGCGCGCGATCTCGCGCGCGTGCTGCTGGTCGATCTTTACAAGCGTGAGAAACGCTGGAAAGATGCGGTGGCGATGGCGCGCGGGTTGGCAGAGAAGTACCCGCGCAATTATCTTTTCAAGTTGCAGATGGCTGACGCGCTCGCCTCGCAGATCGTGATGCTGCGCAAGTCGAAGGATGCGACCACAACGACAGGCCAGGCGGAAGAGAAGGAGCTGTTGAGCATCTTCGATTCGCTGGCGCGCGACAAGACACTCGACGCTTCAACGGAAGCGCTGGTCCAGTTTCGCTATCGCGAGGCGCGCGTAGCAATATCGACGTTGCCGGCCAAATTCCGGATTCGCTCTAAAGCTGATGACCGATCACCATAACGAGAAACTTCTCGGTCTGCTCGACCGGATCAAGGAATTCCTGCGCACTCAAGTCTATCCGGTCGAAACTGATTTCCTGCGAAAGCCTTTTCGCGAACTAATCCCAACTCTCAACGCGAAACGTGAACAAGTGAAAGCGCTTGGATTGTGGGCGCCGCACTTGCCCGAAGAGCACGGCGGCCTCGGCTTGAGCCTGTCGCAGTTTGCCTGCGTGAGCGAAGAGCTCGGTCGCACGCCGATCGGACACTACTTGTTCAACTGCCAGGCGCCCGACATCGGCAACATGGAGATCCTGCTGGCCCATGGCACGGCGGAACAGAAGGAGAAATACTTCACGCCACTAGCGCGCGGCGACGTGCGCAGTTGTTTCTCGATGACCGAACCCGAGCATCCCGGATCGAACCCGACGTGGATGAGCACGAGCGCGGTGAAGGACGGCGACGATTACGTCATCAACGGTCACAAATGGTTTACGTCGTCCGCCGAGGGTGCCAGCTTCGCGATCGTAATGGCGATCACTAACGCCGACGAGACGAACCAACACAAGCGCGCAAGTCAGATTATCGTGCCGATACCAACGCCCGGCTTCAATCTCGTGCGCAATATCAACGTGATGGGCGACGAAGGCAGCGATTACGCGAGTCACGCTGAAGTGCGATACGAAAACTGCCGGGTGCCGCAAAGCAATCTGCTGGGCCGCGAAGGCGAGGGGTTTGCGATCGCGCAGGAACGACTCGGTCCCGGCCGCATTCATCACTGCATGCGCTGGATTGGCATCTGCGAACGTGCGTTTGATCTGATGTGCAGCTACGCGGCGAGCCGCGAACTTTCGCCGGGCAAGTTGTTGGGCTCGCGACAGAACGTGCAGGAGTGGATCGCCGAGAGTCGTGCCGAAATAAACGCCTCGCGATTGCTGGTGTTGCAAACGGCGAGAGCGATCGACTTGAAAGGCTCGGCGTCTGTTCGGGAAGAGATTTCGTTGATTAAGTTCTTCGTCGCGGGAATACTTCAGAAAGTCCTCGATCGGGCGATTCAGGTGCATGGCGCGCTCGGGTTAACAGACGCGACGTTGTTGTCGTACTGGTACCGTCACGAACGCGCGGCGCGCATTTACGATGGACCGGATGAAGTGCACAAGATCGTCGTCGCGAGAAGTATTTTGCGGAAGTATGGTGTCAATTGATCAATCGGTGGCAATCCGTGCCGGCGAGGAGCTTC
>DATANW010000376.1:0-6647 GCA_036266055.1 Pyrinomonadaceae bacterium | reverse complement strand
TCGAGCCGGCGTATCTGTTCGTCAAGCAGTTGCTCGACAGCGGTGAACTTGGCGAGTTGTATCGCTGCGAGATGATCGAATCGGCGTGGCGCTCGGAGACTTATTATCAGTCTAGTCCGTGGCGCGGGACGTGGCGTGGCGAGGGTGGAGGCGTGCTGCTGAACCAGGCGCCGCACATTCTCGATCGCTACGCGTGGCTGTGCGGGATGCCGGAAACAGTAACAGCGCGTTGCGACACGGCGTTGCACAAGATCGAAGTTGAAGATACGGCGAGCGCGGTGCTCTATCACGCGAATGGCGCGCACGGTTATATTCACATCAACACCACTGAGGCGCCGGCGATCTCGCGCATGGTTTTGTGCTGCGATCGCGGCCGTATCACGGTTGACAACGGGCGCGTGGAGATCGCGAAGCTGCGCGATTCGATTCGCGAACGCACGGCGACGGACACGCAGTTGATGGGCGCGCTCGAGAGCGACACGCGAGTTATCAATCTGCCGAACGATGGCGATGTGCTCAGCGTTTTTTACGACGACTTTGTGGCAGCGGCGCACGGTGAGGGCGCGCTGACGTGTCCCGGAGACGAAGGACGAAATGCGGTCGAGTTGGCGAACGCCATGTTGTTGAGTTCGGCGCAAGGGACGTCGGTGAGTCTGCCGCTCGATCGTAGGCAGTATGCGGAGTTCATGGAGAAGATGCTGGGGCACGAACTCCAACCGGCTTAGTACACGGATTTAAGAAATGTGCGGCATCGCAGGTTTAGCAGGGTTCGGCGACGCGCACGAGGCCCGCCGTCGCGTTCGTCAGATGCTGTCAACGCTCACCCGGCGTGGTCCTGACGGCGAAGGGCTGGAAGTTTGGTCCAGCGACCGGGGATTGACGACGGTGCTCGGACACCGGCGGCTTTCGATCTTCGATCTCAGCGATGCGGGACGACAGCCGATGCTCTCGCCCGACTCTTCAGTCGGCATCACCTTCAACGGCGCGATCTACAACTTCCGCGAACTGCGGGTCGAGTTAGAATCCTCCGGTTACAAGTTCAAGAGTCACACCGACACTGAAGTCCTCGTTCATGGCTACAACGCCTGGGGACTCGATCGCCTGCTCGAAAGAATTCGCGGCATGTACGCGTTGGCCTTGTGGGACGATCGCAAGCGCACGCTCTTCCTCGTGCGCGATCGCCTCGGCGTCAAACCACTGCTCTACTCCACTGAAAACGGCCAAATCGCTTTCGCCTCGACCGCTCGCGCCCTACGCGCCGGCGGCTTCGCCGGCGAGATCGACGACCTCGCGATCGCCGATTACCTAGAATTCGGTTACGTCACCGACGACCGATCGATTTATCGCGGCGTCAGCAAAGTTGCTGCCGGAACAGTTGTCGAGTGGTCCAACGGCAACATCCGGACACGCGAATACTGGCGTCCACCGACACCAACGAGCAATCAACCCTCGTTCGACGAAGCAGTAGCAGAAACGGAGCGCCTCTTCCTGCGCGCCGTCGAGCGACGTTTATTCGCCGATGTGCCGGTCGGTTCGTTGTTGAGCGGCGGCGTTGATTCGAGCCTCGTTTGCTGGGCCATTGCGCACCTCGGCGGCGACGTGACCGCCTTTACGGTCGGCACTCCCGGCGATCCGGCAGACGAAACTGCGGACGCGACCGACACCGCCAAACATCTCGGCATTCGTCATCAAGTTCTCGAACTCTCCGGCGACTCCGAACCAAACATCGACGAACTCGTTTCCGCCTACGGCGAGCCGTTCGCTTGTGCTTCCGCCCTCGGCATGTTGCGCGTCTCGAAGGCGGTGCGCGGCTCCGCGACGGTGCTGCTGACCGGCGATGGCGGCGACGACGTGTTCCTTGGCTACCCCGAGCACCGGCACCTTTGGTTGGCCCAACGACTCGCACGCTCGTTGCCGGGATTCGTGGCGAACGGCTGGCGTGGCAATCGAGACAAAGTCCCGCAGGTCGGTTCACTAAAGCGACTGAGTTCGTTTCTGAACTATTCAACCGGCGGCCTGGGTGCAGTCGCCTGCGCTCACGATGGTCTTCCTTCGTACGAGCGTTACGGAATGCTCGGCGAGCGACTGGCCGGTGTTTCCGTCGCGCAGCGAGACATCGAGTGGTCCAACGAATCGGGCCGCAACGTGCTCGCCGAGTTTCTCGAATACGATCGCGCAAATCGTTTTGTCGGCGAGTACATGACGAAGGTCGACGGCGCGACGATGTTTCATTCGCTCGAGGCGCGGTCGCCTTTTCTCGATCAGGATCTGTGGGAGTTTGCGGCTGGTTTGTCGTTCGAAACACGTCTGCATGGCGGAAAGCTAAAGTCAGTGCTGCGAGAGCTTGCAAAGCGAAAGCTCGGCGAGCGCGTCTCGCGTGGCCGCAAGCGGGGCTTTACGATTCCGGTGCAACGGTGGCTCGTCGGCCGCTGGCAGAACGCGCTGACGGAGCTTTTGCAACCTTCAATTCTCGATCGCGAAGGCTGGATAAACTCACGCGCGACTCTCGATCGACTGTCAGCCGCCGCAAAAGAAGGTTGGGCGCCAAATCAGCTCTGGTACATCTTCGTGCTCGAATCGTGGCTGCGGCACGAACAAAGTTCCGGCATTGAAACTGTCAACGAAGTGTTCGACCACGAAGGAGCAACGGTCTTCGGATGAGATTAATCCGCAAATCGTCTGCGCTCCTCGTTGTGATCCTGGCGGTGTTGGCGATCGGCGCCAGCGTCGCATTCATGCAGCGGGCGCGGCGTGCGAGCGCACCTGTCATCGAAGGCTCCAAAATAAAGCTCGATCGGAACGGCGACTTTCAACGCGCACTCAACAGCGCCAAACCCGGCGACATCATCGAGCTGAAGGCGGGTGAAGTGTACGAAGGCCCGTTTATCCTGCCAGCGAAGCCCGGCGACCAGTTCATCACCATTCAAAGTTCGGAGGCAGCGAAACTGCCGGAAGGCGTTCGCGTAAGGCCGTTGGATCCCGCGCAAAAGGATCTGTTCGCGAAGCTTCAATCCTCCGAAAACGGTACGCCCATCATCCGGACTGACGCAGGCGCGCATCACTACAAGTTCATCGGCATCGAGTTTTCAACCACCGGACCGGAAGTGAAAATCAACGATCTCGTTCGTCTCGGCGAGTCGAACACACAAAAGACGCTCGACGCTGTGCCGCACAACATCGTGATCGATCGCAGTTTCATTCACGGCTTCCCGACGCAGGACGTCCAGCGCGGCATATCGCTCAACAGCCGCGATACAGACATCACGAACTCGCACATTTCAGACATTCACGGCAAAGGTTTCGACACGCAGGCCATTTGCGGCTGGAATGGTCCCGGTCCGTTCAACATCATCAACAACTATCTCGAAGGCGCCGGCGAGAACATCATGTTCGGCGGTTCAAACCCGAGTATTCCCGAGCTCGTGCCGACGAAGATCGTGATTCGCGACAACCACGTTTTCAAGCCGATGAGTTGGAAAGTTGGTGATCCGACTTACGCCGGGCAACACTGGTCGGTCAAGAACCTGTTCGAGTTGAAAAATGCGCGCGATGTGACAGTCGACCGGAACATCTTTGAAAACAACTGGACTGACGCCCAGGCCGGCTCGGCGATCCTGTTCACGGTCCGAAACGACGAGGGCGGCGCGCCGTGGTCGATCGTCGAAGACGTCAGGTTTACGAACAACATCGTGAAGAACAGTCCGGCCGCATTGAACCTTCTCGGCAAGGACGATCTGAAGCCGTCACAGCGGTCCAACAAAGCCGAAATCTCGAACAATCTCTTCTTCAACATCAGTGGGACGTTTCTGATGATGTCCGGCTATCCGAACGTTACCGTCAGAAATAACACCCACATCCAGACAGGCAACGTCATGACGCTGCATGGCGAGAAATCAGAGAATTTTGTTTACGAGAAGAACATTACCATCCGGGACGGCAAAGGCTACGGCGTCAAGGGCGACAACTCCGGGGAAGGCACCATCGCGCTCGACCTCTTCACCCCCGGCGCCAGGTTCCTGAACAACGTGATAGCTGGGGCCACCGCGAAAGATTATCCCGCGAACAACGCCTACCCCACTTCCGGCTCAGAGATCGGCTTCGAAGCTCCCGAAAAGGGCGACTACCGCCTGAACGCCCGCAGTCGTTTCCGCCAGGCCGGCGCCGACTTCTCGAAGCTCCCGAAATTGAATCCGTGAATCTCGCAAAAACGCCACATCCATTTAATGCATTTTGACTGTTGACACGGATTCCCGCCGCGTGTTTAATTCTGTTTGCCCTCCTTGAACTCACGGGCTGTGACAGTTCTTTTAATAGTGATTGCACCGATAAAGGCAAACCTGCCGTGAGGTAGGGACGCAAAGCCGAGAGTCTTCTTCCTTCGTCCACCAAGACAGAGCCGGGAGGAAGATAGTCTGGTTGCCGAAGGCGATCTGGAAGCCATCTCCCCTAATGAACTTCCGGAGCATGGCTGAACGACTCTCAGTGTCTTTATCGCATTTCCCCTGGGCGTCGCTCTCCAGAAACCCCGACCATTCCTAATCTCAGTCTCTATCTTCTTGCACCTAAGGCCGTCTGATCACAGGTCCCCCTGTACTGCTTTGATCTGACGGCTGGGCAGCACACGCCACACGAAAAATGGCACCCCCGCAGTGATGCGGGTCCGCAAAAGCAGGAGTCTCTCGACGAAGCACGAGAGATCGTCCGCATACCGAAGTGGAGCAACCAATGGGTACCAGGCCGAAGTCGGCTTCCAGAGCGACCAGGGTTTTTCATGCCAGATACTTTCGTTTCGCAGTTCTTCTTCTCGTAACTTTTTCGCTCCTGCCGAACGTCGCGTTCGCCTGGGCTCCCGGCCCGGCCGGAGACACGACGGACCCCGCGGCATCGGCTCTGAACACCGAGGGCGCCGATTTCATCATGGGCCCGCAAGCGCCGTTCGGTGATTCATGGTTTGACCGCAAGGAGGTCGAACGCGCAAAGGTCCACGGCGCAGCCTGCCCGACAACGCCACCGCCGCTTTCCGATTGGCAAGCGCTGGACGCGTTCGTCATGCTTCAGTATTACGACCTTCCTCTGACTGAGTACATCGCTTACAAGCGCACGGGCGATCCGGTGTTTCTGGCTTATGCGCAGAAGTGCGCCGACGCGTGGTGGCAGCATCCGTCCTGGATCAAACAGGGAACGCAACGCGACTTCGACAACGGTGCGACGCCGCCGCCCCGTCACGGCGGTATCGGTGGTTTGATTCTTCGCGCGATGGACGGCCGTCCCGAGATGTGGGACTGGATCAACCAGTACACCAAGTTTCATCTCGACCTCTGGTTGAAGAGACGAATTAACGACGCGAACCTCTACTACGGCGTGCGTGAGGGCGCGTTCGCGCTTCATCACGCTATTTGGCTCGCGAAGGTCCTGCCCGATTCGTTTCCGCTGCAAGCAGGCGGCATGGAAACCAACGGCGCTGCAATTCGCGCGCAGTACCTCGCGGACGCCGAAGCGATCACGACCCAGTACTTCGCCCGTTTGCAGTGGGCGGATGGCTCGTGGCGCTGGGACGACTTCGACGAGATCGAAGCTGATGGCGGCCACCTGGTCGGCATCATGCAGCCGTTCATGGTGGGGCTATTGCTCACGGCGCTGGCCGATCTTCATATTCTGACCACGAACCAAACCGTCAAGACGAGTATTCAAACTCAGATCACGAAGGCTTGCCGGCACTTGTATCTTGATGGTCCGTACATGACTCAGTTAGTGCCTTCGTTGGGAGTAAAGCGAAGAGGGTTTAACTACTACTACCATGGGGGCACGTCGACGATCCCAACCAAGTACGTTAACGGAAACTATCCGGCTAATTGGGACACGACGAACTCGAGCGACGTGCAGAACGCGCGTCAGCCGATCGGCACGCTCATCGCTGCCTATGGTTTCGCTTACAAACTGACTGGCGATCCGTTCTACAAGACTGTGGGTGATGAGCTGTGGGATTCGGCCTACGGCCAGACCGATAACATTCACAACTACGTGGAGGGCGACGCCAAGAGTTACAACCAGAACTATCGCACGGGTGGAAGATACGTTGTTTGGGGTTTTGGTGGCGTACCGACGGCGCCGAGTCCGACACCCACGCCGAGTCCAACACCAACACCGTCTCCAACAGCAACACCGACTCCAACTCCGACCCCGACTCCAACGCCGACGCCAACTCCAACACCGACGCCTACGCCAACTCCGGCGCCGTCGCCGCTCGCGAGTGTGAGCTTCGTTAAGACCGACGCCGCGACGAAGGGTGATTGGGAGAATGGTTACGGCGGCGACGGTTACAACACGATCGGCGACGTCATCAAGTATCCGTCCTTTGCGCAGGTCAACGTCACGGGTTCCAATTCGAATACGTGGAGCTCGTCGACCACCGACGTCCGCGCGCTCGAGAAAACGAACAGCACCGACCGCGTGGCTGCGCGTTGGGAATCGAACTCGTTCTTCATGCTCGACGTGAACCTGACCGACGGCCAGACACACCGCGTCGCCCTGTACACGCTCGACTGGGACAGCAACAACCGTTCACAACGGATCGACGTGATCGATTGGGCCACCAACGCTTTGATCGACAGCCGGGCGGTTTCGCAGTTCAACGGTGGCAAGTACTT
>DATANW010000375.1:0-4876 GCA_036266055.1 Pyrinomonadaceae bacterium | reverse complement strand
CGGACTGCGCGACGCCACCGGAGAGCTCATCGCTTTTCTCGACGCGGACGACACGTGGGAGCCGCAATTCCTCGAAAAACTGTTGGCGTTGCTCAAGCAGACTGAAAGCGATCTGGTGTTCTCGGACGCGCGTCTCTTTGGCGATCCGAAGTTAGACGGTCTGACGTTCATGCAGGTCGAGCCTTCGAACGGTCCCGTTACACCGGAGAACTTGCTCTCCGTCACCGTTTGTGTGCTGACTTCCACGGTGCTGGCCCGCAAAAAACCAATCCTTGACGCCGGTCTCTTCGACGTCTCGATACGGCGCGGTCAGGACTTCGACCTCTGGCTGCGACTGTCAAAAGCAGGCGCGCGAATGGCCTACACGCGTGAAGTGCTGGCGCATCACCGGATCGTCGCGAGCGGGCTTTCCGGGGGCGCGATCAGCCAGCTCGAACGCACGCTGTCGGTCATCGAAACCGTGAAAGCGCGCATGCAGTTGACCAAGAGTGAGCAAGACGCCCTGGAAACCAATCGGAGTCGAACACTGCGCGAGCTAGCCACCGAACTCGGCAAGAAAAAGCTGCTCGAGCGCGACTTTTCCGGCGCGCTCGAATCTTTCAGCGAGGCGCAAAAGATCCAACACGTTTGGAAAGTATTCTTCGTCTGCTTAGGCTTACGCATCGCCCCCGGAATGCTGTGGCGGATCTACAATCGCCGCGAGATGGCCCCCGCCAAATCCGTGTAAACCTTTGGAATTTGTGTATTTTTGCACGTTTAGTTACCGTGGATGACACCTGTTATGACTGAGGCCCGAATCCGACATCCGGCGAGCGAACGCATCAAGGCGGTGCTTCGCAACCTGCCGCTGGTTTATCCCGCCGGCAAGTGGATCTATCGCCAGTTTCGACGCTCGGATCCCACGGTACAAGAACGCATTCTGAAAACAATCGGCGACAAGCCCACCGTATTTTTCGTCCAGGTCGGCTCGAACGACGGAGTGCACGGCGATCCGATTCACGATCTCATCGTCAGCCGGCCGAGTTGGAGCGGCATCTTTGTCGAGCCCGTAAACTTCCTTTATCAGAAGCTCCGCAAGAACTATGGCGAGGCCGAAAGGTTCGTGTTTGAGAACGTCGCGATCGGCACTGAGAAGGGCCGGAAGAAGTTTTACTACGTGTCAGCAAAGGCCCGCGAGGAACTGGATCTGCCGTACTGGCACGATCAGCTCGGCTCTTTCGATAAGGCCCACATCACGAGTGGCCTTGGCGACAAGATAACTCCCTACATCGTCGAAGAAGACGTCGAATGTTTGCCGTTGAATGAGGTGCTGGATCGTAACCGGGTCGACGCGATCGACCTGTTTCACATCGATACCGAAGGTTTCGACTACAAGGTGCTGTCGCAACTCGACATTGATCGTTACAAGCCGTCAGTCATCATGTTCGAACATCACTTGCTCACCGATGAAGAGTTTGACAAAGCGCGCAAACTGCTTCGTAAAACCGGATATCGCCTGCACTACTGCGACGGCGACATCCTGGCGCTAAGAAGATCTTCCCGGATCTGACGAACGAGAATTGATGTCGACTACGCTAAGAAACCACGCCAATCGCACCTTTGGATTACCCAAAACTCTTCACGCCTTTGGTGTAAACGTCTTTCTACTTCCGTTAGGAATCGCGACGAGCATCCTGATCGCTCGAACGGTCGGGCCGGCGGGCAAGGGAAGTCTCGACCTGATCATCGCCACGGCTGCGTTGCTCGCCATGGTCCTCGGTGTTTCGCTGCCGCAGGGCGTCACGTTTGTTATCGCGCAAGGCAAGGCTGCGGCAAACGTGATCGCGTCGCAACTGTTTGTTGTGTCGCTACTGCAAGCGCTGGTGGCGCTGCTCGCCTTGAGCATTCTGCGCTTCACCAATTACTTCGAAACGTTCCTCCCGAACTGGGGCTGGTGGATCGTCGCCGGCGTCGTTCTCTATGTTTGGGTGGATCTGATCAGCAAGTTCTGGTCTGCAATTCTAACGGGACAGCAGCAGATCGCCGTCGTCAACAACGCTGAATTCATCGGTCGCGTCGTCCAGTTCGGCAGCCTGTTTGTTCTCTACGGAATCCTGTATTTCTCGGGAAGACAGTTGTCGGTCGGCTTTCTGTTTCTGGTCGCCTTCGCGGCCAGCGCGCTGATCGGCGTACTCATGCTCGCGTCGCTCGGGGTGAAGTTTCAACTGTCACGCGATTTGAGTGGACTCAAAGCGGCCTGGGCGTTCGCGGTTCCCTGTTACGCCGCGAATCTGGCGCAGTTTTTGAATTACAAGCTCGACGTGTTTGTCGTTGGTTATTTTGCCGGACGCGAGTCGGTCGGTCGTTACACGCTGGCGGTGTCACTGGCGCAATTGCTATGGCTGATGTCGAGTTCGGTGGCGAGTGTCTTGCTGCCGAAGGTTGCGGCTTCGTCCGATCCGGACGTGATCGTCGACCATACAACGCGAGTCTGTCGACTCTCGCTTTGGGCCACGGCGGCAGGCGCGGCGGCGCTGGCGATTATGGCGATACCAGTGATACCGGTGGTCTACGGCGAAGCGTTTCGTCCGAGCATCATGGCGCTCCTGTGCATACTGCCCGGGATCGTGGTGTTCAGTATCGCGACTGTGCTGGCGGCGTTTATCGCCGGCAAAGGCAAGCCTCATCTGAACCTGATGGTTTCGGGTTTATCGCTGGTTGTCACGATTGCGCTCGATTTTTTGTTGATACCCAAACTGAACATCGTCGGAGCAGCGCTTGCCAGCACGGCTTCCTACTCGCTCAGCGCGTTCATGTTGATTGGGTTTTTCAAACGAGAGACTGGCGCGTCAGTCCGGCAGATCTTGTTGCCGACGGGTGAAGATGTGCGGATGCTTCTTTCGTTGGTCCGCTTTCGCCTGTCATCGTCTGAAGGCACGGTATGAAGAAGAAGATTCTCTTTGTACCCTCGTGGTACCCGGATGACGACGATCCGATCAGCGGTGTGTTCATCGAAGAACAGGCCGTCACACTGGCTCGCGAATACGACGTTGCCGTATTGATTCCGGAGATGGCTTCGTGGCGTAACCTGATGAAGCCGAACGCGCCGGACAAGTCGGTAAAGAAACAACGTGCCGGACTGCCCGTCTACCGCGAATTTGCCCGCCCACTTGTTCCTCATGGCCCAGAATCAGTCGACCACGCGACGTACGTCAGGGCCGCGCAAAACGGCTTCAAGAAGGTGGTCCAGGAATGGGGCACGCCTGACGTCATACATGCACACAGTACGCTGCCGGGCGGTTGGGCTGCGTTGGGATTAGGACGGCGAACCGGCATCCCGGTGGTGCTGACGGAGCACTCGAGTCCGTACACGATGCACCTCACGACGGACCTGAAGCGGCAATTGGTTTGTGAGACGCTGCGCGACGTGAACAGAGTGGTGGCAGTTAGTCCGACGTTGGCGAGTCAGCTCAGGGAAGTGCAACCGGGTGTCGACATAGAAATCATCGGGGAGATGGTGCGGACCGACTTCTTCGTACCAGCAAACGGATTTAAAGAACCGAAAAAAGCCGGCACGAGCTTCTTTGTTGCCGCTCGGCTGGCGGAAGAAAAAGGGCTGCCTCATCTGATCAAAGCGGTCCATCTGCTGGTCGAGAAGGGGCTGAACTCGTTTGAGCTGGTGATTGGCGGCGACGGCCCGATTCGGCAGAACCTCGAAGACATGGTGCAAACGCTCGGGATTTCGAATTACTGCCGCTTCCTCGGCTCGTTAAATCGTGACGAAGTGAGAGCGGGAATGCAGGCTTGCGACGTGTTCGTACTGTCCAGTTTGCGTGAGACATTCGGGATCGTCGTGGGCGAAGCAATGGGCTGTGGCAAGCCCGTGATCGCGACGCGTTGCGGTGGTCCGGAGTTTACCGTGAACGAGCAGACGGGCGTGCTCGTCGAGGCCGGCAGTCCGGAATCCCTGGCGACGGCGATGGAAGAATTCATCAGTGGCCAGGTGGCTTTCGACCCCGAAACGGTGCGGGCGTCGGTGGTAAACCGGTTCAGTCCGGAGGCGTTTGTGCGGAATATTACGGGTGTTTACGAGAGCGTCTGGTGAGTTTAGTAAGACAAAATATGCAAAATTGCGACGTATTCGTCTTATCTATCCTTGATGAGGGTTCCTTCCTGGCCGTGCGACCGCCGGAACTAGATTTATTGCCCAGTTAAGCGTAGAAACAAACCGAGATATGACACTAACAACCAGCCGAATAACCGAGGGCGTCGTTCGCCGCTTCAAGCGCGCCAGGCGAAAGCTTGTCCATCTCAACGAAGCGAAGATTCGGGAGGCGCTCGAGAGTTTTGGAGCATTCAAGGGCGACGTGCTGCTCGTGCACAGCTCGCTTTCGGCCTGCGGATCGATTGATGGTGGACCCGCGACGGTGATCAACGCGCTCCGTTCGTGGATTACGGACCGCGCCGCCCTCGCGTTGCCGACGCACACGTGGAGTTATCCCGACGCGACCGGTGTCGCTCCTGTTTACGACTTCAGATCGACGCCGAGCGTCGTCGGAACGATTACGAATCACTACTGGAACCAACCCGCCGTCGTGCGCAGCCTGCATCCGAGTCACTCCATCGCCGTCAGCGGTCCCGGCGCGGAAGATCTTTGCCGCGATCACGAATTGCGCGAAACTCCTTGTGGCGCCGGTACGCCGTACCTGCGCATCGCCGAAGGCAACTCGAGTGTCTTGATGTTTGGCGCGACGATGGACTCGTACACGCTTTTTCACACTGCTGAAGATTCGGCTGACGTGCCGTATTTGTATTATCCGGAGCAGGTCACGCTGCGCACACGCGACGCGGACGGCGACGTCAAGAACGTGCAGATGTGGCGGCAGGACATGAGCGT
>DATANW010000374.1:0-43190 GCA_036266055.1 Pyrinomonadaceae bacterium | reverse complement strand
ATCGATCAGCGGCTGGGTCGGCGGTGGCTGCGTACAGCCGATCGTGTTGCGTGAAGCGCAGCAAGCTTTGCAGACTGGACAACCGAAACTACTGAGTATCAGTCCGGATGCGGCGCACACTGACGACTGGCAGGGCGTGGAGTCGTACCGGATGACGTGCGAAGGAGGCGGTTCGTTGGAGATTTATTTGGAACCTGTCTTGCCGAAACCGGAACTCCTGATCGTAGGTAACTCGCCGGTGGCCGAAACCATTGCGCAGTTCGGCGAAATGCTTGACTTCAAGTTAACCACCGATCCGAGCCAAATCAAGGAATCCACGTACGTCGTCGTCGCTACGAT
This sequence comes from Pyrinomonadaceae bacterium, assembly GCA_036266055.1. Lineage (GTDB taxonomy): Bacteria > Acidobacteriota > Blastocatellia > Pyrinomonadales > Pyrinomonadaceae > PSRF01. The sequence continues at coordinate 42,851 of DATANW010000374.1, read as the reverse complement.
GGGCAATGGTGATGAAGAAGGCCTGTTGTCGGTGCTTGGATCGAAGGCGCGGTATTTGGGGCTCGTGGCAAGCGAGAAGAAATCGAAAGCATTGTTTGACTATGCACGTGAAAAGGGACACACGGATGAACAGATCGGCGTAATTAAGTGTCCTGCTGGTTTAGAAATCCGTGCTCAGACCATGCAGGAAATTGCCTTGAGCGTCATGGCCGAAATCATTCAATTACACAGATCAACTGCAGCAGAACCAACGATCCAAGCGGAGGCGATCGATCCGATTTGCGGCATGAGCGTCGTCACCAGCAACGCCAAATACACCTCCGAGTTTGAAGGCCGCACGATCTACTTCTGCTGTTTGCGCTGCAAGGAAACGTTCGATCGATCATGAGGAAGTTCGTCTCCGGATTGATTCTCGGCGCCGGGGCTTCCCAACGGTTCGGCGAACCGAAACAACTTCTACCATTCGGTGAAAACACGTTGCTCGGTTGGGTCGTCTCGCAGGCTCAGCGCGCCGGTTCGCTCGATGAAACGATCGTCGTGCTTGGACGCTCCGCCGATGAGATTCGTGAGCGAGTCGACTTCGGTAACACGCGCGTCGTGGAGAATCCTGTTTTTAGCGAAGGCTGCGCGTCGTCGTACCGGGCTGGCATCGCGGCACTCGATGCGCGGTCCGATGCAATTATGATCATTCTCGGCGACCAGCCGGGAATCACGCCCGAGATCATCAACCGGCTGGCAGATGAATGGCGTCAGTCAGACGCGCCAATCGCGCTCAGCGTGTACGACGGGGATCGCAAAGGTCATCCGATGATCTTCGCGCGATCGATGTTCGATCAACTCGAAGTGCTACACGGTGACAAGGCGGCGTGGAAGTTAGTGGATGCGAACGCGCGTGCGGTGCTCGAGGTCCATCTGCCGCTTCCTTTCCTGGAAGACATCAACACACGAGAAGACTTCGAACGCATCGCCTCTGCGAGGGCAAACGATTGAGAGAAGAAGTTCAACAGATCAAACGTCTCCTCGAAGAGCAGGTCTACGTTACCGACGCCGCCGTCGCGACTGCGTTGTACCTGTCGATGACGCTCGGGAAACCGCTGCTCGTCGAAGGTCCCGCCGGCGTCGGCAAAACCGAGATCGCGAAAGTTCTCGCCAAAGCACTCAACACCAAACTCATCCGCCTCCAATGTTACGAAGGTCTCGACGCCACGACTGCGCTGTATGAATGGAACTATCCCCGACAGTTGCTGCACATCAAGCTAGAGGAAGCATCTCCCATTCCCGAGGCAGAAAAAGAAGCGACCATCTTCAGTGAGGCGTTTCTCTTGAAACGACCGCTGCTGCAAGCGATCACCGAACACGAGCGCGCGCCGGTGTTGCTGATCGACGAGATCGATCGCAGTGACGAGGAGTTTGAAGCGTTTCTGCTGGAAGTGCTGTCGGATTTTCAAGTGACGATTCCGGAGATAGGCACGATCACCGCGACGCATCGTCCGCACGTTGTGTTGACGTCGAACCGTTCGCGCGACTTGTCTGATGCGCTGCGGCGTCGCTGTTTGTATCACTGGATCGACTACCCGTCGCTCGAAAAAGAGCTCGCGATCGTAATGGCACGTGTTCCGGCGATCAGCGAGACGCTTTCGCGAGACGTGACGAAGATCATCCAGCAGACGCGGACGATGAGTTTGTCGAAGGTGCCGGGAGTAGCGGAGACGCTCGACTGGGCCACTGCGCTCGTGGCGTTGAAGGCGACGCAAGTCGACGGCGAAGTTCTGAACGAGACGCTCGGTTGCTTCCTGAAAGACGAAGCTGACATCGCCGCGTTCAAAGCACAGTTTGATTCGAACCACGGATGAGCACGGATGACACGGATTGTTTTACTGGGTCGGGCTCTGAGAGAGCACGGCGTGGCGGTGACGCCGGCGGAAGTTGTCGCGGCCGTCGCGGCACTGCACGTAATCGATCAAACGGATCGCGAAGAAGTCTTCCTGAGTCTGCGCAGCATCTTCACGTCGCGCGTTGACGACTTTCCCATCTTCGAACAGTTATTCGCCAAGTACTGGGACCAGGCGCCGGAGAAGCGCGTCGAGCGCGAGGGGCTCTCAAAAACTACCTTGCACGTAAAGCCGGGCGCGCCGCGGCGCGGGCTCGCGTACTTTCTCGAAAACTGGGGCGCGTCGGGCGGTGACGATAGCGAACCGGTCAAGGTTCCCGGCGCGAGTGAAAGCGAGTCCGCTGCGGAAAAAGACTTCGGATCGTTTGGCAAAGACGAGCTGGATGAGGTTGAAAGACTTGCACGCCGGATAGTAAAGCGCCTCGCGAAGAACCCGAGCCGCCGCTGGCGACCGGTTCGCCGTGGATCGCGGATCAATCTGCGCCGCTCGCTGCGGCAGTCTTTAAAAACCGGCGGCGAGCTCATCGAACTGTCTTTCAAAGAGCGCAAACCAAAGCGAACGAAGCTCGTCGTGATCTGCGACGTTTCGGGATCGATGGACATCTACAGCCGGCTGTTGTTGCAGTTCATCTATGGACTGCAAAACAGTTTCGCGAGAGTTGAATCCTTTGTCTTCGCCACGTCTCTCTCCCGCATCACGGGTCATCTGCGGAATAAAACCTACGAACACGCGCTCGACCGGTTGTCGGCGAGAGTGCGCGGCTGGTCGGGAGGTACGCGCATCGGTGAGAGTCTCGCGACATTCAACGCCGAGTGGCTTCGACGCATCGATCGGCGTACGGTAGTGATCATCCTGAGCGACGGCTGGGATACTGGCGAACCCGAGCAACTTGAACACCAGCTTGCGCAGTTGCGGAAGCGCGCCGGACGAGTGATCTGGTTGAACCCGCTGCTCGGCAGTTCGACGTACGAGCCATTGACGCGCGGCATGCAAGCGGCGCTGCCGCACATCGACGTCTTCGCGCCCGCGCACGATCTCGCGAGCCTGCGCGCGCTCGAACCGCACCTGGTTTTATAACGATGGACGAACTCTTCACGGATCTGGAAAAACTCGCGAAGGTTGAGAAGCGTGTCGCGATGGCCACGTTGGTCGGCACGCGCGGGACGAGTCCGAAGCGCGAAGGCGCGAAGATGTGGGTCGGCGAAGAGGGACGGATACTTGGATCGGTAACGATCGGCGGTTGTGTTGATGCGCGTGTGATTGCTGAGGCGGAGAAAGCGCTGGCGACGTCACAGCCGCGGTTGTTGCAAGTCGATCTTGATAACGAGGATGCGTGGGAGATGGGTTTGTCGTGCGCCGGCAGTCTTGACGTTCTGATCGAGCCATTCGATCTCACGTCACCAAATAGCACGCTCATCGAAACATATCAGGCGGTCCAGTCCGCGATAGGACAAGGCAAAACCGTCGCGATTGTCACGCCGTTGAACGGCGAAGCCCAGCGTCTGATCGTGTTCGAGGACGAAAACAGGGATCTTGACGATGAAGTTCGAGGAGTTGCGTTTGATCTGATGCGCAAGCGTAAATCCGCGACGGTTTCAATCGGTGATCCGGCGGTTGAAATATTTTTTGAAGTGCATGGCCCACCGCCGACGCTGATCGTGTTCGGCGCGGGCCACCTGAGCATGCCGCTCGTCAGTCTGGCCCGCGATCTGGGACTCAAAACGATCGTCGTCGACGGCCGTCCGCGTTTCGCCACGCGTGAGCGCTTCCCGGAGGCCGACGAGTTGCTGATCGGAATTCCCTCAGAAATCGCGCAAACGCTTGCTTACAACTCCTCCACCTTTGTCGTGCTCACCGCGCACGACTACAAATACGATCTCCCGGTGCTGAAAGTCGTCCTGCCGGCGGGCGCAGCTTACGTCGGACTGCTCGGCAGCAAACGACGCGGCAAAGCAATCAAAGAGTTTTTGAAAGACGGCGGCATGGACGAGTCGCTACTCGATCGCCTGCACGTGCCAACGGGCCTCGACATCGGTGCGGACAGCGCACCTGAAATCGCGCTGAGTATCCTCGCTGAAGCAGTTGCAATTAAGAGCGGCCGAAGCGGAGCGTCCTTGAAAAAGGCGGAGCATCGTTGAGAGAAAGAGAGTAGCTCATGGCCGTGCTCTACAGCGAGAAGCTTCTGGACCATTTTCGCCATCCTCGCAACTACGGCGCGCTCACCGATGCGGACATAAGTTACGAGAGCTTCAATCCACTGTGCGGCGACCGCATTCGTGTAGAAGTGAAAATTGAAAACAAATCCGTGAAAGAAGTCAGGTTCAAAGGCGACGGCTGCGCAATTAGTATTGCCTCGGCTTCACTTCTAACCGAAATAATACTCAACACAGATCCAAACAAGATCTCAGACGATCAACTCATCGCGGCGCTCGAAAGCGACATCAAGCCGGCGCGCATCCAGTGCGCCTTACTACCGCTCGAAGCACTGCGCGCCGGACTCAAAATCTACCAGGAACAGGCACACCGATCTTCAGAATAGGACCAGTACGACGCCGGGACAGTCGGGACACTCATCACCTGCGCCAACCACAAACTGCAATTCACAACGCGGGCAATACGAAGCGGAATCGCCTTCGCGCTCCGCTGCCTGCAACAAACTCTTCGCCGCCGTCTTTCGATCGCGCGCGACATGTTCGAGACACGCTTTCAATTGCGCGGTGTTCATCCAGTCGATCGTTTCCGCCGCGTTGTCGTCAGTGACTTCGTGCTTCAACGGATGCTGCAGATCGAGCACAAACTCGCGCGCGAACTTCTGTCCACTTCCCAACACGTTCGCCACCACAATCGGGCTGTACTCCGCGAGCAGGTTTCTCGTCAGCACATCCGCGGCGCGCAACGACACCGGCGGACACAGGATCATCTTCACCGTGTTCTCGAAGCGCTCGTGCGATTCCGCCGGATACAACTTTCGATGCGCACGAAAGAACAGAAATACGATCTGCAACCCCAGCGCGAGTATGCCCGCGGCAAGCGGAATGATCAGTCGTTCCAATCCGTACAGCGTGACCAGCGCCGGTACGCCGAGAAACATGAACACGAAAAACAGCGAGCACGCCCAGCGGATTACGCCGATTGACTCTTCCGCCTCCTGCCACGTCCGCGTCGCTGCGCGCGCGTCAAACTGTTTCGCCAGCCATGAATGCAGCAACGATTCGCGACGCGTCGCTTTCGCCGTGCTCAGCTCTGCGATAACGCTCGCGATCGCTTTCGCCTGTTTCGGCGTCGCGCACTTCGCAAACTTCTGCCCGTTTAAAACCAGGTAAGCTCCGTCAGTGCCTGACTTGCCGATGTCGGAGAAAGGAATAAACTCGCCGGTCTGAGTCGCCGGGCGTGCGCCTGACGGCAAGGTTTGTGAGTTGAACGCGCAAACACCCGCAGGCGAGATCGAGACCGGTAACAAATGCGACAGGAAGATGCGGCCGGGTGGAGGCAGCGGATTCAGGACCAGCATTGCGCCGTTCGCGTTGCCCAGCCACGCGACGGGCGTGGCCAGGCGCCAGCGATGACCCGAAAGCGACACGAACGCGACCGACTGCTTCTTCACCCAGATCAAACACTCTGTCAGATACAGCAAAGCGAGAATGAGCAGCAGCGTCTGACCGTCAGTAATGATCGATAACACGCGGTTAAATTAAATCCGATCCCATGAGACTCCCGGGAGCGCTTGCGAGAGTTCAGCAGGAAAGAAATTTATTAAATCCCATCCCCATGAGACTCGCGGTAGCGCTTGCGAAAGTTCAGCGGTAACGCAAACCAACACGGATTGTTAGGCGTTCGTCTTCTCGCGCGAAAAGATTTTCTTGAACAGCGCGCTGAGGCCTACTGCCGCGGCCACCAGCCCTTTCCAAATCCACTTGAATAGACCCGCTTTCGCCGCGACGGCAACTCCTCCGCCGGCAATCAGACCGGTCAGTCCGTAGGCCGCCATCTTATCGCCCGGTCGGAACTGATTGTATTTGTGTCCCTCGACGAATTCGAAACCCGAGACGAGCGCGTTGAACTTCGGCAGTGTTTCGGCGAGCTTATCCGGGTCGGTAACGAGCGTCACTTCCATCACGCCACCGCGACCGAGCAATCGAGTGTTGTGGTTGACGCCCGTCGATCCTTCACTCTCCAGTTTCACGGCCCATTCGAGATTGTGAGTGTTTTCATTGTAACGCGGCGGCGTGGCCCACCCGAGAATCGTGAGCGCGGGCCAACCACGTCTGGCGCGCTCCTTATTGCCCTCTGCCGTGCCCTCTTTGATCGATTGGAGTATCGCGTCCGCATCGAGCGAATCCTTCTCGTCGTCTTTAACGTAACCGACCGGCGAAAACTCAAACACGACGAACCAGTCTTCACCGTCCCGCGCCAGAAATCCTAGCTCGCGGCCGCTGGTCGTATTCTGCATCATCTCCATGATGTTGCGCGTGTCGTTGCCACCGGCGAAAACGTAACCCTCAGGCACCTTCACTTCGGCGGTGTCACCGAGCGCGCCGCGGGCCGGGCCCTTTGAAAAGTTCACGCTTTCCATGTTTTCCCAACTCAAGCCTGCGGACGGCGATGGCGAGGGACTCGGCGCCGCTTTCTTCTTGCGATTGTTTTGACCAAAGGCGAGAAACGCGGAAATGCACACGACGATAACTACGACGAGAGTGCGCTTTTTCATGTGATTACCTCCTGGGCGTTAGCTTGACCTGGGACAGGACGACGCTAGCTGAAATGGGTGACAACCAGTGAAGGACTGCGACGGAGATCGGATTGTCCAGAAGCAGCCGGGAAATGAACCTCAGTCAGGTTCGGCGGCGAGTATACCAACCTCCGTGTGTATTGGAAATATCTTCATTCAGACCGAACCCTTCCAAAGTGACCCGCTTGATTTGTCAAACTGAGAAAGCACACGGACTACATCGATTGCCCCTGATCCTCGTTTTCCCTCAATGAAACACGCGTTTATGGCAAAACACCCCAACTGGCACACAGGTCGCACTAGGAGGGCGCTCGCATCCCCGGAGCGCTATGTCGATTAGCCCCTTTGGAGAAACTGATGTCTCGCCCCCCAGCGAAGAAACAAACCCTGAAACGTCTGGTGACCGTCGCCGTGCTCCTCTCACTTTGCTCGGCGATGTTGATCTCCACCAACTCAAGAGCGGAAGCCGCCGGCAATTTGCTGAATCTCCCAACCAGCAAGATCTCGCCCGACTTGCGTCAACTCCTGCTGTCCGGCAACGGCGACCGCCGCGTTAAAGTCATCGTGCAAACAAAACCGGCAGCGCCGGCAGGACTTCTGAGCGGATTGCTCAATACAGTCGGCGGCGTCTTGGTCAACCTACTTTCAAACCTGGACATCCGCATCGTCGACACCGTCGCGAGTTCCGTCGAACAGATCGCCGCCGATCCGGACGTCACCTACGTTTCGCTCGACGTACCGGTCCGCGCTTCAGGTCACGTCACCACGACGACGGGCACGCAGCAAGTTCGCGCGCGCAAAGGTCTGCTTGGTCTGCCCGACGATCTCGACGGCTCCGGCATCACGATCGCGGTCCTTGATTCGGGCATCGACGTCAAACACAAATCATTCGTCGTCAGCGGCAAGATCAAGTTCAGCAAAGATTTCACTGGCGAGAACCGGGTTGACGATCCGTGGGGTCATGGAACGCACGTCGCGGCGATCGCCGCCGGCGACGGCGCCGCGACCAGTGGTGCTTACGAAGGCATCGCTCCCGGAGCAAGCCTCGTGAACCTGCGCGTCCTGAACTCTGAAGGCATCGGCTCAGTCTCAGGCGTGCTGGCGGCGCTCGACTGGCTCGTGGCTAACAAGAGCAACTACGGCGTCCGCATCGTGAACATGAGTCTCGGCACGCGCGCGATCAACTCCTACGAAGACGATCCGCTGTGTAACGCGGTTCGCAAGCTGGTCGATTCCGGCGTCGTGGTCGTAGCGGCGGCGGGAAACATCGGTAAAGACGCGAACGGCCAGAAAGTCTATGGTGGAATTCACAGCCCCGGCAACGAACCCTCCGCGATCACCGTCGGCGCGAGCAACAGTTTCGGCAGCGACTCGCGCGACGAAGACACGGTCACGAGTTACAGTTCGCGTGGTCCAACGCGCAGCTACTCGACCGACGTCTACGGTTTGAAACACTACGACAACCTGATCAAACCGGACCTCGTCGCGCCGGGTAACAAGATCATCGCGGCGGAGGCAGTCAGCAACGGTCTCCTCCGGAAGTATCCCGAACTCGAGACGAACAAATACACGACTTCCAACATGAAGCTGATGTACCTCAGCGGCACCTCGATGTCGGCGCCGATGGTTGCCGGCGCTGCGGCGCTGCTGTTGGATACAAACTCCAGCCTGACCCCCAACATGGTGAAGGTGCTGTTGATGTACACGGCCCAACCGCTCGCAGGCTTCAACACTTTCGAACAAGGCGCCGGTCAACTTAACGTTGCGGGTGCGGTTAGTCTCGCGAAGATCGTGCGCGGCGACTTGCTGGGCCTGCTGAAACCAACTTTTGGATCCAATTTACTGACGCAGTCTGCTCCTGCCCCACAAACGACGATTTCCGGTTTCAGTTTTGTCTGGACCCAGGGATTGATACTCAACCACTCGACGATCACCGGCAAGGATCTGATCAATAAGTACCAGGTCAGTTACGGCAAGGGTTACCTGCTCGGCGACGGCGTTAACGAAGGACTGACGAGTCAGAGCCTGAATTACAACATGTGGCTGAAGACCGTCGTGCTCAGTAACTACCTCGCGCGCAGCGATGGTTCCGCGTTGTTTGGCGGTTCGTTCTTCTTCAGCAACGCACTGTTGTTGGGAGACGGCTTCGCGCTCGGCGACGGTTTCGCCATGGGTGATGGTTACGCCATGGGCGACGGGTTTGCCATGGGTGATGGTTTCGCGATGGGTGACGGTTTCGCCATGGGCGACGGGTTCGCGATGGGCGATTGTTCGCTCGGCGATAGTGGACCGGGCATGAAGTAAGTTTCAGTTGGTGCGTGCGGCATGAAGAGTCAACAACAAAAATCGGCAAGTACTTTCATCTGGCTGGTCGTGGCGCTGGGCGCGGCGACCTGTCTCTACGCCGCGTACTATCTGCCGGCGAACAGGATCGATGGATACTTCCTGCTACTGGCGGTCATAACCGCCGTAATCGGATCGCGCATCGCGATTCGGATCCCGCAAATCAACGTCAACATCACTGTCGACGACACTTTCGTCTTTATTGCTTTGCTGCATTACGGCGGTGAAGCTGCGGTGCTGATCGGCGCTCTCGCGGGTGTTTGTTCCGCGCTGAGAATCAGCCGCAAACTTCGCACGGTGGCGGTCGGAGGCGCGGCGCTGGCCTTTGCCGTGTTTGCCACGGCCACAGTACTGAAACTCTCCTTCGGCTCGACCACAAACCTGCTCCAAAGAGGCATTTCAACAGCTATCACCGCGCTCTGTGTGATGGGCCTGGTCCAATACCTGGTCCACACGATGATCGGCGCGATAGCAACTGCGCGCAAGACCGGCGACACGGTGTGGCACATGTGGTCACGCAACTTCCTCTGGATCTCGATCAGCTATTTTGCCGGCGCCGCAGGCGCTGGATTCATCGTCAGCAGCATGGGCACCTCGCGTATCTGGGCACTGCTGGTCTGCATTCCGATCATCATCATCGTCTACTTCAGTTACGACCGTTACATGCGCGAAGTGAAGGCGTCGGCACGTTACGCCGAAGAAGCCGAACGCCGTCGCGCCGAAAGCGAACACGAACGCGCGGAACAGGCGGAACGTCACGTTCAGGAACTCAACAACTACATCGCCGAACAGGAACGAATCAGCCGCGTGCTCGAAGAAACAAAGGAACACTTCCGTCATGCTGCGTTTCACGATTCACTCACGGGCCTGCCGAACCGCGGCATGTTCACCGAGTTGCTGAAGGCAGAAATCGAAAGCGCAAAACAGAAACAGGATCACCTGTTCGCGGTGCTGTTTCTCGACCTCGATCGCTTCAAGAACATCAACGACAGTCTTGGTCACACGTATGGAGATCTGCTGCTCGTCGCGTTCGCCGAACGACTCGAACGAACGCTGCGTCCGATCGATACGCTGGCCCGGTTCGGCGGCGACGAGTTTGCGATCCTGATCAGCGGCATGAGCGAAGTGACCGACGCCATTCGCATCGCGCAACGTATCCAGGACGAGCTGCGACAACCATTCGTGCTCGATAAGAACTCCGCGTTTGCGACGTCGAGCATCGGCATCGCGTTGAGCTCGAGTGGCTACGACAAACCGGAAGACATCCTGCGCGACGCTGACACCGCGATGTATCGCGCGAAAGAGAACGGCAAAGCGCGTTACGAAGTGTTCGATCACGGCATGCACGCCCGCGCCGTTTCGCGTTTGCAACTGGAAAGCGATTTGCGGCAGGCGGTCGAACAGAAAGAGTTTTGCGTTCATTACCAGCCGATCGTTTCCCTGGAAACCGGAAGGCTGGCGGGGTTTGAAGCACTCGTTCGTTGGAACCACCCGCGCCGGGGGCTCGTTTCACCGGCCGACTTCATTCCTGCTGCCGAAGAAACCGGCTTGATTGTTCCGATTGGCGAGTGGGTTTTGGCTGAAGCGTGCGCTCGCGTGCGTGAGTGGCAAATTGCGTCGCCCGGTCATCGTTCGTTGAGCTTGAGCGTGAATCTTTCGGCGCGACAGGTGGCGCAACCCGATCTGCTCGAACGAATCAAAGCGGCGCTCGAAATCAGCAAACTGAGCCCGCACTGTCTGAAACTCGAGATCACGGAAAGCGTCGTCATGGAAAACGCGGAAGCGGCAGCGTTGATGTTCAAACAACTGCGGTCGCTGGGTGTGCAGTTGAGCATTGACGACTTCGGCACCGGGTACTCGTCGCTCAGTTACCTGCACCGTTTTCCGCTCAATTACCTCAAGATCGATCGCTCGTTTGTATCGCGTCTTACCACCGACAACGACAACGCCATCGTGCGCACTATCTCGACCCTCGCCCGCAACCTCGGCATGGAAGTAATCGCCGAAGGCATCGAGACGGAGGAGCAGCATCAACAACTACGATTGCTGGGCTGCGAATACGGTCAGGGTTTCCTGTTCTCGCATCCCGTCGACAATCAAGGCGTCGCGCATCTGCTGGCACAGGATGCTCATCGCGAGACGGTTTCGGAGGTGAATTTCGGACAAAATTCAGCGGATGACGAGGTTTCAGTCGGCTATTCGATGTAACGCCGATTCTGGTACCATGGCCGCATGCGATTTTTGAGTTTCAAATTAGCTGTTGCTCTTGTTCTAGTAAGTGCCTTAGCTCCAAAGCTTACGCTCGCCCAGTCACAGACCGCGGCCGCGGCGGACGTGGTGATGGTGTTGCCCTTTGAAAACACCTCGAATCGCGCCGAGTACAACTGGGTCGGCGAGAGTTTCGCCGACGCCCTGGCTGAACTCCTGGCAAAGCCTGGTCTGATCGTCATCTCGAGTGACGAGCGCGAGCTCGCTTACCAGCGACTACGTCTTCCCGTAACAGTCATTCCCTCGCGGGCGACGGCCATCAAGCTCGCTCGGGCAGCGAAAGCGACGATGATCGTCGTCGGCAATTACTCGGTAACACCACCGCCTGCAAACAGCAGCGACAAGTCGCCTGCGGATGCTTACGTCCAGGTCACCGCGCGCGTGATCAAGGTCAACGAAGGCCGCACGCTCGGCGAAGTGATGGACGGCGGTTGGGCCACGCGACAGTTCGATTACGGCGGCGCGCTAACGACGCTGCAGGACATTCACGGCCGGCTCGCATACCAGATCCTTTACCAGCGCGACAAGGCCCTGCCCTACTCGCAAAACCAGATCGTTACCGAAGCGACCAAGATTCCGCAGAAGGCTTTCGAAGCTTACGTGAAGGCCGTCCAACTCGAGTTGCGCTCCGAAACGCGCACGAACTATCTCAAGAACGCGCTGCACTACTACGCGGAAGCATTGGGTGGCGCTGTCTATCCGCAGGCCGCGTTCGAGCTCGGTCTGAGCTACATGAGTCTCGGGAACTGGAAGGAAGCGACCGAGTACTTTTCGAAGTTGCAGAAGAAAGAGCCGCACTACGCGGAGGCTGCATTTTACGCAAGTCTCGGCTACACGAAGCTGGGCGACTACGGGCGCGCGCTCGCGACGATCGTCCCGCTCTCGAGCGACCTGCCGCTGATTGGCGTTTACAACAACGCCGGCGCCGTCGCCGTTCAGGCGGCGCGCGACAACAAGAACGACACCGAACGCAAACGGCTGTTGGCGCAGGCCACTGATTTTCTGGCGCGCGCCTACGAGTCGGCGCCATCGGATCAGATGGTCCGGTTCAACTACGGTTACGCTTTGTTCCTGCAGGGCAAATACACCGAAGCCGCCGAGCATCTGCGGCCCGTGATTACCGACAATCAGCGCGATGGGCAGGCGTATTTCCTGTTTGCGAAGTCGCTAGCGAAGACCGGTAAAACAGAGGCGGCGACGGCTGCTGACGACCAGGCGCGTCGGTATCTGCAAACGTCGTATGCGCGTTGGGAAACTGAGTGGCAGAAGTCGCAAACCACGAGCGGCGTTAATCTGCGCATGCGCGATGTGCTGAACCGCGACGAGGTTTTCGACCTGGAACGTAACAAGTTGCTGGCGACGGCTAACGCGGAGACGCCGAGCTCAGCCACGCAGGATCTGCTGATCAAGGCGCGCGATCTTTATCAAGCCGGACGCGATGACGAGGCCCTTCCGGAGCTGCATCGCGTCGTCATGATCGAGCCGACTAACGCCGAGGCATATCTGCTGAGTGGCCGCATCAATCTTCGTCGCAGCGATCAGGAAGCGGCGATCGCGGCACTCAAGACGGCGATCTTCTGGGATCCAAAACTGATTGACGCGTACATCCTGCTGGGCCGGATCTTTCTCGATCGCGGCGACCGGGGTGAGGCGCGGAAGTATGCGTTGGGCGCGATCGGGATCGATCCAAACAATCAGGAAGCGATCGCTCTTCAGCGACAAGTCACGATGGGGAATTAAAAGGTGGTCTTTGGCCTGGGGTCTTGGGTCTTTGTACTTGGTGCTTTGTACTTTGTTCTTTGTCAAAGCACTAAGCACAAAGGCCCAAGACCATTTTGTGGCACGCGAGGTGCTCAAGGGATAACCGGCACGACACGGAAAACAAGAGTTACGTTGCCCGTGCCCCCGCCGCCAACATCCCCTGAGCGCCGCCTGCCGCTGCGCCAGCTAACCTTCCGAGCGACCCTTCAGTGCTTCCCCCCGAAACGTGGACCCGGCGAAATTGGCCGGGTCTTCCCGCATTTTAAGTACCCTTTTTCAACTTCGAGTATCCAACCGACTCTCCGACACTTTGCCGGCAATCGACGAAATTTGTCACTTTGACAGTGACGGTTTCTGTCTTTATGCGTCAATTTTCAGCTAATTGACCACGATCAATCAGCCTCATTCACCGCGCTCGAAAAAAAATTTTTCCTGCACTTTTGCTAAACTGAGCCGCAGTGTGGCAAGCGTTTCCGACATTACCTGAATGGGCCGCGGCAGGTGCGACGGCCCTCCTGCTGGTCCTCTCGTTCCCGAACTTCGAGCTCTTCTTTCTCGCGTGGATCGCGCTGGTCCCGCTGCTGATCGTCATCGCGCGGCGTCCGTCGCCCGTGCGGGCGTTGATCCTCGGCTGGGCTGTCGGCACGGTCTTCTTTTACACGACCTGCTACTGGCTCACTTACTCGATGATCCACTACGGCGGCGTTCCCACGATTGTCGCTTACGTCTTACTGCTTCTGCCCACGATCGTCGTCGGACTTTTTCCCGGCGTGGCAATGATGCTCGTGGCCCTGGCGATCAAGCGGTGGGGCGTCGGTAGCGTTTTACTTGCCCCGGTAATTTGGACCGCGTTTGAATGGGCGCGGCTCGAAGTAACGGGCCAACTCTGGAACGCGCTCGGTTACTCGCAGGCTTACCACTGGTATGCGATTCAACCCGCGACGTGGGGTGGCGTTTACGCGATCAGCTTTTTGATCGTCACGGTTAACGCCGCACTGGCGTGCGCGATTGCGGCAAGAAAAGCATTTTGGGCCATGTGCTCGGCAATACTCATGGCGGCTGTGATCGCGATGATCTATTTTCCCGTCGCGCTTACAACTGTTCCGACAGCTTCCTACGGCACTCCTTATTTAAACGTCGTCGCACTTCAACCGAACGTGCCGATGACTGCGGAAAAAAGTCCGGCCGAATGGAACGAGCTACGCGCGCGACATCTGTCGCTGAGCATCACCGCGCTGCCAGCTATCGAGAAAGATCTTCCGACGCTTGTCGTCTGGCCCGAGTCGCCGATGAACTTCACTTACGCTGCCGATAGAAAGCTTCAAGCCGTCATCGCCGACCTCACCAAGACCAACCACACTTCACTCTTGTTCAACTCACTGGAACCAGCACCCAACAACGGCTCGTACAACTCAGCGCTGCTCATAAATGAAGAGGGCCGCCTGATCGCGCAATATGATAAGATTCGCCTGATGCCGTTTGGCGAATATGTCCCGCTCCCTCAATGGTTACCGGGAGCGTCTTTGATATCCGGGATCGTCGGCGAGTTCACTCCAGGCGACACGTACACGTTGATGCCGGTTGCGGATCATCGCGCGGGCGTCTTCATCTGTATCGAGTCAGCGTACCCGTGGATCGCGCGCACGATGACTGCAGAAGGCGCTGACTTTCTGATCAATATCTCGAACGACGGTTATCTTGGACCAACCGCCGTGATGCGACAGCACCTTGCGAACGCGATCTTTCGCGCAGTTGAGAACGGCCGGCCGTTGCTGCGCATCACCAACACGGGGTTGTCGGCGCAGATCAGCGCGAACGGTCAAGTGCTGGAGCAGACTCGTCCGTTCGAAACCGATGTTCGTAACTGGACGGTGACGCCGGCGACGAGCAACACTTTTTACACGCGGCACGGCGATCTTTTTGTTTACGTTTGCGCGGCGCTTACGGCGATTCTCGTCGGCGTACTTTTGATCGGCAGTAGAAGGAGTTTTAGAAAGTTAAGATGAACGAGATTTTGTCACTTCAGGAATTGCGAGTTTCATTTGACGATCTTCGGGCGCGAGTTGAACAACTCGGGAGGTTTCTTTGATGTCCCGAAACGCCGCGAAGAGTTGAACCGTATCGAGGCCCAGGCTTCAGCACCCGACTTCTGGAACGACCAGCAAGCCGCGCAAAAGCTGCTTCAGACTCGCAGCCGACTCGAAAGCGACATCGGGCGACAGGAGCGTTTTGAATCGCAGATAGCCGACGCCGCAGTGCTCTTTGAGTTTGCGCAGGAAGACGAGAGTTCCATCGACGAACTGCATTCGTTGCTGCAACGGCTCGAACCGGAGTTGGAGCAGGCCGAAACTGAAATGCTGCTGGCGGGCGACAACGATCGCCGCAACGCTATCTGTACGATTCATCCCGGCGCCGGCGGCACGGAGTCGCAGGACTGGGCCGAGATGCTGTTGCGCATGTATTTGAAATGGGCCGAACAGCGCGAGTTCAAAGCTGAAGTGCTCGAATATCAACCGGGCGAGGAAGCCGGACTGAAGAGCGTCACTTTCAGAGTGGAAGGCGATTACGCCTACGGCTTGCTGGCTGCTGAAGCCGGCGTGCATCGACTGGTGCGCATCTCGCCATTTGACCAAGCTGCGCGGCGACATACGTCCTTCGCTTCACTGTTTGTTTGTCCGGAGATCGACGAAGACATCGAAGTCGATATTCAGGACAAAGACTTGCGCATCGATACCTACCGCGCCACCGGCGCCGGAGGTCAACACATCAACACCACCGACTCTGCCGTGCGCATTACGCATCTTCCTACTGGCATAGTCGTTTCCTGTCAGAACCAGCGTTCGCAACATCAAAACCGGGCCGTGGCCATGCAGGTGCTGCGTTCCCGGCTCTATGAACTCGAATTGGAAAAACGCCGGGCCGAAACAGCGGAGCTCGAAGCCAATAAGGCTGACATCTCCTTCGGCTCGCAGATCAGAAGCTACGTGCTGGCCCCCTATCAGCTCGTGAAAGACACGCGCACCAAACTTGAACGAGGCAACGTCGACGCCGTTTTGGGCGGAGACATCGACGACTTCATCAAAGCCTATTTGCTCGCGCGCAAGGCTGCCTAGAGTTTTTTTGGGTTCTGGAGATTCATGTCAAGTACAACAACACAGATCGAAGAAAGACCGCGCGTGATAGTTCCGCGCGCTAGTCGAGGCAGCGAGATACTCGCCATCCTTCTGCTTGCGGCCGGACTGCTGCTGGCGCTTTGCCTGATCTCCGCGGCGTTCTATCCGAACGACCCGTCGTGGAACTCCGTGGGCCAAAGCGAAACGCACAACTGGGCCGGAGCAATCGGCGCGAACGTCGCGGCAACTGCATTTCAGTTCATCGGCCTCGCCGCCTACCTGCTGCCATTGCTGCTCTTCGCCGGGGCCTGGCGACGGTTCCGCCGGAACGCGATTCAGAGTCCGGTTACGCGCATCGCCGGTTTGCTCGTGCTCGTGGTCGCCGCTTCCGCACTGCTGTCGATCTCGCAATTGCGACCGTTGTTTGACTCGAGCGTCCAACCCGGTGGCCTACTCGGTTCGGTCGTCGCGCAAAGTCTCGCCAGCGGTTTGAGCAGGATCGGCGCGACCGTCCTGCTGATCGCGATCGCCGCGAGTGGTCTACTGCTCGCGACAAACTTCTCGTTCATCCGTCTTTACGAAATCCTTGTCAACCTGATCGCGACTCGCTTCGCCTTCGTCGGCAAGATCCCCGAACGCTTCCGCGCCTGGCGACAACTCCGCCGCGAAACCGCGCTGAAACGAAAAGAGACGAAGGCTGCACTTAAAGCTGAACAAGAAGCAGCACGCAGCGCGTTGAAATCGACGCTGAACTTGTCGGCCGCGGAGCGTGTCGCCGACTTCATGAAAGAACCGACGCCGGTTATTGAAAATACGAAGGTGATCCGTGAAGCGAAGCGATCTGTGGTTGAACCAGAACCGCCAATTATCGTCGCCAGTGCTGCCGCAGGTGCTGCTTCCTCGACACGCGTAGCTGCAATTGTCCCAAAAGCAAACACGGATTTGGAACATGAGGACGTCGAAGAGATGGTCAAGGGCGTGTCGGTGTTGCGCGTCAAAGCGGAAGCACCAGCAACGGCGAAACTGCCATTCGACGCGAGCCGCCGCGACATCAATTACGACGACTACAACCTGCCTGCGCTGCACTTCCTCAACGAAGCGCCGCCACACAGCGAACAGGCCGACGCGGAATTACTCGCGCTCGCCAACCGCCTCGCCGAAAAGTGCAAAGAGTTCAACGTCACCGGCCAGATCAAGCACATCTGCCCCGGCCCGGTCGTCACGACTTACGAATTCAAACCCGATCCCGGCGTGAAGTACTCGCGCGTCGTCTCGCTCGTCGACGACCTCTGCCTCGCGCTGAAAGCAGAATCGATCCGCATCGATCGCATGCCCGGCAAGCCGCACGTCGGTATCGAAGTGCCCAATCCGCGCCGTGAGACGATCTTCTTACGCGAAGTGATCGAGTCGCGTCCGTTTCAGGAGTCGCCTTCGAAACTGACGATCGCGCTTGGCAAAACGATCGACGGTCTGAACTACGTCGCCGACCTCGCGAAGATGCCGCACCTGCTGATCGCCGGAACCACCGGCGCGGGCAAGTCAGTCGGGGTAAACGCGCTGATCGTCTCGATTCTTTATCGCGCGCGTCCAGACGAAGTTAAGTTCATCCTGATCGATCCGAAACGGCTCGAGCTCGGTCTGTACGAAGACATCCCGCACCTCGCGACGCCGATCATCGTCGATCCGAAAGTTGCGTCACGCTCGTTGAAATGGGCTGTCGCCGAGATGGAACGACGTTATCGCGATCTCGCCGGCTGGGGCGTCAGAAACATCGACGGCTACAACACCGAGATCATGCGTCGCAATCTCGTGAAGGAGTACAATGAGAACGGCGAACCGTGGAAACCGCTGCCGTACATCGTGATCATCATCGACGAGCTCGCCGACCTGATGATGACGTCCGGGCGCGAAGTTGAAGAGTCGATCACGCGGCTTGCGCAAATGGCGCGCGCGGTCGGTATTCACCTCGTACTCGCAACGCAGCGTCCGTCAGTCGACGTGATCACCGGTCTCATAAAGGCCAACTTCCCGTCGCGTATTTCATTCCGGGTCTCGTCGAAGATCGACTCACGCACGATCATCGACACGAACGGCGCCGAACAACTTCTTGGCCGCGGCGACATGCTGTTTCTACCGCCCGGCACGTCGCGTCTGATCCGCGTCCACGGCGCGTACATCGACGAGCAGGAGATCGGCAAGATCGTCGCCCACATCAAGGCCCAGGGTCCGCCGTCATATGACGAGAGCATCACGCAGTCGGAGGAAGAAGCGCTTGGGCTCGAAGCCGGCGGCGGCGAACATGACGAACTTTTTGAAGAAGCGTTGCGCATCTGCGTCGAGATGAAACGTGCCTCGACGTCCGTGTTGCAGCGACGGCTGCGTATCGGCTACGGCCGCGCGGCGGCGATTCTCGACATGATGGAACGCGAAGGACTGATCGGCCAGGCCGATGGTTCGCGTCCCCGTCCAGTGCTCGGCCGGGCGTATGAGATGGTTGCCGAGTGGGACGAAATGGGCAGTACGGAAGACCAGTAGTTTTGGCGCTCGCGCGCGTCATCGACGGCGCAGGTGTGGAGCGCCGCGCACGTGTGCATTTTGCTATAAACCCAGATGCAGCAAAACTTAGGTGCGTTAACACGGATTTTCTCCACAGACTTTTCCACAGCTGCGGTGGAAGATCCGCGTTTCTTGATGGAAGGAAAACCCGATGCAAAAACAACTCTCAACCGCCACCCCAGATGTGGCTTCCTTACTAGCAACCGGTTACCGCCTGGAGACCCCGGTTCCAGATCCGCCGCCGCCGATCGATCCACCGGATAATCAGGGCGGCGGAAATCTGAACGAACCGGATACGGAAGAAGAGGCTCCAAGCCAGTAGCCTCGGTGTGCAGACTTTGAGCAACGCTCAGAACACCGAGACTCGCCCCGTTTAACTCGAAAGTCTTGCCGAACCTCGATCAACTTCATCGCTCTGCTCGGGAGATCTTTGACGCCGCACTTGCGTCGGTCGATCCGCGACGAGCAGTAGCGCGGGCTATTGTGTGTGATGGCCCAATAGTTGAAGTGTGCGGTGAGCGCTTCGACGCCTCGTCGACGCAGATCTTTGCCGTTGCGCTTGGAAAAGCAGCAGCCGCGATGGCGCACGGAATTGAAGATGTGCTCGGCGAGAAGTTGACGCGCGGCGTGATCAGCGCTCCTGCGTTTTCCAAACCGCTCTCCCGGCCCTGGGAGGTCTATGAAGGCGGACATCCGCTACCGAACGAAGCGAGTATCGAGGCGGCTGAAGCCGCATTAAATCTACTGGATTGGGCTAACGACGTCCGGGGTGTGGTGATCTGTCTGGTTTCAGGTGGCGGCTCCGCAATGTTCGAATATCCGAAGAGTCCGGCGATTTCGCTCGACGATCTGCGTCGCGAAAACGAGTTGCTGATCGCCGGCGGCGCACGCATCAGCGAGATCAATGAGGTCCGGCGAAGTCTCTCCGCAGTCAAAGGCGGACAGCTCGTGCAATATGCGCCGGCGGCGCGCTTCGTTACCTTGATCGTTTCCGACACGAATCGCGGTGATGAAGCGAACGTCGCTTCCGGTCCGACGTTGCCGTCAGACTCACCATACCAAGTCCTGTTGGGCAACTGGACCGCGCTCGAAGCTGCTCAGCAAAAAGCCATCGAACTCGGATTCACCTCGTCAACCATTTCACACGAAATCTGCGAACAGCCGATTCAAGACGGGTGCGATCTTCTTCTTGCCACAAGTAAACAGACGGATTGTCTAATTTCCGGTGGTGAGTTTTCTTGTCCTGTACGGGGTCCAGGCGTGGGCGGCAGAAATCTTGAGACCGTTTTGCGTTTAGCAATGGATCTCGATGAGCAGGCGGTGGTGCTCAGCGCCGGCACGGACGGTGTCGACGGCAACAGCCCCGCTGCCGGGGCGATGGCCGATCATACGACCATCGCGCGCGCCCGGAGTCTCGGTCTCGACCCTTCCGACTATCTCGCCCGCAGCGATTCTTACACCTTCTTCGAACGACTGAATGACCTGGTAGTCACCGGCCCGACTGGGACAAATGTCCGCGATCTACGAATTATCATAACTTCTTCTTGACTCCCAACTGCCTGACCGAATATAAGCTCTACTGCAACTTCCGCCCGGAGCCGCCAGTTTGTCGACATCGATTAATACGGAAACTGCTATCCCGACCGCGCCGCCCGCTTCCGGTTCGCTGACATTCTCCGAACTGGTCGAGCACTTGAACGCCCAGACCTCTCCACCATCGCTCGAACAAATCAACGAGTGGCTGGCAAACGTCGAGATATCTCCGTTGGAAATCGAGCCTTTCCTCGGATTCAAAGAGGGAAACTACTGGCGCCACCGAGTTTGTCGCAACCAAGCCGTCGAGATGTTGATTATCTGCTGGCGGCCCGGTCAAAAAACCCCGATTCATGATCACAACGGATCGCATGGTGTCGTCCGTGTCCATAAAGGACTAATGTGGGAAACGACCTTCTGCTACGAGGAGGAACGCGGCCTGTGCTACAACACGGGCCGCGAGTGTCTCACCGGAACGGTGACCGGGGCCGGCGCGCCCGACATTCATCAGCTTGGTAATCCCGAAGTAAGTGGACAGGACCTGATTACGGTTCATGTTTACGCG
Organism: Pyrinomonadaceae bacterium; assembly: GCA_036266055.1. Lineage (GTDB taxonomy): Bacteria > Acidobacteriota > Blastocatellia > Pyrinomonadales > Pyrinomonadaceae > PSRF01. Next base: position 22,091 of record DATANW010000374.1, on the reverse strand, counting down.
CCGCCGCTCGGAGTTCTTAATACGTACAAGGTGGGGAGTGCCCAGGTAGACCGTTACACGCCTAATGACTTTCCGACGTGAGACATGCGTCTCCCAACGCCGTCCCGTTCGGAAAGTGAGGACCGGTAAAAACTCTCGCCGAGTTCTCGTTTCATTCCTATCACTGGCAGTGCTTGCCTTCAGCTTTGCGTGTCGAGGGACACGCGCGCCTGAGGTCGCTTCGCCTTCGGAGATCACGGTCGCGGCTGCGTCTGACTTGACGCCGGCCTTTGAAGAGATCGGGCGCGAGTTTGAATCGAGTCACAAAATCAAAATAGTTTTCGTGTTTGGTTCGACCGGTCTGCTCACCAGGCAGATCGAGAACGGGGCGCCGTTTGATCTCTTCGCTGCGGCGAACGTTGTTTACATCGATCAGCTCGAGCAAAAGGGGTTAATTGTTCCGGGAACGAAGCGTGTGTATGCGCGCGGCCGGATCACATTGTGGACCACCGCCGACAGCAAGTTAAAGATCGAGAAGATCGAAGACCTCGCCGGAGCGGACGTTCACCGCATCGCGATCGCAAACCCGGACCACGCGCCGTACGGACTGGCCGCACGCGAGGCGCTTCAGACCGCGCGCCTCTGGGACGTCGTCCAACCGAAGCTGGTGTTTGCCGACAACATTCGGCAAACGCTTCAGTTTGCCGAGACCGGAAACGTTGAAGTTGCGATCGTGGCGCTGTCGTTGAGTGTGCAGAGCAAGGGTCGTTGGGTGTTGATTCCGGAAGAACTGCACAAACCGCTCGATCAAGGACTGGGGATAATGCGTGGGACGCAGAAAGAGCAAGCTGCGCGTGCGTTCAGCGACTTTGTTAACGGCGCGCAGGGTCGCGAGATCATGAAGAAGTACGGATTCAGTTTTCCGTAAATTTTTCCAGCCGCAGATTTGTGCCATCTGTGATCACCGTAATCATTCCACATTGACCCGTGGTCAAGACTTCAGCGCCCGCCTGTTTCCAACGTTCGACTACTTCCGCATGCGGATGACCAAACATCGAATCCTGTCCCACTGAAATGATCGCGAAGCGCGGGCGTGTCGCTGAGACGAATGCTTCTGTCGAAGAAGTCCGACTTCCGTGATGCGCGACTTTCACAATGTCTGCGTGTAAATCCGCGGCGACGGTTGTTAAAGCGGCTTCGGTTTTCTTTTCGATGTCGCCGGTAAGCAGTAGCGAACGTTCGCGGAACTGGATTTTCAGCACGACCGAGTCGTCGTTGGAAGAATCCGTTCCGGGCGGCGGCCACAGGACACGCACTTCGACTTCGCCGAAACGAATCACATCACCAGCGTGCACCGTCTGCAAATTCGTATTGGCAACTGACCCCGCGAATTTCACGAACTCCGGATCGTTTGCCGGCGTTCGCCCGACCAGCGCTGCGTTGACGGTGAAGTTGCGAACGACGTCGTTTAGACCATCGATATGATCTGCATCGGCGTGCGTCGCGAGCACGTAATCGACACGTTCCAACCCGCGCCACCACAAGTACTCGGAAACCACGGATTCACCGATGCTGCGCGTCTCGCGTTCGAATGAATTATTCGAATCGGAACGAAACCGCGGGCGTCCACCGCCGTCGACAAGCAATGTTGTTCCGTCCGGCATCGTAATCAATGCTGCATCGCCCTGGCCGACGTCGAGGAAGTCAATGCGAAGTGTTCTGTCAGCATGTACGGCACTAAACGGATGGATGATCGCTACGGCGATCAATCCGATTTGGACTAACGCAAGCGGCAAGACACGTCGATTTTTCCTCTTGCTGACGAATCGCGACAGAGGCTCCCAGCGATCGAGTGCAACCACCAGCAACAACAGCGGCACGTAATACATGATGTAGATCAGCCGAGGCCAACCTGAATACTCGGGCAGCCGCAACGACGCGACTCCCACGCCGGCAAACGGATCGACACTGTGGACCATCAGCCAGTTGATCGCCTCCGCCAATTTCAATACTGGCGCAGCCACCGTCACGCTGACTTGCACGAGCAGCAACCCGAGCAGCGCCGTCCCCGCCAATATTGTCAACAGCACACTGACGACAATATTCAGCACCAGCGACGACAACGAGAGCCGGTGAAAGTACACGATCATCTGCGGCAGCAACATCATCTGGACCGCGACTGACACTACGACTGCTCCAAACACGTATCGCAACATCCGTTGAATCCGATAGCGCTCCAAGACCCTCGCCAGCGGCGTCTTGAAGAGTCGATAGTGATGCGTCGTCCGCCTCAGCTCTCGTTTCCAATGCTGCTCGCTCCAAAACAACGTCTCACAAAACGCTTTCAACTCTCGTGCACAGTTCGGCGGGTAAGGTGTGTCGCCCGTCGGGTACCACGCGCCGACCGCGGAAAGCTTTCGCAGCAGCGGCCACCCGATCGCGACGATCGCCAGCACCGACAGGAAAGTCAGTTGAAATGAAGGATCGAACATTTCCTTCGGGCGATGGACCAGCAGCACAAGCGCCGCCCCGCCAAGTGCGTTCAACGAGGTTGCCGGACGAAACAGGACCGCGCCCAGTCCCGCAAAGCTGAACATCAACGCCGCCCGCACCACCGACGAATCCGCTCCGACCGCGAAGGCATAACACCAGACGAAAAGCGCCGGTATCACAAACTGAAGCACACGTCTCCGCGTCAGACGACGCAGCACAAACAACACGATTCCGCCGATGAAGCTGATGTGCAGCCCGCTGATCACGAGCACATGAAACGTGCCGCCCTCGCGAAAACGTTCCGCAGTCGAGCGCGTCAGGTTGTAGCGATTGCCGAGCAGCGCTGCGTCGAGCACGCCGGCGGTTTCAGGCGTAAATCGCAAATCGATCTCGCGTTGAAGTCGCTCGCGCCACGCATAGAGCCAGGCCAACGGTGGAAAGACTTTGGCCTGGTCTAGCCTGACGATGTCGCCCTTGATCATGCCCATTCCGGCGTAACCGTTGCGATCGAGATATTCTGAAAGTGATGAGACGCCCGGGTTGCGGTAATCGTCTGTGCGCATCAATCTGGCAGTGACGCGGATGCGCGTTCCGTAACGCAGATCGGCAATGCGTTTCTTCTGTTCGCTCTCGGCAACCAGGAACACGGAGCCGGCAAATCCGTCTTCCACCCGTAAGCTCAAGTAAACCCGGTCTTGCGAGTGTTCAGGTGGACCGTCCAGTACGCCTGTCAGCAACAGTGTCTTACCTGACGGCAGTTGCTGAACTCGCGGTTGCGTGACTGCGAGCACCGCCCCGGCAAAAAACATGGCCACCAACAACGCCCAGGCAGCAACCATAAATCTGTGCTTCAACACCAGCACCAGCGCGACGATCGAAAACACGCCGCCTGCGATCGCCACGTAGACGATTCGCACCGGCGGGGCATACGCCACCGCACAAACACCAAGACAAAACGGAATCGCGAATTGGACAAGCGGATACTGACTGAAGAGGTTTTTGTGAGGATTCATCAAAGTTGTAAGTAAACGGCCCGCACCAAAGCGGCTAATCGAAACGAAACCTACTTTACCACCATATTAAGCGTGAGGTCCCCAGACCAACCTTAAAACCTTTAGAGGGTATTTCAGTTGACAAGCCGCAAAGCTCATTCTAGGCTTTCGCTACTTCGTTGTACCGCGCCGGGGCGTTGCCTTATGACTCAGCCCTACCTTCCGCGGTGCTTAGTCCTGGAGGATTTTTGAGATCATGCCCTATCGGTTTTTCTTTAGCTACGCCAGAGCTAACAGTAATGACGGCTATCTTACTCAGTTCTTCGACGATCTTTCGGATCGTGTTCGCGGCCAGTTAGGCCTCGACGGTAATGAAGAAGTCGGCTTTTTCGATAGTCCCGAAATCCCGCTCGGCGCCGATTGGAAGGAACGACTGAGCGGCGCGCTGCAAACGTGTCCCGTAATCGTGAGCCTCTACTCACCCGCGTACTTCAACAGCGTTTACTGCGGAAAAGAATGGGAGGTTTTCCGCAAGCGTCAGGAGCTCTACGTAAGCAATGCCCGGGCAAATGGACAAGATGCAAACGAGCCGGCTGTAATCAAGCCCGTGATCTGGATTCCGCTTACTGAAGACCAATCGGTGCCGGAAGCTGTTGGCGAGTTGCAGTATTACCTGGGCGATCCCGAAGCAGACCATAACAAGTTTGGTCTCCAGAGGATGCGCCGGCGTTTGAACGCTTACGAAGGCAGTTATGACGAGTTCATCGAGAAGCTCAAGGACGAGATTCTTGCCGCCCAGCACCTTGACTTACCGAGCCTCCCTGATTTCACCGACCTGGATCAGATCGAGAGCGCTTTCCATCCGCCAACCAACGCCGGTGCTCCGGCGCCACAGGAGGCCCCTGATGGAGACCCGGGCGACACGGGCGGCAAAGGTCCACAGTTTGTCCGGTTCGGGTTTGTCGCAGGCAAGCCCGGCGAGTTTCCTGAAGGCGCGCGCGATGAAGCGTACCGTACCGATGGCGGCGGTGATTGGAAGCCGTATTACCCGGAGGCAAGTCCGATTGAATACCTCGCCCAGAAGACTGCCCTGAATGCCGGACTTCGTATCAGCAATCGACTTCAGTTTGGGCCAACTCTCGCGACTGACGTGCGGAACGCGGAAGCCGACGGCAGTCTCGTGGTGCTGTTCGTTGATTGCTGGACCGCCGAACTGCCGATGTATGAACCGATTTTGAAGCAGTTTGACCAAAACAACTACTTCAATTGCAGTATCTTCATTCCCTTCAACGACAATGATCCGGAAGCCTTCGCCAGGCGCGATTCATTACTCGAGTTTGTGCGAACCAATGTCTTCAAACGATGGGCGTTGTTCGCCAATGCCGGTCTGCCTTTCTTTCGCGACTCGATTAGATCCATCCATCAGCTCGAGGACGAACTGAGCCGAATTCTGGGGCAACTTCAGACGCAAGTCGGCAAAGGCGTCATGGAGCGGGCGACGAAAGAGAATATTCCGCGCCGGATCGAAACTGAGATTGGACGACCAATCATGGCCCACAAGTCGAACTGAAGGAGCGACACTTTGACTGTCCGCAGCCAGGGCAAGATCATCACTTTCTATTCTTATAAAGGCGGAACCGGCCGCTCGATGGCCCTGGCCAACATCGCCTGGATCCTGGCTGCGAACGCGAAACGAGTGTTAGTGCTCGATTGGGATCTCGAAGCGCCGGGGCTGCAACGCTATTTTCGCCCGTTCCTCGTAGACCGTGAGTTGACTTCCTCTCCCGGCGTTGTCGATCTCATCACCGACTTTGTTCTCGAGGCCATTACCCCTCTCGATAAAGGCGAGAAACTGGCGCCCGATTGGTTTCTCCCCAAGACCGACATCGATCCTTACGTGATCTCCCTCAACTGGAAATTTCCCGCCGGCGGCCAACTCGACTTCATACCCGCGGGACGGCAGGGTCCCGACTACGGCGAGCGGTTCGCCGCGATCAACTGGCAAAAGTTCTACGATGTTCTAGGCGGCGGTGCTTTCCTTGAGCAACTGAAGATCAACATGCGCTCCCAGTACGACTACATCCTCGTCGATAGTCGCACAGGCGTAAGTGACACCTCGGGCATTTGCACCATTCAGCTGCCGGACACGCTCGTCGTCTGCTTCACACTCAACAATCAGAGTATCGACGGGGCTGCATCGATTACCCAGGGCGTGGCTGACCAGCGTCTGGTTCAGGATTCGCACTCCTCCTTGGCCCAGCGCGAAAACGCATCGTCGTCAGCAACACTCCCCGACCAGTTTTACGTAAGTCCTTTTCGATTCAAGATCCTTCCTGTCCCGATGCGAGTGGATCAGGCCGAACAGGACAAGCTGGGAATCCGTCGCGCCTACTCTCGACGCCGGTTCGATCCTTTCCTGGACCGCATGACGGTCGTCGAGCGAAAGGCTTTTTGGGGAGCAGTGTCGGTGCCCTACGTTCCCTATTTCTCGTATGAGGAGATCCTCGCGGCATTCAAAGAAGACCCAACGGATCCCAATACTTGTCTTGCAGCCTTTACCCGGATCGCCAGCGAGATCACCGAGAAGGAAGTGACCGGATTCGTTCCGCTGATTTCACCGGAACAAAAAGAAGCGGTCTTGAAGGAGTTTGCGAGTGTTTCGATGCCGGAACTTGATGGCAGCGCCGCCGCCCAGGACAATGCGCGCCAGGCAAGATCCGCAGCCAGCGCACCTAACAGTGGCACGCGCGCAGGGACTACTGAGAGTCCCGAAACCCAACTCGAAACTTCTCTGCGGAACGCCGAAGCAACCTACCGAAGCCTGAGCGTCGCGGAGCGAGACCAGGCGCGACTCTTGTGGATGCGCCTCGTGCGCATACCTCGCCCCGGTGAACACAGCGAAAACAGCAAGGTGCGCGTGCCGCTGAAAGACGTTCCGCTCGCCAGCACTCAGGTCATTCAGAAGTTTGCCACTGCCGGCGTCATCACGGTGAGCAAGGATGACAAGACGCAGGAGCCGACGGTCGAGGTCAACAACGAGGAACTACTGCGCAGTTGGCCCACACTGGATAAATGGATCGAAGACGACCGTTACCTGTTGCTCTGGCGCCAGGATTTGCAGACCAGCATGGCCCTGTGGCAGGAACGCGGCAACAATTGGGACGATTTGCTGAGCGGCCGGCGGCTGTGGCGGTCGCGCCAATGGTACACAAGCCATCGCCAGTATTTGACCGACAACGAGGCGGCTTATATCCAAGCGAGCCTTAAATGGACCCGCTCTGTGGTCGTTATAGCAGTTGTTCTTGTCGTCGCACTGCTGAGTGTCATTGCTTACCTTCAAACGCGCTCCGACAACACGAAAGTAGCGGAGACGATCGCGGCCACGGCTCAATCCGAGATCAATGCAGCCACTCAAGGCGAACTACTGGTGGCCGATCAGTTTCAACGTGGGCTACTCCTTGCCACCCAAGCTCAGCAACTTGTTCCGACGACGCAAGCGGAAAATCTTCTGCGAAACAACCTCGCGCGTCTGCCGCGAAGGTCTGCGAGCTTTGACATCAGGAATAACGTCCTGGATCTGGCGCTCTCTCCCAACGGTTCGCAGGTGCTCGCGGGAACCGGAGCTACCGGGCGACTTGTCAGCCAGAACGCGGTGGAAAGCAGAGCAGCGCAGTTGAACGATGTCGCCAGCGGAGAAATGTTATTCCGCGTTCCATTTGAGCGAGGGACACTCTCGTTTCAACTCAGTCCTGACGCAAGGTACGTGGCGGTTTCTTCCATTGACAAAACTCAATATCGGGCGACTGTCGTCGACGCTGCTACGGGCAAAGCCCTAGCGACTCTCGATCACGAGGACCAGATCTACGACATGGCCTTTAGTCCTGATGGGAGCTACTTCGCGACTGCCAGCGGCGACAAGAGTGTTCAGGTAAAGGGTCTTAGAGCACCAACGCGCAAACCATTCAAAGAGAAATACAAAGGGGCTGTAAACGCACTCAGCTTTAGCGGCAACAGCCAGCACCTGGCAATATCAGGTGAAGACTTTATGGTCCATGTCCTGCGGAACATTCCCAGTGCGGCGCGGTACTCTGACTCCAGAAATATCCTCGTCGGGAGTACTGCTCTTCAGATCGCCTTGAGCAACGATGGCCGCTACCTCGCGACGGTCACGCTCGACAACGGAATGGTGACCCTTTGGGACGTGGAAACTGAGAGACTGATTAGACAGTACGTAACCAACGGAGGAGCGGAAGTCTATCCGGTATGGTTCAGCAATGATAATCGGTTCCTGGTGGCAGCGGCGAACGGAACTATCTACGTCTGGCCAGTTTTGCCCGAGGACAAGCAAGTCACCATCGAGTACGACCCTTACGGCACGATCAGTGTCAGTAACAACGGACAGTATTTCGCTATCTTCGGTCGTGAGTTGGCACGAGTGTGGGAGTACGATGGCACTTCGTACAAGGAGATCGCATCGCTCATTAACAAGTCAAACATCGTGCATCTCGCCTTCGGAAACCAGAATCTTCTAGTCACGGCCGGCGCGGACGGAATCGCGACCGTGTGGTCGGTTGGAGGAGCGTTGTCGGATAATCTGCGAACTGAAGCGTGCTCGCGCGTGACGCGCAACCTGACTATCGATGAGTGGAATAAGTATCTTCCTTCATCCCTGGGAACGTACCGGAAAACTTGTCCTGACCTTCCGTGATTGTTAGATCTTGCCGAAGCACTGTGCCTTGTTGATGTTGGAGCAGAAACGGAATTCGCGCTTGGCGCCGTTGGCTCGCACGATCTTCAGGATCTTACGATCGGGATCGTGATACCACCGGGTCTCGATTCGGTCTTCAGATTTAGGTTTGATACCACCAACTCCGAGATTGGCCTTTTCCGGTATCGTCGAAAAGCTGATCTCGCCGGTAAACTTTTGGCCCGAACACTTCTCTTTGCCTGACGAGTCTTTGATGCTCTTGCAAAGAACGAAAGTCTTGTCCTTAACCTCGAGCAAGGCCGGTCCAAGCAATAAGTATTGTCTGTTCTTTTTATCGCGGAAATAGACCTTGCCGGAGTATGTTCCGTTCAGGTTCTGAGACACCATGTTTTGAACAGGTTGGCGCGGCTCGGTATCGATGAAGTGAGAGGCGAGGGACAGTCTGGCGAACCCCCAACAACCGAGCGAAACGGTAAGCACAATCGCTGCGAGCCACTTTACCATAACTGATTTACCGCCTTTCATAAGAAGCTTCCTAAGAAGCAAAAGAGCGCGAGGAACGCGAGAACGGGCAGGATTATGTCAGAATTCAGGATCGCCGCAAAGGTTTAGTTGCTTGAATTCCGGCGCAACAGAACTACTGTCTCAACGTGATGAGTCTGCGGGAAGAGATCAAACCCCGCAATCGCCTGGATCTCGTACCCACCCGCGATCAGTTTCTTAAGATCGCGACCCAGCGTCGCCGGATCGCAAGACACGTACGAGATACGCAGCGGTCGCAGATCGAGTATCCCTTTGATCACGATCGACTCTGCGCCGGCACGCGGTGGATCGAGTAAAACGAAATCAACGCCGCTGGTGGTTTGAGAATTCGCGCGCATCCACCCGGCGACAGTCGCCGTAACCACACGCGCGTTCTTCAAATCCGCCTGCTGAAGATTCCGGCGCGCGAACCGCGTCGCCACCGGGTTTGCTTCAACGCCGGTAACGTTCGCGAAGCGTCTCGACAGCGGCAACGTAAACAACCCCACCCCGCAATAAAGATCCAACGCCGTCTCGCCGCTCGCACCAGTCAAGGCAAACTCGAGCAACTCCGGCAACAGCGCCGGGTTGATCTGAAAAAACGACTCCGCGTTGTATTGATAACTCTCGTTACCAACACGCAGGCTCAATTCGTTGGTCTCAAAGTTTGCAAATGACGGCGACAGAGAGACGTTATTCTCCCCCGCAACCGCATCGAGATGCTTCAACTCCGGGGGAAATTCAGACCACGCCGTCGCGCGCACTTGTTCGAGCGTCTGCTGCAATTCCGGCATTAGCACGGCGCAGTACTCGACGTCACACACGCGTCGCGAGCCACGCTCGTAGTAACCGATCTCTCGCGTCTCCTGATCGATCTGCCACGTCGCACGCACGCGGTAACGCCATTCGTTTGGCGACGGGTGAACGGTGATCGCGGGCACATGGTCCAGGCGGGCGATGCGTTGCAGACAGTCGGAGATGATTTCGGCTTTCGCGGCGAGTTGGGCTTCGTAGGTGAGTTGTTGGAAGTCGCAACCGCCGCACCGGCCGAAGTACGGACACGGCGGCTCGACTCGAACCGGCGATGGCGTGAGGACTTCCACTACGGAAGCAAACAGCACATTTCCCTGTTCGCGTTCCACCTGCACGCGCAGCTCATCTCCCGGCGCGGCCAGTGAAACAAAAACGGTCTTCCCCTGAGCATGGGCCAACCCGACCCCGCCCGGCAGAATCCGTTCAATCTCAACCCTCAGACTCTCACCCACTCAATCATTCCCTAATCTTTGCCGCTCACTAAACCTTGCAATGCGGCGCTCGGCAAAGAGCGTAGTCGGTCAGGTTCTCAATCAGACTCTCACCCACTCTATCGTTCCCTTCTTTGCCGCTCACTGAACCTCGCAATGCAGCGCTCGGCAAAGAGCGCCGTAGTCGGTCAGGTTCTTAATCTGACCTTCGACCACGATGTCCTCTCGCCGCGGCTTCGCCGCCTGATGTGAGGCGGGGCTCTGCCCCGCCATCAACATTCGAAATTAGAATGGGCTATGCCCTTCGTGCGGGCTCTGCCCTCTTTGGGGCGCAGCCCCAAAAGTTTATGAACGCGACGGCGGGGCAAAGCCCCGCCTCACATCAGGCGGCAAAGCCGCGGCGCCAGTCGTTCAGCCAGGGGAACGCGGCAGTCGTTCAGCTTAGGGAACGCTGTAATCGTTCAGCTTAGGGAACGCTATAAATCACCAACGATAGCTTACTGCGCCGGCTGCTGATGTGGCGCCCAATGGTCTGGCGGCGGGGGTGGGGCGTACTCCTGGTGCACGGCTTCAAGTTCAAACTTGACCCCGCCGATGATGCCCGCCATCGCATTGTAAATCAGCGCGGCAATCAAGCCGCCGATGAAACCCAGCACGCCGTAGAAGAGCGGAATCGCAATCATCATGATGATGCCGATCGCGACGGTGCTCACGCCACCGAACGCCGCTTCCTGGCGCGGCGCGATCGCCGCCATACTCGCGCCCATGATTATGAAGATGAGCCCGTAAATCACGCCGATGATTAGGCCCAGGACAAACCCGAGCAGGGCCTGCATCTTGGCAACTGAAAACACGCCGAAGCGTTTGATCGTCATTTCAGCCATCACGTTCTCCTTTGTTGGACCGTCACGTTCCGTTTTGAACTAACGCCATCGTGCCTTTTTGTGTCTTCCCTTGTGCCTCTTGTCTTCCTTTGTGCCTTTTCGTGTCTTCGTTTGTGCCTTTTGTGGTACCTAGACGTAAAACAAACTGAGTCGCGGCACGGCAAACTGCTCCCGCAAACGCTTCAGCAGAAGATTATCGAAGGTCTGTTTATAAACGGCACTCTCCATCTGACTGCGGTACGGCTTGAGTTGATCTTTGATTCCACTCTTCAACGCGTCAAGCTCCGTTGCCGGAATGACGAGGAGCATCGCATCGTTCAGCATACGCTCGAGTCCGGTTAGCGAGTCTTCGAGTCTGCGCGTGTCGAGCACAGCGTTCGCACTGACGTCATCGCGGATCTCCTGCAACAACCCAGCGGCACGCGCGAGCGCTTCTGTCAGATCGTCGTCCTTTCTCGCTTGCGACAAGCGAACCAACTCGCTCTGGCAACGTTGCAAATGTTCATTGACGGCAGTCGCTGAGAACGGTGTCTTCTCTGAGTCGGCGCTGTCCGTCTGCTCTGAACCAGCACCGTCGTCATGCTCCGCTGCACCGACCCGTGCTTCCAGCCATTCTTCATACTGCGCTTCAACTTCTTCCTGACAGTAAAGCAACGTCTTCACCGATCGCTTGCGCGGCCGCGACTCGTACGAATCAAACGAGCGCTCCACGCCACGCAGCACGATGTGCAACGGAATTCCCTGCTGCTTCCACGTTTCCATCAAGGCCCAATCGAGCGGACTGAGAAAGAGATGCTTACCACGCCGGCGGACGAATGCGTCCTCGATTTCGGTGAAATAGTTGAAGTAGTTCAAGCTCTGTCGTGAATGATGCGTAAGCCGTCGAGCGTCAGGTTCGGATCGACGTCGTGAATGTACTCCGACGCATTCTGCATGAGATGAGCAAGACCACCAGTTGCGACCACTGTCGCTGCAAGCGGATCCTGCACCTTCAACATCATGCCGCGGATCAAACCATCAACCAGGCTCGCATACCCGTAAAACAATCCCGATTGCAACGCTTCGGCGGTCGATGTCCCAATAAATTTTTTGGGCCGCTCGATCGCCACACGCGGCAGTTTCGCGGCACGAGAGAACAGTGCCTCGGCGGCAGTCATGATGCCGGGGGCAATAATACCGCCGGCAAACTCGCGCGCCGCGCTGATTGCATTGAACGTCGTTGCCGTCCCGAAGTCGACAACTATACAAGGCGTACCGCATTTCTCCACGGCGGCAACAGCGCCGGCGATCCGGTCCGCGCCGAGTTCGGAAGGATCGTCGTAGAGTAGCTTCAATCCCGTGTTGGTGGTGTGGTCGATGAAGTTCGGCGTCAATCGAAAGTCGCGCTCCAACAGCCGGCGCAGCGTGTCGTTCATTTGCGGCACCACGCTGGCGATAATGATCGCATCGACCTCTTTGACGTCGATGCCCGAACGATCGAACAGATCCCGCATTCGAGTCGCGGAGTCGTGCTCCGAGCCCAGCTCGGCATGGGCCAAGCGCCACTTCGTAAGCAATTCGCGTCCGCGATAGACGCCCAGCTTGACGTTAGTATTGCCGGCATCAATCGCCAGAAGCATAGGCCAGCTCCTCGACGTTGTTTGGTGTTCCGTCCATCACTTCTTCGATCAGATCCGCTGCTCGCGCGGGACCATTTTCCTGTTTCAGTTGCGCGCTCACCTCGCGTGCTCTTTGCGCATACGACGGCTCGTGCAGCAACTTGTGCAACTCACGCGCAACGCGCGGCGCGCGATACTTGTTTCGATAAACAGTGCGGCTCACGCCCAATCGCGCGGCGTGGTCCGCGTTGTCTGACTGATCGAATGCGAACGGAACGATCAACGTCGGCACACCCGCGAGCAAACCGTGCGACGTCGTGCCCACGCCGCCGTGATGAACGACGACACTCGCGCGCGGCAGCAACGATTCATAAGAAACGTACTCCACCGCGATCATGTCCGGCGGCAACTCTCCGAGACGATTGCGTTCGTCGCCAATCAGCAGCACGGCCCGTTGGCCCAACTGCTTCGCGGCTTCGATGCTCTCGCGAAAGAACTCGCGCCCGATCCAAACTGCGGAAGAGCCGAGCGTGAATACGATCGGCGGCGGGCCGTGGTCGAGAAAGTTTGCGAGTTCGGTTGGAATTACGGATTCCTGATTGTCGACGTAGAAACAGAAGCCGGTCGCCTCAGTGTGGCTGGGCCAATCGGGCTGCGGCGGCCCAAAGACTTTGGAAAACAGCGCCAACACGCGCAGCGGTGAGTGCTGGCCTTCAAACATCGGATTGCCGTAGTCCGGGATACCCAGCTCCTTACGAAACTCAACTACTTGCTTCGCTTTGTATTCGTTCCTCATCACGTCGAAGAACAACTTCAGGAAGCGTGGGCCAAGCAGGCTGAATACTTTGGTGGTCCACTGCATCACCGGTGGAATCGGCGGGTCGTATACGGAGAAGAACGAGAGCGGCGCGAGCACGGTGGAGATCCACGGTAAGCCCGTCTTACGACCGACGAGAGGACCCGCAGGCGCGGCCGGATGCGTGATCAAAACGTCGGCGCCTTGAACCGCGACCAGTAGATCCTGGTAAGCGTCGCGAACGGCGGGATATACGATCTCTTCCATCAGAAACCGTGGGCCGGTCCGCGGTTCCATGATCTTCTCGATCAGCTCCGGCGCCTGTTCTTTCGGTTGTGGGATGTTCGGTCGCACCGGGGCGAGTTCCAGTCCCACGGCTTCAAGCCTCTCACGATACATCTCCATCGTCGCGATCACCGGCCGGTGTCCGCGGGCCCGCAATTCACGGGCGATCGCCATGTAGGGATGGAGATCGCCAAACGATCCCCACGTATTCAGCACGATGCGTTTCGAAGATGACATCTAGTTCGTCGATCCGCGTTCTCTTAACCGCACGTCTCCGGCTCTCACGATTCTTGTTCCATCCGAGGTCTCGAGACGCAGCGAGCCATCCGCCTCGACGCCGCGGGTGATACCTTGCCAGACCTCGTCGCCGTTCGCCACCTGCACGCGCTTACCACTAGCGTATGACGAGCGGCTGGTCCAGGCGGCGACGATCTTCGACGGCCCGTCAATCTCGTGCAGCAACGAGTACCAACGCGACAACGCGCTCAACAACGCCGCCAACAATGTCTCACGCTCCGGCGCGCGGCCCGATGCTTCCACTACCGAAGTGGCCAGGTTCGCGATCTCGGCCGGATAAGCTTCGGCAGTCAGATTGATCCCGATACCGACGATGACGGCACGCCCCGCCGGCGTCTCCACCGACTCCGCCAGTATGCCGCAAATTTTTCGTTCACCTGAAAGAAGATCGTTGGGCCACTTGATATCGGTGTTCACGTCGCACGCCTCGCTCAACGCGTCCCCCACTGCCAGCGCCGCCATGAAGGTAATCAGCGGCCACTGATCCGCCGCGATTGCGGGCCGCAACAGGATGCTGAAATACAGTCCCGCGCCGCGGGGCGACGACCACGCGCGCTGCAAACGTCCCCGGCCCGCCGTTTGCTCGTCCGCGAGAATCGAGAGGCCCTCCCCGGCGCCTTCTGACGCCTGCCGCGCCAGTTCAGTGTTGGTGGAAGGCAATGATTCGAACCGCAGGATCTTGGGCTTGAGCGATTTCATCGACGCTACTGGATATTAACGTGAAGACAACTCTACTACATAAACTCGAAACACCGCTGGTGATGCTCGCGCTGATCGCGGGCGGGGCGTTCCTGACGAAGATGTGCTATCTCTCGCTCGCCTTCAACACGCTCTTCACCATCGCTTTTCTCGGCATCTTTTACTGGTACGCGCGCGCCCGGCTCAACCTGCGTGTGCCGCTGGTGCTGCTCGGCCTCGTGTTCGTCGCGTTGCAGGTCGACGCGCTGGGGAACTTCTTTCGCATGTACGGACGGCAGTTTGGTCCAATGCATTACGACGAGTTCGCGCACCTGATGGTCCAGGTGCTCGTCAGTCCGATCATCGTGTGGTTGGTCACCCGACTGCTGCACCGGTTCGGCTATCCCCTGCCGCTCAAGCTGACGGCTTTCTTCGCCGCAACGATCGTGTTCAGCCTGTCCGCGGCTTACGAGATCATCGAGCTATGGGATGAAGTTTACTTTGGCGGCGCACGGATCTGGGGCAAGTACGACACCGCCACCGATCTTCAGTGGGACCTTTGCGGCATAATCGCAGGAACAGTGTTTTCCTGTATCATGTTGCGGACGTTTCAACCTGTCTATAAATCAGCACTAGAGCCGGCGCAAGTCTCTGCGCACGCGCGCGTCGCCAGAATCCCGTGATCGACTGGTTCCCCATCAGGCTTTCATTCGCCGTAGCCACGGCGGCAACACTGATCGCGTTGGTCGCCGGCTCCGGATTGGCGTGGCTGCTCGCGCGCAAACGATTTCCCGGACGCAACCTCGTCGACGCGCTCGTCACGTTGCCGCTCGTGCTGCCGCCGACGGTGCTGGGTTATTACCTCCTCGTGTTACTCGGCACACGTTCGGCGGTCGGCGGATTCTTGTATCGGAGTTTTGGGATTCGGCTGACGTTTACAGTCACCGCCGCGATCATCGCCGCGACGATTCATGCGCTGCCGTTGGTGACGAAGAGTTTGCGAGCGGCGTTTGAAGGAGTGAACACGGATCTCGAAGCTGCGGCACGCACGCTGGGCCTCAACAATCGACGGATCTTCCTGCGCGTAACTTTACCGCTGGCTTCAAAAGGCGTGCTCGCCGCCACGGCGCTTGCGTTTGCGCGCGCGCTTGGCGACTTCGGCGTGACGATAATGATCGCCGGAAACATTCCGGGGAAGACGCAGACAGCTTCGGTGGCGATTTACGATGCGGTGCAGGCAGGACGTGACAACGAAGCGTTTACGCTCGCCGTCACGGTGTCGGTGATCGCAGGGTTCATGCTCTATCTGATCAATCGATTCGGTCGCGTCAGGTGGTAACCGGGAAACACGGATTTTAGATCCGTGGCTCCGAGGTGACTGGTAGCGATCTCGCCAAACACGTCGCGGAAATCAGTCGTCAGCGCAAGGTCGCGTCCTTCGAAAAGCTGATCGTTCTTCAGTCCCGGCCAGTTTCCGTAGACCTTTCCGCCGCGCACCGAGTTGCCGAGCACAAACATCGCGTTCGCATGTCCGTGATCGGTGCCGCGATTGCCGTTCTCACGTACGGTTCTGCCAAACTCCGACATCGTCAGGATCACGACGTCGTCCATTCGTTGGCCCAGGTCCTGGTAAAGCGCGGCGATACTCGCGCTGAACTGTTGCAACAGGTTCGCGAGCTGACCGCGATTGTTGCCTTCGTTTGCGTGCGTGTCCCATCCGCCGATGTCGGTGAAAGCGACTTCCAAACCAACTTCCGACTTGATCAGCTGCGCGATCTGCCGCAGTGAGTTGCCGAATGGAGTTGTCGGATAGACCGCGCCGTTCTCGGGTTTGTACTGGGCCGGGTTCGACTTCTTCAAAGAGTTGACTGCTTCAAAAGCCTCGCGACCGGTTCCGGCAACCAGGTCTTTGTTGTGTTGCGCGTAGAGTGCTTCGAAACCGTTTTGCATGTTTGCCGACGCTTTGCCGGCGCGAATCGTGAAGTCGTTCAGGTTTGCCATCGCGATTGACGGCGCCCGGCCCATCAACGCGCGCGGCATCTCGCGGGTAATCGCTACGGCGCGGAATGAAGACTCTTGCGGGTCGCTCTTGCTTTGCAGGTAACGGTTGAGCCAGCCGTCCGAGGTTGACTTCACACCCGGCGTGCCCGACTCCATGTAGTCCTGCGCATCGAAGTGCGAACGCGAGTTGTCGGGAGAACCACAGGCGTGAATGATCGCGAGCTGCTGCGAGTCCCACAGTGGTTTGAACGAGCGCATCGCGGGATGCAAACCGAAGAAGCCGTCGAGGTTGATCGCCGTTTCGGCGTTTCCCGGATCGGGTTTCGGGATCGCGATCGATGGCCGCAGGTTGTAGTAATTCGACTCGCCAAACGGAACGACCATGTTCAGGCCGTCGACCGCACCGCGCTGAAAGATCGCGATCAGGATCTTGCGACGGCCACCCACGGCACTCGCCTCACGCGCCATCACCACTCGCTCGAGAAACGACGGCGCCGAAAGCGTCATGCCGATGCTGGCCAACGCCACGCTGCCTGATTTAAGAAAGAATCTGCGATTCATCAGTTCACCTCTACTGCCTCTGAAACTCGGGTGTGCCGAGTATCAAGCCTACGACCTTCGCAATGGGATCTGCCTGGTCCACCTGCTTCAGCAATGTTTCGCGCGTGGCCGTCGAGACTTCACCAGCGAGTATCGATTTAAGAGAGTCGTCGATCATTTTGCGCTTCTCTGTGTTCGCGCCTGCGAGCTTTGTCAGATCGACTTGCGTGCCGGGAATTCGATTGCCGGCCAACGCCACGCCGAAATTCATTCGTTCGAGCAAACCGCCGGTGTTGACCCAACTCTCCGCGGTATCGGAATAACCGTTCGGAGTTTGATAACCGTAAAGCGGTTCACCCATGCGCGCGATCCATTGATGCGTGCCTGGTCCACCGTTGGTGTCGGCGCCTAAAACGCGAATGGCGCTGACCGCGAGCTCGAACGGACGCTTCACCTTCGCGCGATAGCTTTCGGGCGAATAGAACTCGTTCGAGAAGAAGATCGCTTTCAGCGTCTCGCGGATGTCTCCGTCGCTCTTCGTGAAAGCGGCGGCGACGCGATTAATCAATGCCGGCGGCGGGTTGTCGGAAACAAAATGGCGCACCAGCTTGGTCGCGATGAACTTCGCCGTCGACGGATGGTGCGCGAGAAGGTCGAGCACTTTCAAACCGTCGTTGAAACCACCGCCAGCGGGGATCTTGTGACCGAGCACCACCTTCTCGCCGTCGTCATGCGCGCGGATGTTGAAGAAAAACGTTCCCGCCGGTCTGTCGGGAAGCCGTCGCATGCGTTCTTCATTGCGTGCGTTCAGGGCGACACCACCGCGTGGTTGAAAGATGGTCCAACCGGTAAAGCAACGCGCGACTTCCTGGACGTCCTTCTGCGTGTAGCCGCCGTCGACGCCGAGCGTGTGCAACTCCATCAGCTCACGCGCGTAGTTCTCGTTGATGCCGCGACGTGGTCGTGCCTGCTCGTTCATCATCACCTGTGCCCGGCCACGTGACGCGTCCGGACTCACGCTCTGAAAGTTATCGAGATAGAAGAGCATCGCCGGACTCTGCGCGGTGGCCTGAAGCAGCGCGGAGAACTTGCCCATCGCGTTTGGCCGAATCGTGTCGCGATCGTAACCGGGAAGCAGCCAGCGATCGGCGCCTTTGCCGGCGAAGACGTTGAAGTGGTTGGTCCAGAAGTCGACCATTACTTCATTCAACTGTCGTTCGCTGTAGACCGCGCGCAGAATACGCGAGGCGTGCAGTTCCGCCATGATGCGTTGCGGCAGTTCGAGCCCGTTCTCTTTGTAGTACTCCTGGATCAACTTGCGGTACTCGGGATTGTCGCGCGGGTTCTTCTGCGGGTCCTGCGTGTCGGCGAGATCTTTGGGCAACATTCCGCGGTTTTGCAGTTGGCGGATGAGTTGGTTTGGCTGCGGATACTTCTCGTAGAGTTCGGCGGTCGACATTTTCAGGACGCTGAGATCGTGGATCTTGGTCTCCGCGATGGCATCGTCGATTTTTTCCGGTGCGAGTTGCTGGTTGATGTATTTCTCCAGACCCATCGCTTTGACGCGCTCGACGTCTCCCGGTCGTGCGCCAAAACCGAGCCGGTTGAGCACGTGGATGATGCGCTGCTCGTCAGTCAGGCGTGGCGTTTTCGAGAACGAGACCACTGCCTGCGAGGTTACGATCGAGAGAATCAGTGTAAATGTCGCGATTTGTTTCAGGAATCTCATGACAATTCGTTAGACGACGCATCCTCGCGGTTGGTCGAAAAAAACACGGATCAGGGAGCGCCGGTCGTTGTCGACGTCGTCGGGTTCGCCTGCTGGTTTCGCCCCAGCGGCCGCGGGTACACCACCGGACTGCGGTTCCCGTCATTATCTATAGCGCGCACACCGAAAAAGTAGTTGTCCTTCGACATGCCTTTCATCGTAAACGACGTCACCTTCCCCACCGCCTGCGAATTGGTCCAAACCGCGGCCGTCGTATCGCGCCAGACTATCTCGTAACCCGCGAGGTCCGGTTCTTTGTTCGCTTCCCAACGCAGATCGGTATCGTTCGACAAACGCTGCGACAGAATCGTTACGCCCTTCGGTCTCACAGGCGCGAGCGCCAGCACCGCCAGCGACACCGCATTCACTCGCGCCACATTCGCAACGTAAGCGAAGTCGACGAACTCCGGCAGGTCTCCAAACTGCACGCCATTCTCGACGCGCACGTTTTGATGCTGATGCCGGAACTCTTCGTTCACTTCCGTAAACCGCACGGCCGGCCAGCCGCGTTCGAGAAACGGAATGTGATCGCCGCCACGGCCGTAACGATCGCGTCGATAGATCATCATCACTTTCAACTGCGGCACGTAACGCTCGCCAGTCTCCTTGATGAAGCGCGCCAACTGCCGCGACGCCGAATCGTTCTCACCCCCGACGCTGCGACGCGTCGTCGCTTCGGCCGGTGTCTCGTTCGACGGCACACCTTCCGAAAACACACGAACAGCGCCACGGTCGCGCACGCCGTTTCCGCCGAGCGTGTTGCCGATGATGTCGTTCGTGAACATCGCCTCGATGTTCCAGTTCTTCTGCTTGGCTTGTTCGGCGAAGTGAGTTGAACCGAGCAGGCTCTGCTCTTCGCCGGCCACGGCCATGAAAACGATCGTCGCGTCAAACTGATATTTCGCCATCACTCGCGCCATCTCGAGCACGGCTGCCGTGCCGGAAGCGTCGTCGTTCGCGCCGGGTGCGTCGCACTTCGCGTCGGTCGGACTGTTGCACATCGAATCGTAATGACCGCTCACGACGTAGATGCGATCGGACGACTCGGGCTGCGTGCCTTTCAACGTCGCAACGATGTTCGTGACGATCGTCGGTTGCGGCACGCGCGCAGCTTTCGCCTGTTCGTACGATTGCTTCTCGACAGTCATGCGGCCGCCGGACGCTTCCGCTGCCTTCAGAAACTCGGCGTACAACCAATCACGCGCGGCGCCGATGCCGCGGTTTGGATCGTTCTGTTCGGAGAGCGTGTTGCGCGTGCCGAAGGAGACCAGCTTGCGAATGGTTTGTTCGATGTTACGCGCGTCGATGTCGCGGACGATCGCCGCAACTGTGCGGTTACGTGGAGCAGGCGATCGTCGTTGGGCGGCGATCGTGTTCGCCATGATTGAAAGGATCAAGAGACACAACAGGGCGCGAGCAAGCAGATTTGTGGGCGTCATGGGTCATTAATTTACCACTGAACGGACCGCAAATCTTAGCGGATACGGTAGGTGCGGCCTTTCCAAACGACGATGACTTCGCCGTCGAGCGCGTCGGCGATCTCGCGGATCGACGGCTCGTCGGCGATCAGCGCTCGATACTGTTCCGACCCGCGCTTGACCACAGTTACTGCGCTTGACGAGTCGTAACCGGTGTCGGTCCAAACGCTGCCGATCTTGCGGAAGCGACGACCGGCAACGGATCGTGTCTCGGCGTTCGCGAAAGTCCCGGTAGGTTTTGACTGCTCGTTCGACTGTTCGCGCGAGCGTGAATCTGCCTGCCCGGTTGCTGATGCGGTTCCGCCTGCGGGTGCTGGTGCGCGCTTGAGAGCGCTTCCACGAGTGACGTCGGCGTCCGCGCTCTTCGCGCTTCGCACCGCGATATCTTTTCTGGCGGTGGTGTCCTGCGTCACCGTCACAGTCGAGGTCTCCGCTTTTGCAGGTTCGTTCTTGCTCGCTATGTCGCGCTCTTTATTCGCCTCGCGAGCGGCTGCCTGTTTCTCAGCCGCGTCCTTCTTTAGCTTCAGAGAATCTTCCTCATCTTCAGCGTCGACTTTCTGAGCAGCTTTCGGCGCGGCCGGCGGTGGTTCTGCGGCAGCAGTTCCCGTCTCATCAACGGCGCCCTTTGCCACCGCCGGAGCTTCCTTCGTAACCGGGGCTACGTCGCCGGCAGCAGATGGCGTCGCCTCTTTCTCCGCACGCGACGTATTGTTCTTCGCCACTGTGTTGTTGTCGTAGTAAGCCTGTGGCGAAGCCGACTCTGCCGGCTGGGGTTGGTTAACAGCCTCTTTCCTTTGCTGTGCCTCTGTCAGACCGGCAATGGACCCTTGCCTCTCATTCTGACGAAAAACAACAATTCCCACGACTGCAATTACCACCAGACCAAGCGCGGGCACTGCATAGCGCAACACCATCGGCGAAAACAGACTCGCGAGAAAACTCTTCAAACCCGACGGCGCAACCACGCTCCCGCTTTGTGACACGGAAGCCGGTCCCTGCGCTGCGCTAAGTTGAGCAACCAGTTTTCGACAACTCGTACAATCAGCCAGGTGCTCGGTGTAACGAGCGCGCGCCGCGGGAGGCAAGGCATTCGCAACATACGAATTCAGCTCGTCAGCGTCGAGATGCTGCTCTTCATTTTCAGAGACAGGAGCCCCGTTCCGCCGGCTTAGCTGGCGCAATAACAGATCGATTTCGTTGTTTGATTCGGGTCTCATCTCCAGTTTAAGAACGTTCCGTTAGCCATACCTTGCATCAACCCCGGTTCAAAATGGCCTCGACATCCGTGTCTAATTGCTGCCCCACCTCCGAAAAAGATCTCTCCGCTTCCGCCTTCGTCCAACCTCTTTCGGCAACCAGGATCTCGCTGACGCGCTTGCGCAGGTCGAGCTGTATTCGGGTTAGACGCCGGCTCGCAGTCGCTTCGTGCACGCCTAGCACCGCACCCGCCTCGCGCAGTCGCAGGTTGTCGAAATAGTAAAGCTTAACCAACAGGCGGTCCTCCGCATTCAACTCCGCCACCGATTTGCTCAACGCCTGCTGCAGCTCAGTGCGCGCGAATCGATTGGACATCGACTCTTCGGGGTTCTGCATTCCCGCCAGCGCTGGTTGCCCTTGCGCGACGTGCACTTCCTGCGCGAGTCGATCGAGATCGGCGTCCTCTTCTGTTTGCACCAGCTTCGACTGTTTGCGATACGTATCGACAGCGAGTTGGGCAACGACGGCGCGCAGCCATCCGGCGAGTGAACCGCGTCCGGAGTAATAAGCAAGCTTACTGGCGGGGCGACCGTCGGTGCGCGTCCTCAGACCGTAAAGTTCCGCCCAGATC
>DATANW010000373.1:0-8243 GCA_036266055.1 Pyrinomonadaceae bacterium | reverse complement strand
CCAAGCAAACCGAGAAAGATCTGCTGGAACTGCGGAATCACGAAGATCATGATCACGGCCACCGCGACGACCGCGAGCAGAATGACAGCCGCCGGATAGATCATCGCCGAGATGATGTCGCGTTTTAATTTGACGATCTTCTCGATGAAGGTCGACAGACGTTGCAGAATCAAGTCGAGAATACCGCCGGTTTCGCCCGCGTCGACCATGTTCGCGTAGAGCTGATCGAAAACGCGCGTGTGGCGCCCCATCGCAGCCGCCAGCGTCGAACCTTCCTCGACGTCCTGGCGCACCTGCATCAGGATCTGCTGAAAGTATTTGTTGTCCTGTTGCTGGGCCAGGATTTCGAGACACTGAACGAGCGGCAGACCGGCGTCGATCATCACCGAAAACTGGCGCGTGAAGACTGATAGATCTTTCGCCTTCACTTTCTTGCGGCCGCCGATTTTCGGAATGCCGATTTCGCGTCCCTTTTCCTTGACGGACGTCAGCGTCACTTGTTCGCGGCGCAAGATCTGGCGCAGGGCCTCGCGATTGTCGGCAACGCGTTCGCCGACAACGATCTCGTTCAATCTGTTGCGTCCTTTAAAGACGTAGGTAGGCATGGCTGTGAACTCCGCAGTGGCTTCTTATCTTACGTTTGGTCTTTGACCAACCGGTCGGGCTTGAGCATAAGGACTCGCATGCGGTTTCCCGTGGCTTGTGTTTACGCCGGCGCCGCGATCGATCAACTCGCGCAGCTCGTCCGTGTTCGACGAACGTTGCATCGCGGTGTCCAAAGTGATCTGGCGTTTGTGATAGAGAGTGGCCAGCGACTGGTTGAAGGTCTGCATTCCGTACTTGTCCTGACCGGTCTGCATCATCGAGTAAATCTGGTGGACCTTGTCTTCGCGAATCAGGTTCCGGATAGCGCCGTTGGGAACCAGGATTTCCAGCGCCATCGCGCGTCCACTTCCTTCCGCACGCGGCAGCAGCGCCTGACACATAATGCCTTCGAGCACGAGTGAAAGTTGCGCGCGGATCTGGGCCTGCTGATCGGAAGGGAAGACGTCGATGATACGGTTGATCGTCGACGAGGCTGAGTTTGTGTGCAGCGTGGCGAGCGTCAAGTGGCCGGTCTCGGCGATTCTCAGTGCGGACTCGATTGTTTCGAGGTCGCGCATTTCGCCGACGAGCACGACGTCAGGGTCCTGACGAAGCGCGGTGCGCAGCGCCGATGCGAAACCGTGTGTGTCGGCGTTCACTTCGCGCTGGTTTATCAAACAGCCTTTGTGGTTGTGCAGAAACTCGATCGGATCTTCGATCGTGAGAATGTGTTCGTGACGGTCGCGGTTGATCTTGTCGATCATTGCCGCGAGGGTGGTTGACTTTCCCGATCCGGTTGGACCAGTCACGAGGATTAGGCCGCGCGGTTTGTTGCACAGTTCTTTAACGACCGCCGGCAGTCCCAGGTCTTCGAACGCTTTGATCTCGTAGGGAATGGCACGAAAGACCGCGCCCACGGCGCCGCGCTGGTTGAACAGGTTCGCGCGGAAACGGGACAGGCCTTTGACGCCGAACGAGAAGTCGAGCTCCAGGTTTTCTTCAAAGCGATGCTTCTGCGCGTCGGTCAACACCGAGTAAGCGAGCTGCTTGGTGTCAGCCGAGGTCAGCACCCGATATGACTCGAGTGGACGGAGGTGTCCGTCCACTCGAACCTGTGGCGGGGAGCCCGTGGTGATGTGCAAGTCGGAACCGCCGAGCTCTGACAGCTTTCTCAGCAGTTCGGACAGTGAAATTTGAGGCACGGTTTCGTTCAGTCGCATCTGAATGATCTCTCCTGGAGCAATTATTTAATTGACCCGGCTTGAGCTACTCCTTGGTCCCTGCCGACTTCGCGCGCAGCGATTGGATGAAACGCTCCGCTTCGTTCGACATGCTTTCGGCATATTCAACCGGCGCTTCCGTCGTCAGCCCGTAAACGCGTCCACCCGCTTCCGTGAAATAGAACGTCCACGCTTTCTCAGGTGTCAGCGCGTCCTTGGGAGTACGGCCGGTCACGACGAAAACGCGATTGCCATTCACGTCGCGGACGAAGTCATTGACGACCCAGCCGCCGTTCGAAACCATCTTGTCGATCACGATGCGCTTGAGATCGGCAACCGGCACGCCGGCAAGCATCTTTTTCTGTTCGCGCTGGGTTAAGAAGATCGGATTCGGACGGCTGAGCGCCACGACTGACAGGTTCATCTGGCCCGGCAGTTTGGTCGCACTTTCCGCTGCTACTACAGGACGGGCTGCGTTAACAACCCGCGGCCTCGTCGCGTTAACCGCAGCGTGCGCGGAGAGGGTCGCCGGAGCAGGAGGCGGCGCAATCATCGTCGTTCCCTGGGCAACACTAGTTTGCGCAACCGGAGCTTCAACAACCGGAGCTTGAGTAACGGCAGCTTGAGCAACCGGCACTGGAACGTTGAATTTCGACGCGGTCGGACGTAGTGATGTGGTCGTGGTCTGCGCCACTGTCGCATCAGTTTCGACGGTTGCGGGCGTTCTCATTCCCACCGGAGGCAGTTCGTTGAACGTCATCGTGCTGCCGTTTGCGGTTATGGAAGGCGAAGCTGGGCCACTAACAGCCGAGAGATCGCCCATCGCGATGTTCTGCGGGATGGCCATCAAGGCGTTGCGACGTGCCAACTCCAACGCTTCGCGTTTCGCTCGCAGGCGCGCGCGATATCGTCGCCACCAGGCGCGTGAACGGTAGCGCTTCGACTTTTTTTGTTCTATCTGCGTGCTTTGTCTGATGCCATGCGCTGAATTTGCAAACGGCAGCATGACGCCCACGGAAAGCAGCAGGATCAGCGATATTGCGATTGTTCTTAGCATGTTCGGGTTTCTCCTCGATTAGGCGACCGTTTCGCGAACGACTTCTTCGATCGTCGTCACGCCCGCGCGAATCTTGTGCAGACCCGATTCACGCAACGTGATCATGCCGTCGTCGACCGCCTTCTTCCTTAATTCAAGTGCGGAAGCACCGATCAGGATCAACTCGCGGATCTCGTCGGTTATTTCCAACACTTCGTAAAGTCCGATACGCCCTTTGTAACCGGTATTGTTACAGGTGGCGCATCCCTTGCCCTTGTAGGTCTTGAGTGATTTGGCTTCGTCAGCCGGAAAGCCAACTTCAACCAGGGCCTCGACCGGGTGCGGGTGCTCCTGTTTACAGTCCTTACAAACGCGGCGAATCAGACGTTGAGCCTGGATGAGGTTGACGCTAGTGGCGACAAGGAAGGGTTCGATGCCCATGTTCATGAGGCGGGAAATAGTGGAGGGTGCATCGTTGGTGTGAAGGGTGGAGAGCACGAGGTGTCCGGTGAGCGCGGCCTTAATGGCGATTTCCGCAGTTTCGAAGTCGCGGATTTCGCCGACGAGAACAATGTTTGGGTCTTGCCGCAGAAACGAACGCAACGCGGCGGCGAAGTTTAATCCGATCTGCTCTTTCATCTGCACCTGGTTGATACCCATCAGGTTGAACTCGACCGGGTCTTCGGCCGTCATGATGTTCGTGTCGACCGTGTTCAAAGATTGCAGGGCAGAGTAGAGCGTGTTTGTCTTACCGCTTCCGGTTGGTCCAGTCACGAGGACCATGCCGTATGGCCTGGCGATGTTGCGTTTGAACTTCTCCAGCGACTCGGGTTCGAAACCGAGTTTCGTCATGTCCAACATCAGGTTCTGTTTGTCCAACAAACGAAGAACCACTTTCTCGCCAAACAACGTCGGCAAGGTCGAAACGCGGAAGTCGAGCTCGCGCGAACGCGAATCGACTTTCACTTTGATCTTGATGCGGCCGTCCTGGGGGAGACGCTTTTCTGAAATGTCCAGCTTCGACATGATCTTGACGCGCGAGATCAGCGCGTCGCGCATCTTCAAAGGTGGATGCATCACGTCGTAGAGCATGCCGTCAATACGGAACCGGATGCGCAACTCCTTCTCGTAAGGTTCGACGTGAATGTCAGAGGCGCCGCGGCGAAGCGCATCGACGAGCAACACATTGACCAGACGGACCACCGGTGCGTCTTCGCTCATGCGCGACAACGTCGAGAGATCGATCTCTTCGTTGTCTTCAAGAACTTCGACGTCTTCCGCATCGTGGGAGCCGAAGCTCAGGCTGTCGAGGGAAACGAGATCGTCGTGTGTGATCGCGCCGTTCGAACCGTTCGAACCGTTACGCGATTCGACGGCGACGTCTTCGACCATGGCCGCCAGTTCGATCTCGCGTGAACCTCCGTAGTACTTCGCGATCGCCTCCTGAATGCTGCCTTCGGCGACGACAACCGGTTCGACGTTCAAGCCGGTCATGAACTTGACGTCGTCCATTGCGAACACGTTGGTGGGGTCCACCATGGCGAGCGTCAGCGTCGCGCCGACGCGCGAGAGGGGCAGGACGCAATGTTTTTGCGCGACTTCCTGTGGGATCAGGCGGAGCACTGCGGCGTCGATGTTGAAGAGTTCGAGATTGACGGAGGGGATGCCGTACTGTCTGGAGAGCACGGCCGTAATCATGTCGTCGCTGACGAGACCCAGCTTGACGAGATTGAAACCGAGACGGCCGCCATGCTCGCGTTGATAGTCGAGGGCCTCTCTCAGGTTCTGGGGACTTATTAGATTTTCGCGGACGAGAATTTCGCCTAATTTGGCTGACATTTGTGACTCTGACCTAGCGACCTTCGCTAACGTACCGGGTTCTTAGAAAGGATTGAGGCGCCGACGCGGCGCGAGGCATGATCGATCCCTACCCTGTCAACGATGCGCACAACATCGTTGTGCACTCATAGTACTGGTTGAACGAAGAGGGTGTCAAGAAATGAATTCCAGCGAAAACGGTAGTGAATCTAACAAAAACCCGCGCCGCCTGCTGGTCCAATCACGACCAACAGACGGCGCGGATTCAAGGAGACCGATGACGGTCTAAACCGTTACGGACGAGGTTTCTTGGGCGCCGGTTTCTTGTCGGGAGTGATGTTCTGGCTCGCTTTCATGTCGTCCAGCACCAGCTTCGCCTCATCCTTAAACTGGTGCCCGGCAGGGGCCTTGTCGACAAATTTCTGCAGGTAGTTTGCGGCTTCCTGGTACTTGGTCTTGTCCTGGGTTGCGTAAAGCGCCATGCCCGCGCCGAAGAGTGCGTCCGCGTTGTCAGGCGTCGCGGCCAGAATAGCCTCGTACTCTGCCAAAGCTTTATCCGGGGCGCCCGAGTCGAGCAGCATCTGCGCGAGATCGAGTTGGGCCCGGCCCTTCTTGGCAGGATCCGTTTCGACTGCGATGTAGTCCTTAAACGCGGTGACTCCCTCGGCTGCCTTCGTGCCGTCGACTTTACTGACAAACAGTCGCATCGATTCCGCCTGCGTCAGCATGGCCGCGTACTTGTTGCCGTTGTAACGCTGCTGTTCCGCGGGATCGGTCGGCGCTGTTTGCGCCTTGAGTATGGTTACGGCTTTGGAGGAAGTCTCGGCGGCAGCCTTGAAGTCGGCTTTCGCAGCCTCGATTGCGGCGCTCTTTCCGGCGTCGTCAAGCGTCTTCGAGCGGACGGCGGTGTTGTATTTCTCAACTCCGCGGCCTTTAAGGGCGACTGCTTTGTTCGTGAGAATCGCCGGCTGCTCGGAATCGGCAGCAAGGCCCTCGTCAAACTGTGTGATGGCCTCGGTGTACTTCTGAATGGCCGCCTCGCTGTTGGAGGCTTTGGACGCGGCGCCGGCGGCTGCGAGAGCTTCGTTACCGGCTTTGAATGTGCGGCCAATGATCTCGTTCGCGGCGGTGATCTTCTTATTGCTCTCCTCGATCTCTTTGTTTTTCTTTTCCAACTCCTCGCGCTTAGCTTTGTCCGCGGCACTTTCACCGCCACCGCCGCTGTTGCCCGATGCGGCGCCACCTGCGGGTGGTGTTGGGTTCGCGCCACCGGCGGCCTTTATCTCGTCTATCGTCAATCGCTTTCCATCACCCGGTGTGACTTCGATGTCCACGGGAACGCCACGTCCGGCTTTGACGCCCGGCATAAAGTTCGGTCGTGCGGTCGGATGGCTTGCGGCCACGACATACGTTCCCACGAACGGGATGCCGGCGAATACCCACTCGCCTTTCTTGTTCGTCTTGGTTTTGTATTCACCTTTGATATCGGTGCGGAAGACGTCGATTTGCGCGTCAGCAAGGGGAACCTTTGTGCCGTCGGCTTGTTTCATCATCACCGTGCCACGGAGTTCGCCGACCTGGGCCACCGCGCTCATCGAAGCGGTAACAAGAAGCATCGCAACTGCCAGCGCTCCGAAAAAATATTTGCCAATCATCTAAAGATTCCTCCATCTGCGTGGGTTCGCGTCGTCGAGCAGAACCCGTAAGATGCGCGCCCACTGTTGTCTAGTTGTAACAATAAGCAACTCTGAAAAGTGTCCTAAACTTAATAAGCCGAGCGACTACTGTCAAGCAGGTAGGGAATCGGATCGCTCGCCCCTGCCTCACGAAAAGCGCGCAGTCGCAGCGCGCATGAATCACAATTGCCGCAGGCGCGATCGGACGCCTGGTAACACGACCACGTCAGGTGCAACGGCGCGCCGAGATCCAGGCCTTTGCGGACAATCTCCGATTTGCGCATTCCGATCACCGGCGTTCTGATTTCCAGGCGCGTCTCGGGTTTCGTGCCCGTGTCGATGGCCTGTTGAAACGCGTCGTAAAACTCGGGACGGCAATCGGGATAGCCGGACGAGTCTTCGGCGACGGCGCCGATGTAGATCGCGCCGGCTTTGATCACTTCGCCCCAACTCACGGCCGTGGCGAGCAGGTGTGCGTTGCGGAACGGCACGTAGCTCGAGGGAATCGCGCTGGTTGTGAGATCCGGTGCGGTCACCGCTATCTGCGAGTCAGTCAACGAAGAACCGCCGATACGCGCGAGATGGTCGAACGAGACGATCAGACGCAAGCCGACGTGGTAGTGATCGGCGACTGCCTCGAACGCTTCACGTTCGCGCTGCTCGGTTCGTTGGCGATACGAGACGTGAAGGAATGCGAGCTCGTCGTTCTCTTCGTTTGCGATCGCGGCAGTGACGCACGAATCCATGCCGCCGGACACCAGACAGACTGCGACGCGGCGTTGATCGATCTCCTCGAGTTCGACTACTTCCGTTGCGAGTTCTTCCGAGCCGCCCATCACACTCCTTTCACGTCGGGGCCCCAGATGTACTTGTGCAGTTGTAACTGCAGACGAAGTTTCAAGCCGCTGCCGGCGACCCACTCCGCCAATTGCCGAAGGTCAATTTGCCCCCATGCGGGTGAGATCAGAACGGCCCGTGTTCGAGTTTGCAGATCGTGTTGTTCGATCACTCTCTGCGCGTAAAGCCAGTCGCCTTCGTCGGCGATCACAAACTTCACTTCGTCGCGATCCGCGCGGAGACGATCGAGGTTGGACCAGTCGTTTCGCGGTTCCTCGCCCGAAGCGGGGCACTTGATGTCGAGAATGACTTTCGCGCGCGGGTCGAGACCTGCTGTCGAAACGTAACCGCCGGTTTCGACGAGCACCTCGAAACCTTCCTCGCACAGGCGGGCAATCAAATCGAAGCCGGCTTTTTGTGCGAGTGGTTCGCCGCCGGTTACTTCGACCAGGTTGACGCCAAACGCTCGCACCTGGTCCATCACGGCCTCGATCGAGATGTGCTCGCCGCCCGTGAAGGTGTACTCGCTGTCGCACCAGACGCAGCGCATGGGGCAGCCGGTCAGCCGGACAAACGTGCACGGACGACCGGCATGGGTCGATTCGCCCTGAATCGAGCGGAAGATTTCAGTCACGCGCAGCATGGTTGCAAGAATATAATCCGTGTTTGCCGTTTGTGCATCAAAGCACGTTGACGGTGTACGATTAACCGCGATTCTTGAGACTTCCCGTGAAATCCAGAAGCAGCGAAATCGAGACTCTGCTGAACGAAGGCGCCGGCCGGTTGCTGTCGCGCGCCGCCGACAATCGTTCGCTCGGGCGAGAGTACCTGGTTACACGGATTGGCGCCGCGGTTGAGAAGTATTTGTTACGAGATGATCCGAGCGTGCCCAGGGCGGAAATCTCGAAGTTCATCGATGAATTGCAGGCAGACGATCTTTGTCTGATCGTTGCCTGTGAGCGTGGTGACGAGAAAGCCTGGTCGGAGCTGGTCGAACGATTCACGCCGGCGGTGCGTTCGGCAGCACGGTCTGCAAGTTCAAACGAAGACGCCGCTGAAGATCTCGCGCAG
>DATANW010000372.1:0-1859 GCA_036266055.1 Pyrinomonadaceae bacterium | reverse complement strand
TCAGTTACGCGGGCGTGTGGGACGTTCGAATCGCAGGGCTTATGCCTATCTGCTGATTCCGGCCGAACAGGAGCTGACGCCCATCGCACGCCGTCGTTTAGCAGCAATTCGTGAGTTTTCCGATCTCGGGGCCGGTTTTCGTATCGCGGCGCTCGACCTCGAACTTCGCGGCGCCGGCAGTTTGCTCGGCGGCGAGCAGTCGGGGCACCTCGAGGCGCTCGGGTTCGATCTTTACACTCAAATGCTCGAGCGAACGGTCGCGGAAATGCGCGGCGAAGAGGTCGAGGACGAGACGAGCGTGACGCTCAATCTCGCCGTCGATGTGGCCATTCCTGAGGAGTACATCTCCGACATGGGGCAGCGGCTGCGGACGTACAAACGAGTCTCTTCGGCCCGCGATGAGTCGACGCTGCAAAGCATCAGAACGGAGACTGAGGATCGTTACGGGCGGATTCCGCCGTCGGTCGAGCGACTTTTTTCTTACGCCCGCTTGCGCCGGACCGGGGAAGAGTTGGGGTTGCTTTCGATAGACAAAACACCCGATGGGATCGCGGTGAAGTTCAGCGAAAAAGCTCGAATTTCACCGGAAAAACTGGGAGATTTCGTGAGCCGGCATCCCGGATCCGTGTTTACGCCCGCAGGTGTTTTGCGGCTCATCCTGACTGAAGACCAACAGGACAATATTTTGGAGTTTGCTCGTGACGTGTTGCTCCAAATAAAGGCCACTGATTAGAATCCATCGCCAAAGTTAGTTTTTGAGGAGTACTTGTGAAATTAATTAAATACTTTGCCATCGCGATCGTTCTGGGCGTCTTCGCCACCACCGGTTTCGCCCAGGAAGGCGAGACGACCATAGTCGACGAAGTCATCGCCCAGGTGAATGACGACGTCATTACGCTCTCGATGCTGAAGCGCGAGACCGAAGAACGAATCAAAGCGCTCATGCAGAACGGAATGTCCGAGCAGCAGGCGCGAGACGAGGTCGCCAAGCATGGGCCGGAACTGATCGCGACCCTGATCAACGAGAAACTGCTCCTGCAAAAGGGCAAAGAGCTCGACATGGCGGCCGACATCGAAGCGGAAGTGAACCGCCGCATGTTGCAGATCGCGCAGGAGCAGGGGATCAGCTCGATCGACAAACTCATCATTGCGATGAAGGAGAGCAAACTCGATTACGAAGAGATTCGCGGGACGATGCGCGTCGAGATGATGAAGCAGGCGGTGCTGCAGCAGGAAGTCGACCGGCGCGTTTATCTCGGGTTCTCGTCGGCCGAGATCAAGAAGTACTTCGATACGCACCCTGAAAAGTTTCGCAAACCGGAAAGCGTCACGCTCTCTGAGATCTACTTGTCCACCAACGGCAAAGATCCCGCGGCAGTCCAGGCGAAGGCCTTGGAGTTGATCGCGCAAGCGCGCGCAGGCGGCGATTTCTCCAAACTTGCCGCAGCCAATTCCGAACGCGAGAAGAACGGCAAGCGATCGGCGCCGGAAGACGGCGGCAAGGTCGGCGAGTTTGATGTTCCGAACCTTCGCGAAGACCTGGTCGCGGCTTTGAAAAACGTATCTGCGGGCGGCGTGACTGAGCCGATCCGGACGCCGGAAGGTATCCAGATTCTTCGTGTCGATGCGCGCACTCCCGGCGGCGCAACACCGACGTTCAACGACAATCGCGTTCGCGAAGCGATGTTGATGGAGCGGCAGCAGAAGGAACGCGAAGACTATGTTCAGAACCTTCGTAACGAGGCGTTCATCAAGATCACCGAAGCTCATCGCGCCGCAGTCGAACCGCTCTTGAAAATAAAGCAGCCCACGGCGGCCAAGAGCAGCGACAAAGACGACGAGAAGAAGAACAAGAAGAA
>DATANW010000371.1:0-2659 GCA_036266055.1 Pyrinomonadaceae bacterium | reverse complement strand
TCGGAATTCTGGTGGTGGTCTATTCGGGCCACGCGTCCGCACAAGAACGCGAACAGGTCAGGCTGAAGTTGGCGAACGGTTCGTATCTTGTGGTCGACGAAGCATCCGAGACGCCGCAGGGTGTTTGGTACCGGCAAGGCAGCATGAGTAACTTCCTGCCGAAAGAAAAAGTCAAAAAGATCGAGCGCACGATGCCCGAATCGGTGGCTGCCCCGGAACAGAAGAGCACAAACGACGACGATCATTTCGAAGCCATCGAGGCCGTTGCCGAGAAGAGCGAGCCGAAGAGCGGAAACTACGAACAACCCGTCTGGATCTATCTGAAAGGCGGCGCGCGCGTTGAAGCTGACAGTGCTTCGGAATCACCCGCCGGCGCGTGGTACAAGCGCGGCGGCATGTCGATGTTTATCGATCGCAGCCGCATCGATCGCATCGAGCTCGAAGCTCCGGAAACAGTCGCCCAGACAGGAAAGAAACCACGCGGCTGGAGCACGGGAAGCACCGGACTCGACCGGCTCATTCACCTGAACGGAAGCAAGTACAACGTTGACCCGTATTTGATTTTTCTCGTGATGGAGCAGGAGTCGCACTTCAATCCGCGCGTCGTATCGCCGAAAGGCGCGCGTGGCCTGATGCAGCTCATGCCG
Organism: Pyrinomonadaceae bacterium; assembly: GCA_036266055.1. Classification (GTDB taxonomy): domain Bacteria; phylum Acidobacteriota; class Blastocatellia; order Pyrinomonadales; family Pyrinomonadaceae; genus PSRF01. Next base: position 2,012 of record DATANW010000371.1, on the reverse strand, counting down.
GGAACAGCGGCTCGTTTTGGCGTGCGACGTTCACACGATCCCGCACAAAACATTTCCGGCGGCACGCGTTACTTGCGCGAGCTGCTGAATCGTTTCAACAACCGCGTCGATCTCGTCCTCGCCAGCTACAACGCCGGCGAAGGCGCTGTCGCGAAGTTTGGCAATCGCGTTCCCCCGTATCGCGAGACGCGTAACTACGTCAAGAAGATCGCCTATCGCTACAAGCGCACCACGGTCCGAACCAGGAAACCGAAATCAACGTCATGAAACCACTAGTTATCGCCATCTGTCTGTGTGTTTCAGTGTTCACAATTGCTGCTCACGGTCAGCAATCGAGCGACGGTCTGTTGACGAACGAATCAGTCATCAAATTGGTTAAGGCCGGGTTCAAAGAGAAAACAGTTATCGCGATCATTCACAACCGGCCCAGCATCTTTAAACTCGAACCGGAAGAACTGATCCAACTCAAACGCCAGGGTGTAAGCGAGAACATCATCCTCGCCATGCTCTCCACGCAGGATGCTACGTTCGTTCTCAGCGAAGACGAGTGGGTGTCGGATGACACGTTCTTTAATAAAGGCGCAAGCAAGAAGCCGGCGAACAGCGGAGAGGCGCAGAGTTCGGGTTCGAGCATCTTCGGCAGCGGCGGTAGTTCGCAATCGAAGGGTGACTCGCGCGGTGGCAACGGCGGCAACACGAGCGACGGAGTTGTTTCCGGATCGGCGTCGGTCCGAATCATCAGACCGCAGTCTGAAAGTGGTGGCGCCGGCGCGACTCCGAAACTCGAGAAGACGCCGGTATTAAATAACGATGGCGTGATTCGCCTGGTCGAAGCAGGTTTTTCCGAAGGTACCATCATCAAGCGGATCGAAGAGTCGCCGGTAGACTTCGATCTCTCCCCCGGCAAACTCGACGAGCTTTATAAGAAGCGCGTCACCGATCAGATCATCGCCGCGATGGCCGCCGCGATGGGCAAAGATCGGTAATCCTTTAAAAAACACCACACTCAGACCAGGCCATGAAACTATTCAATGTTTGGCAGTTCCTGCTCGTCGCCGCTGTTTTCGTGCCTCTTGAGCGGCTATTCGCTCTGCGCAGAGAGCAGAGAATCCTGCGCTCAAAATGGACCCTGGACCTGGTCTACACCTTCGTGAATGGTGCGCTCATAACTGTCGGCATCATGCTTATAGTGCTCGTCGCGGGGAGCATTTTCGCTCATGTGGTGCCGGAACGATTACGCACCGCCGTCGCAGCTCAACCCTTGTTGATTCAGTTTATTGAAGCTGTTTTTACCGCCGACCTGTTGTTCTACGCCGCGCACCGTCTCTTTCACACCGTACCGTTTCTTTGGAAGTTTCATGCCGTCCATCACTCGATTGAGGAAATGGACTGGCTCGCTTCAGCGCGCGTCCATCCGTTCGATCAGATCCTGACTAAGGGCGCTTCCATTCTGCCGCTGCTCGCTTTGGGCTTTTCCGGCCCGGTGATCGCGGCCCAAGCCTTCATCTACTCCTGGCATTCGTACTTGCTTCATTCGAATGTAAGGATCAAGTTCGGACCTTTGAAGTGGGTGGTCGCTTCGCCCGAGTATCATCATTGGCATCATGCGAACCAACGAGAAGCTTACGACCGGAACTACGCCGCGCAACTGTCCATAATCGACAGGCTCTTCAACACCTGCTACTTGCCGCAAGGGAAAACACCCGAGAGGTATGGCATCGACGAACCGGTGCCACGCGGCTACTTGTCACAGCTCCTTGCACCTTCCGGCAGAGAATAGAATTTCTACGTCAAAAAGGCCTCAGCTATGATCGATCACCAGAGTGTCGCTCACGAGTTTCATAAACCAGTGCCCGTTGAGGTCAAGCTGTTGGACCTGGTCACGCGAATTGTGCCATCAGCGTTCTATCTGATTGTGCTGGTGCAGAAGGTCAATGAGAATTATGCGTTTATCGTTAACGGCCAGGGATTAGGTGATGGCGGCCCGTCGTGGAAATTTTTTGCTGAGATCG
>DATANW010000370.1:0-11358 GCA_036266055.1 Pyrinomonadaceae bacterium | reverse complement strand
ATCTTGTCGTCCGGCGCATCGATCGGCTTGTCAGGCGTGTCGTTTTGCTTATCATCAGTTTCGATCGGCTTTTTGGCCGACTGGCTCAACGCATCGGCGCGCGCGAGGATCTGCAAGCGCAACTCGTCCCGGTGGATATTCTCTTCCTGATCGCTCGCATCGCGTTGACAACGCTCGCTCCACAACTTCTCCAAGCGCTCGGTCTGGATCACGCCGTCTTCGGACAGCAGGTTGACCAGCGATCTCACAAGCGAGCGATCGAGATACGCATTCTGCGCGTACCGCAAAAGCAGATCGAGACTGCGCTCCAAACGTTCCGCCAAACGTGCGACCCGGTTTTCCGCCGCGGAAATGCGCTCGAGCAAATGTTCGTCGGTCGAGAGTCCCGCGCTGCCGACTTCAAACCGCGACGAACTCGGCTCGACGATGATCATGAGCCGCGTACCGCAACGCGTACAGAACTCCTGACCCAGCGGATTCGCTGCGAGACACTTCTGACAGTAATGTGAGATGGTGCGAGACACTTCGTCTAAGCGGACTTAGGTCTTTGGACTTAGGTCTTTAAAAAAGAAAGCAAGCAAACGCCCCGCAAAGGCCGAAGACCAAAGCCCTAAGACCTAATACTCGTAAAACCCGCGGCCGCTCTTTCGTCCCAGCCAACCCGCGTCGACATACCGCTTCAACAACGGGCAGGGGCGATATTTTGGATCTCCGAGTCCCTCATATAACACATTCATGATGGCCAGGCATACATCCAGGCCGATGAAATCGGCGAGTGTGAGCGGCCCCATCGGATGATTCATGCCGAGCTTCATAATGCCGTCGATACTCTCCCGCGTCGCTACGCCTTCGTACAATGCGAAGATGGCTTCGTTGATCATCGGCATCAACACGCGATTCGAAACGAACCCCGGCGAGTCCTGACAATCGAGCGCGATCTTGTCCATCTTCACTGCGAGCGTACTCACCTGCTCGTACGTCTCGTCAGACGTCGCGATACCGCGAATCACCTCGACGAGCTTCATCACCGGCACGGGATTCATGAAATGCATGCCGATCACTTTGTCTGGCCGTCCAGTCGCGGCCCCGAGTTTCGTGATCGAGATAGACGACGTGTTCGAGGCGAGAATAGCTTGCGGCGGCGTGATTCGATCCAGCGCCTTGAAAACTTCTGTCTTGACCGCGAGGTTCTCAGTGACAGCTTCGATAACGAAAGACGCTTCGCTCAGCGCTTCGAGATCGGTGGTCGTGCGAATACGTTCGACGATCGCCTGCTTACCCGGCGCATCCAGTCGCTGCTTGTCGACGTCACGTTGCAGACTTTTATCGATCGCGGTGAGACTACGTTGCAGAAACTCGTCGTTGACGTCGCGCATAATTACGGCGTAGCCGGCACGAGCAGCAACCTGGGCGATTCCGTTTCCCATGGTGCCCGCGCCCACTACGCCGATGATTTCACTCACGATGCTGTAGGCTCCTGATCTGATTAGCGCCAATCGGGCGGTGACGGTGGCGCGTTGTATTGACCTTCAAGTCGCCGTTGCGCGTCATAGTCCAACTCGCGGTTGGCCCAGGTTTGACGGCCCGGCGGCAGCGCGAAGTTGTCGCGCTCAAAATACTGTTTGCCGGGTTCGCTGAAGAGAAACCAGAACGTGTACACCGTCACGGCCGTGCCCATTGGAAACTGGCCGCCGGCGAGTACCGCGGAGATGATGGCCCAAACCTTCGCCCACTTCTTTCCCTTCAGCAAGCCGTAGCCGGCAATGAACGAGGGCAGCGCTGTCACCGCCAGCATCACCGTGATGAAGATCATCATAAACACGAAGATGGCGACCGGCGGTCCGGCGGGACCCGGCCCGTTCAACATGCCGGCAAGCATCCCCAATCCGAAGAAGATCATAAAGATCCCGAAGATCAGAGTGAAAAACGCACCGAAGCCAATGTGCGACCATCCCAAATATTTGGCGTGTTGTTCAGGGGTCAAGCTAATCTCCTATTCAAACCGTCAATTACCGTTCGACTGCCATCGCCACGGCGTTGCCACCGCCCAAACACAGGGCTACAACACCGCGATGCGCGTTGCGACGCTTCAATTCATACAAGATCGTGGTCAACAACCGCGAACCGGATTGTCCGATCGCGTGACCAAGCGCCACTGCGCCGCCGTTCACGTTTACACGCTCGGGATCGAGTCCGAGTTCCCGCGTGACGGCCAGCGCCGCGACAGAAAACGCTTCGTTCAACTCAACCAGATCCACTTCACTCGCCGACCAGCCAGTCTTCTTGAACAACTTCCGCACAGCTTCGACCGGCGCCATCATCACGTACTTGGGTTCGACTCCGAAAACGGCCTGCGCGACGATCCGCCCCATCGGTTCGACGCCCAACTCCTGGGCGCGTCGCAGTGAAGTGACAACCACGGCTGAAGCGCCATCGTTAACACCCGGCGCATTGCCGGCGGTTACAGTTCCCTCTTTCTTGAACGCCGGCTTTAGTTTGCCGAGCACTTCGGGAGTCGTATCTTCACGGACCGTTTCGTCCGTGTCGAAAATGATCGCCGGTCCTTTCCTCTGCGGAATCTCGACCGCGACGATCTCGTCTTTAAACTTCCCCGCCTTGATCGCGGCCGCAGCTTTACGATGCGAACTCGCGGCGAACTCATCCTGCTCGCTTCGGCCGACTGAGTATTCATCCGCGACGAGTTCGCCGGTGCAGCCCATGTGATAGTTTTCGAAAGCGCACCACAGCCCGTCGTTGATCATCGAGTCGACCAGCTCGCCATTACCGAGACGATAACCTTCGCGCGCCTTCGTCATCAGATAAGGCGCGTTACTCATCGACTCCATGCCGCCAGCTACAACCATCTCGGAGTCGCCAAGTTTCACAGCTTGCGCCGCCATCATCACTGCTTTCAAACCGGAACCGCAGACCTTGTTTACAGTCACTGCGGCAACTGACGGCGACAATCCACCACGCAACGCAGCCTGTCGCGCAGGGTTTTGGCCCAAGCCGGCCTGGATCACGCAACCCATGATCACTTCGTCGACTTCTTCCGGCTTGATCCCTGCTCGCTTAACACTCTCGCGCACCGCGATCGCGCCGAGCTCCGGCGCCGTGAATCCCTTCAACGATCCTAAAAACTTACCCACCGGTGTTCGTGCGGCACTGATAATTACCGCTTCATTTAATTCAGACATGCCTTAATCCTAGCCCATTCTTATCATCAGTGTCATCCGTGTTAGACTTCCCGTCGCATGCAAGCACTCATTCTGGCGGGGGGCAAAGGCACGCGCCTGCGCCCGTTAACGGTTTATACCCCGAAACCAATCGTTCCCATCTGTAACCGACCGTTCCTGCTCTACCAAATCGACACCTTGCGACGCGCCGGCATCACCGACATCACGCTGTCGCTTTCGTATCAACCAAACAAGATCGAACAACTGCTCGGCGACGGTTCCGACTTCGGTGTGAACCTGAAATACACGGTCGAACCACAGCCGATGGGCACCGCGGGCGCGTACAAATTCGCGGAAGATCTGATTCGCGAGCCGACGGTCGTCTTCAATGGCGACATTCTTACGGATCTCGATCTTAAAGCCGTCATTCGCGAACACAACGAACGCAAGGCAACGGCAACGATCGTCTTAACGCCGGTCGAGAATCCGCAGAGTTACGGACTGGTCGAAACGGAAACTGACGGCGCGATTCGTCGCTTTCTCGAGAAGCCAAAGCCCGACGAGATCACGTGCAATACGATCAACGCCGGCACGTACATTCTCGAACCGAAAGTGCTCGACTACCTGCCCACGGGCGAGAACTACTCGTTCGAATACGGGTTGTTTCCCGATCTCCTGAAACGTAAAGAAGCTTTCTACGCGCACATTCCCGCGCGCACTTACTGGATCGACATCGGCACTCCCGAACGTTATCTACAAGTCCATTCCGATCTGCTCGCGAACCGCGTCACGCGTATTCATATCAAGGAACGACGTGGGAATTTCGACGCGGCAACGGTCGCGGAGATCGATGACTTGTCGATGATCGGGGACGACTGTCAGATCAAACCCGGCGCGCAGATCATCAACTCGGTGTTGGGCCAGGGTTGTTTTGTCGAGGAACGTGCGCGAGTTGAAAATTCAGTCATCTGGCCACACACACGCATCGGCTCGACAGCGCAAGTAACCGGCGCTGTCGTCGGTCGTGGTTGTCACATCGGCCGTTCAGCGGTCGTCAGAGCGGGCACCGTACTCGGCGATAAAACGTCGTTGACTGATTACACATTGACTTAACGCGATTGCGAGGTTACGCGCGGCGTTTCGCCTAGGAGGATTAGTTGTGGACTGGAGCGTTTTTAAAGCTTACGACATTCGCGGAGTTTATCCCGACCAGATTGACGAAGAGGCGTATTACAGGATCGCCAAGGGATACGTTTACCTGTTCAAGCCGAAGACCATGGTCGTTGGCATGGACGCTCGTCAATCTTCGCCGCCGCTGAAGAAAGCTCTCACTCAAGGTTTCCTCGACGCGGGTGTCGACGTGATCGACATCGGCAAGATCACGACCGACATGCTCTACTTCGCAGTCGGCGCTTACGACTATTCGGGCGGCGTTGTCGTTTCCGCGTCGCATAATCCGAGGCAGTACAACGGAATGAAGCTTGTACGCGAGCACGTCACGGCTATCTCTTCCGACACCGGACTCTTCGACATTCGCGATTTGTTGAAAGAAGGAAAAGACGCCGGCGTGACGTCCGACAAGAAAGGGACGTTGACCGAGCGAGATATCCTTGACGATTATCTTCGCCATGTTTTGAAGTCCGTCGACAGATCCGCAATCAAGCGTTTTCGTTTTGTCGGCAATGCCAACTTCGGATACGTCTCGCGCGGCGTCAGTCAACTCGTCCAGGAGCTCGGACAAGATCTGCTCCCGCTCAACTTCGAACCCGACGGCTCGTTCCCAAAAGGACCACCCGATCCGATGCTGCCCGGCAACCGTGCCGAGACCGAACAACTCGTCAAAGATGAGCACACCGACTTCGCCGCTATCTGGGATGCCGACGCCGATCGGGTCATGTTCATCGACGAAGGCGGACGTTTTATCTCCGGCGCTTACGTCACCGCTTTACTCGCCGACATCCTGCTCGAGAAATACGGGCACAACAACGCGATCATCTTCGACCCACGCGTGATCTGGCCCACGCTCAAGGTGGTCAACGACAAAGGCGGGCGCCCGATCATCTCCAAGGGCGGACACGCTTTCATAAAAGACCGCATGCGCAAAGAGAATGCGTTGTTCGCCGGCGAGATGAGCGCGCACTACTACTTCCGCGACAATTTCTACGCCGACAACGGTATCATTCCGTTCCTGCTCGTGCTCGAACATCTTTCGAAGCTCGGGAAATCGTTCTCGGAAATGATGGCGCCGTACATGGCCGGGCATTACATGTCCGGAGAGTTGAATTACAAAGTGAAAGACATCAACAAGGTGATCGCCGACGTGAAAGCGAAGTTTCAAGGCGAGGGCACCGAAGACTACACCGATGGCTATTCGCTCGACACGCCCGAATGGCGCTTCAACATTCGCCCGTCGAACACCGAGCCGTTGCTGCGTTTGAATATCGAAGCGCGCAAAGATGGTTTGGTCGAGAAGGTCAAGAACGAAATCGAGCAGATCATCGACCGCGACAAATAATAGCCACAAAACGCACAAAGTAGGTCGTACGCATGCCGGAACTTCCCGAGGTAGAACACGTCGTCCGCGCTTTGCGCCCGGTCGTCGTCGGGCGACGTATTCTTGCCGCGGAATTGAAACTCAAACGCATCGCTCCCGATATTTCCCGCCCGGCGTTCGATCGCCAACTACGCAACTCGCTGATCACCGCCGTCGGTCGTCGCGGCAAGTACATCCTGTTTGAACTCGAATCCGGACGCGTGTTGACGACGCACTTGCGCATGACGGGCAAGTTTGTCTCGTTGACGACCGACGACAATCTGCCGCCGTATGCGCACGTCGTGTTTCATCTCGATGACGAACGACGGCTCGTGTTCTGCGACATGCGACAGTTCGGACGCATGCGCCTGATCGTCGATGCCGCGCGTTTACCGAAGGAACTGTCGACGCTGGCGCCGGAACCGCTGTCAGAAGAGTTCACCGAAGAGTATTTCATCGAGACGCTCCGGCGCTCGCGACGCAGCTTGAAACAACTGCTGTTGGACCAGACGCGGATTCTCGGCTTGGGAAACATCTACGCCGTCGAAGCGTTGTTTCTCGCCGGTGTGAATCCGATGAAATCGGCGCATCGCTTGTCGAAGCCGCGTGCGCGGAAGTTGTACGGGGCCATTCGCGAAGTGTTGCACGAGGCGATCGAGGCTGGTTCGACGTTGCGGATCGATCTCGCCGACGGAAACGGCAGCTATTCCGGAACGAGCGAGCGGTTCTGGCGCGTGTACGAACGCGAAGGTGAACCGTGCGTCCGCTGCGGCACGAAGATCAAGCGCATCGTTCACGGTGGCCGATCCACCTACTACTGTCCCGCCTGTCAGAAGCGATAAGTTTTTCCTTCACCAACTAAAGTTTTAGTTGACAGCCGCGCTTGACTTGCGTTATATCCAACTAAAGTCTTAGTAGGTATCGACTATGCCGCGACAGAAAAGCGATCAGATGACGCCGCTCGAATTGGAGATCATGCAGGTCCTGTGGGAAACGGGGCCCGCGAACGTTCAGACAGTTCAAAAGGGACTCAAGCGTGAACTTGCCTACACCACCGTTCAGACGATGCTTACCGTTTTGCATCGGAAAAAGCGCGTGAAGCGGGTGCTAAAGGACAAGGCGTACGTCTACCGGGCGACTGTGAGTCGCAATAAGTTTACAGGACAGGCTCTGCGCGAATTTGTCGATCGCGTCTTCGGCGGTTCGGCGGAGGGTCTGGTGGTGAGCCTGCTTCAGGAAAAACATCTCACGCCCGAGCGGTTGAAAACGCTTCACGAGCTTTTGGACAAGGAGGACGCAGATGAGCAACGCTAACGAGTTCGTTTTGAACTTTCTCGTGAATTCGACGTGGCAGATCGCGGCGATCACGGCATTCGCCGGACTCGGGGCCTATTGTCTGAAGGACTCCTCCGCGCATTATCGCCACCTCGTTTGGAGCGCTGCGCTCGTCCTCTGCCTAATCGCGCCCGTCATCACGGCGATGGATGTCCTGCCCACGTTGCCGGCGCCAGTAAAAACAATCACGAATAACACAGCTAGCATCGATAACACGGATGAGAACACGGCCATCGATCATACGCAGCGGCGAAAAGGCTCGCAGGTCGTAGTCAACACTACGCAGCGAAACATGCAACTCGTTGCCGTTGCGTACGCGGTGTTTCTCGGATTGTGCGCGTTGCGGTTCGGGCGGCTGTGGGCCACAAAGGAACGACTGCGGCGATCCCTGATCTTTCACGCCCTAACGATGCCGATGGAGATTTCGCTGAAGCGTTGCATGGCCGCGTTTGGCGTGCAAAAGGTTCGACTCGCGCGATCGCTCACGGCAAGCGTTCCATACACGCTGGGAATAACGCGTCCACTGATCGTGCTTCCCGAGTCGTTCTGCGGCGACATCGATCCGGAAACACTTCTCTCGGTCATCGGACACGAGATGGCGCATGTGCGACGACGCGATTTCCTAGCCAAGATTCTCTGCGAATTGGTTTCGCTGCCGATCTCTTTTCACCCGCTTACATTTCTGATCAAGCGACAAATTGAAGGAGAGCGAGAACTCGCGTGCGACGAGCTGGTGACGCGGCAAGTCCTGCGGCCCGAGTCGTACGCGCGTTCACTGCTGCGGGCAGCTGATCTTTCACTACTTCCGGCAAGGAGCAGCATCATGTTGAGCGTATTCGACGGTCGTATGCTCGAGGAACGCATCAGGCAACTAACTCGGAAAAGATTGTCGTTGAATAAGTGGCCGGCACGGATGATAACGGTTGGCGTCATAGCCACACTTTGCCTGTCGTCGCTCCTGGGATCCGCGTTTGGTTTCTCATTGCGTGTACCAATCGACACGTCGATGCGATTAGTAATACCTTCAAGCGCAGTCGCAACCACGGAGGGCACGGCACCACAGGAACCAGCTTCCGATCGCGCCAAACAGACTCGACTTCCCGCGCCGGCCCAACTCGACTCCACAGCGCCGCAAGATCTGGCCCGCGCCGCCTGCGACGCCGGCAAAAATCAAGATCTCCAGGCAATCCCGACGCTCATTGCCACGCTGGCAGACGATCGCAAAACAGAACCAATTGCGTGTTACACCAGCGGCCGCTGGACTCCCGCCCTCGACACGTTCAAACACCCGTCGCCTGGCGAACAGGCTGCACTCGCCCTGGCTTCGATGGGCCCGGCAGCTTTCCGGGCACTGACCAACGAACTCAACAACCCAAACGCCTCGACGCGTCGCAACGCGGCGTGGGCCATCGGCGAGTTGACCAACATGCCTCCCGGCGAACGTGCGCCTGCGATTCCGCAACTGATCACGCTACTCGGCGACGCGGACGCGTGGGTGCGAATGGCTGCCGCACGCGCGATCGGCGAGGTGCGCGATGGACGCGCAACTGAGACGCTCATCGCAACGTTGGCTGACGCAGACTGGCGCGTGCGTCGTCTCGCCGCCTGGGCATTGAACGAAATGAAGGAGAAACGGGCAGTCGCGGCCCTTTGCCAATTACTTCTCGGAGATTCGCGTGCGGAAGTGCGCAGCGCGGCCGCTGAAGCGCTCGGCGAGATCGCCAGTGCCGAAGCGCTGCCCTCGCTCCAACGCGCATTGAATGATCCGGAACTGGCCGTTCGCGCGAAAGCGACGTGGGCCATCTCCGAAATCGAAGACAACTAAAAACCAAAGCTAAACACGGATTTGAATTGAAGGAGGCATCGCGTATGTCTATCTCGAAGTGTGTCTTAATCATCACTCTCTTTGTGTGCACTATGTCTGTTTCGGCCCAACCGAAAGCCGGGACCCTGAAGATCAAGCCGTACGCATTCGCGAACAGCAAAGGCGAAAAGACCGCCACTGAATTCGGAACGCTCCTCGTCCCGGAGAAACGTGGCGACCCGCAAAGCAATCTGATCGAGCTCGCTTTTGTTCGTTTCAAGAGCACCGCCGCCAAACCCGGTCCGCCGATCGTCTATCTCGCGGGTGGACCCGGCGGTTCCGGAATCGGCGCCGCCATGGGCTCGCGCTTTCCTCTGTTCATGGCGTTTCGCGAGATCGCGGACGTGATTGCCTTCGACCAGCGCGGGACCGGCTATGCAAAACCAAACCTCGGTTGCTACGAAAACCTCTCTATGCCGCTCGACGTCGCTCCCACTCGTGAATTGGCGCTTAAAGAACTGCGCAAGAATTCGAAAGCCTGCATCGAGTACTGGCGCGACGTGCAACGCGTCGATCTTAACGCCTACAACACAAACGAGAGTGCCGACGATCTCGAAGATCTCCGCAAAGCGCTCGGCGTGCCGAAGATAAGTCTCTGGGCCATCAGCTACGGCACTCATCTCGCTTTCGCGACGATGAGACGTCACCCGCAGAGCATCAGCCGCGCCATGCTCGCCGGCACGGAAGGTCCGGACCACACGTACAAACTGCCTTCCAACATTCAAAAGCACCTCGAAGATCTCGCGGCAGTGATCAAAGCCGACCCGCAGATCGGAAAAGACATTCCCGACTTCTTGGGCCTCATGAAATCGGTGTTCGATCACTTAGACGCGCAACCGGTAACCGTCGAGATCACCGATCCACGCACGAAACAAAAAGTGCACGTGATCGTCAACAAGTTCATCATGCAGTACATCGTTGCCAACAACATCGGCACGACGGTGACGGCCAACTTCCCGGCGTTGTTCTATCGAGCGTCGAAGGGCGATTTCACTAATCCGGCGCAGGTATGGGTGAACATCTCGCGCCAGGAACTCGGATCGGCGATGTCGTACATGATGGACTGCGCCTCAGGTCAAACGGCCGCACGACGCGAACAGATCGCGCGCGAAGCGAAAGGCACGTTGCTCGAAGACATCTTCAACTTCCCGTTCCCCGACATCTGCGAAGAATGGAAAGCGCCGGATCTCGGCGATGACTTTCGTTCACCGGTGAAGTCGGACGTCCCCGTGCTTTTTATCAGCGGAACCCTCGACGCGCGCACACCAATCAGCAACGCGGAGGAATATCGAAAGGGATTCACCAACAGCACGCACATGATCATCGAAGGCGCGGTCCACAGCGATCCGCTGTTTCTCTCGTCACCCAAGATCAAGGACGGGATGATGGAGTTTCTGCGCGGTCTACCAGTGACTGACACTAAAATTTCCGGGCCACCGATGAAGTTCGCGCCGTTGGTAGCTGCTCAGAGTCGCGATTAGCCCCCGGGTAACAATTTATGTTACCGGAGGGCTAACGTTTTGCGGCACCTTGCGATGCGTGGGGTGAACGCGAGTGAGTTAAAACTGAGACAAAGGTTCGGGGTCCTGTTCACCGCCCGAATACGGGAAATTCTCGGCGAGCACCGCGCGCATTTTTACGTGGCCGTAGAGAAGTTCGAGGAAACAAAGGAAGTTATGCAGCAATGGTTTGGCGTCGAGGTTGTTCTCGATTGCGGTGATCACTTCCAGGGCCAGACTCTCGTAGCCGCGCCAGTCTTTGTACATCAGATACTGCATGCTGCCATCGCGGAATTCGAGTATTCGTTCGCTGACGGTGCGAAGCACGTCGGGGTCGGAGTTCGCTTGCGACAGACGCACAAAACGCATCAGCGATGACAGGTCTTTGCAGAGCACGAGCGACTGTTGCAATCGCAGCTCGATGTCGTTGAAGAGCGCCGATGCGTCCATGCCGGGCTTGAATACCTGCAGCAGCGTGATCGTCGATTGCTGGAAGCAGTTCGTTAACAAGCCGTGAGCGTGAAGGATCTTGCCGTAGACTATTGGGGTAGATTGTTCGGTAACTCCGCGGACCAGCTCGCGCTCGAAAATCCTGCGTAAATCGTGGGTAATTCCGTAGGAAATGCCGTCGAGGACGTCATTGAGGCGATCGTGTCCGGCGGCTGACGCGACCTTGGCTGCTCTGGTGTCGATATAGTCGATGAGTGAGCGCGACTCGAATTCGAGGACTTCGAGCAGTGAGAGATTTTCGAGGAGAGTATCGAGTTTATGAAGGTTATTTTCGATGCGGTCGAGCCAGTCGAAAAACCGGACCAGTTCGACGAGGATCGTCTGCGAAACGTCTCGTAATTGAGGGTTTTCGATGCGGTTTACAACAGAATCGATCTCGTTTTGGAGGTTTGCGTGGACGGCGCGTTGGACTTCGGTCTGATAGTCGAACGAGACCTCGTG
>DATANW010000369.1:0-25946 GCA_036266055.1 Pyrinomonadaceae bacterium | reverse complement strand
CGTCCCGCTGCCGTTGCCGGACGGCGACGCAGACGGACGTCGACTCGTCGGCATCAACGCGGGCGGCGAGATCAAGCGCGGCTTCCCGACGCCGAGCGGCCGTTTGGAATTCTATTCGTCGACGATGAACAGCTGGGGCTGGCCCGAGTACTCGATTCCGGTTTACATCAAGAGTCACGTGCATCCGGACAATCTCGAAGAAGACCAAACGATCCTGATCTCGACGTTCCGTCTCGCCGTTCAGATTCATACGCGCAGCGCGAACGCGAAGTGGCTTGACGAGATCGCGCACACCAATCCGCTGTGGATTCACCCGAGCCACGCGAAAAAACTTGGCGTTCGCACCGGCGATCTCGTGCGCGTCGAAACAGAAATCGGTTACTACGTCGTAGCGGCGTGGGTCACGGAAGGTATTCGACCGGGAATCGTCGCGTGCAGTCATCACATGGGCCGCTGGAAATTGACAGATGAAGGACAGCGACAGTTAATGGCGACCGTGAAGTTGGATCGCAGCGGAACGACGTGGCGTCTCGAACGTGAGAAGGGCATTCAGCCCTACGAGTCGGCCGACGCGGACACCTTGCGGATCTGGTGGAAAGACGCGGGCGTTCATCAGAACATGACGTTTCCGGTCCATCCCGATCCGATCTCCGGAATGCATTGCTGGCACCAGGCGGTGCGGGTGCGCGCGGCGGAAGCCGAAGACCAGCCGGGCGATATTTTTGTGGATACTGAGAAGTCGCGCGACGTGTATCGAAAGTGGCTGGCGATGACCAGACCGGCCGACAAATACTCGCCGGACGGGACGCGGCGGCCCTACTGGATGCTTCGCCCGTTGAAACCGGCGCGGGAGTTCTATAAATTGCCGAACACGGATTGAGGTTTCGTCGATGTACTTCAAGCAATTTTATCTAGCCTGTCTGGCCCACGCGTCGTATCTCATTGGCTCGGAAGGCGAGGCTGCGGTCGTCGATCCGCAGCGAGACGTCGACGAGTATCTCGCCGAAGCAGCGGCCAATGGTCTCGAAATCAAGTACGTGATCGAAACGCACCTGCACGCGGATTTTGTCAGCGGTCACCAGGAGCTCGCCGCGCGCACCGGCGCACAGATAGTCTTCGGCGAACAAGCGGGAGCAAAGTTCGATCATCGCGCCGTGCGTGACGGCGAAGAGATTCGACTCGGAAAAGTCGTCTTGCGTTTTCTGGAAACTCCCGGGCACACGCCCGAAGGAATCTGCGTGTTGATTACCGACACGGAAGTTTCCGATCAGCCACAAAAGGTCTTGACCGGCGACACGTTGTTTATTGGCGATGTGGGCCGGCCTGATCTCGCGGGCGGCAAAGGTTACACGCCGCAGATGATGGCCGCGATGATGTACGACACGCTTCACGAAAAGCTGTTAAAGCTGCCGGATGAAGTGGAAGTTTATCCCGCACACGGCGCGGGATCCATGTGCGGACGAAGCATGTCGAAGGAGACCTCGTCGACCATCGGCGAGCAACGACGATTCAACTACGCGCTCAAGCCGATGAGCAAAGCGGAATTTGTGAAGTTGATGACGGCTGACTTGCCGGAAGCGCCCGTCTATTTTCCAAAAGACGCGGAGATCAATCGTGCGGGCGCCCGCGAACTGTCGGAGCTTTCGGAACCGTTAGAGTTGTCGCCGCACGAAGTGTTGAGCTTGCAGACGAGCGGACACGTGTTGCTCGACGTGCGCTCGGCGTCGGAGTTTGGCGCCGGCCATGTTCCCGGTTCGGTGAACATCGGACTCGGTGGTCAGTTCGCGATCTGGTCCGGCAGCCTAATCCCCTTGCAGGCTGCGATCGTGATCATTGCCGATACGAAGAACCAGGTTGACGAATCAGTTGTTCGTCTGGCCCGCGTCGGGATCGAGAACGTGAAAGGCTATTTGCGCGGCGGCATTCAGAGTTGGCGCGAAGCGGGACTACCGGTCAACGCAATCGAACAGGTGAGCGTGGACCAGTTGAAAGAACAGATTGCCAACCGCGAGTTGCAGATCGTCGACGTGCGGCGTCCGGCTGAGTACAGCAACGGTCATGTGCCGCGCGCGGTGAATGCGCCGCTGTCGGCACTCGACCGGACCATCGATCAACTGCCCCTCCAGAAAGACAAACCGACGGCCGTGATTTGCGCGGGTGGTTATCGCTCGAGCGCGGCGGCGAGTTTGTTGCAACAGCAAGGCTTCACGAATTTGATCAACGTCGCGGGCGGCACCGGCGCGTGGATCAATGCCGGGTATCCGGTTGAAACTCCGTCCAGCAAGTGAATCTCGATCCATTAACACACAAGATCATAATCGCCGTCCTCTGGGTAGTCGTGGGGACGATCCACGGCTTTGGCGCAGCGTGGCTCGCGATCTGGATGCTCTTTCATCCTTATCAAGCGAAAAAATTGTTCGGCTTCACGATCTGGCCTCAGGGAATGATCCCGCGGCATCGTGAGAAGCTGGCGCAATCGATCGGCAACGCTGTCGGCAACGAGCTGGTTTCGCAGCAAACCGTCTTCGACGCGATGTTCGAAACGAGTTTCTTTCAACGAAAGGTATCTGACTTTGTCGGTGGTTACACGAACGAGCTGCTGGCGCGCGTGTATCCATCGTTTATAGATGCGCTGCCGTCGCACGTGCGCGCACCGATTCTCGACACGATCTCCGCGCTTCAGTATCGATTGGCTGAGTACATCGCCGACATGTTGCGCAGCGAAGAGACCGCCGAGGCGATCGAACGTTTCGTTGACAAGCAGATCGACGGGTTGCTGGAACGAAACTTCGGCGATCTGGTCAACAATCAATCGGTCGATAACGCGCTGGATTTTCTTCAGCAACGAGTCCAGGGCTACCTCGGCGACGAAGGTTTCGAACAAGGAGTGCGCGAGTTTGTTTCCGGGCGGCTTGACGATCTCTCGCAGAGTCACGCGACCCTGGCGGAAACGGTCACGCCGGACACTATCGCCTTGATCAAGGCGCGCATCGATCAGGAAGTTCCACCCATCGTCCATCACCTCGCTGACATCGCCACGGCGCAAACGACACGCAAGCAGATCGGCGCGCTGATCAAACTCGAAGTCGATCAGTACTACGAACAACTCTCGCTGTTCAAAAAGATCTTCATCTCGCGCGAACGCATCCATCGCGAAGTTGACGATCTGGTGAACAAGACGTTGCCGAAGAAAGTCGAAGAGTACTTGCGCGGCGAGGCGTTCGAGCAGGAAGCCGAAAGCTTTCTGAACGCGACGATCGACAACGTGATGAACAGGCCGTTGAGCCAGCTAATCGGACGATTCGATTCCGCGAAGTTTGACGAACTGAAGGCGCAGATCACGGCCCGGCTCGTCGAGATACTCCGCAGCGAAACGCTGTCCACCTCCGTGTCGGAACATTTTTCAGAGGCGATCGATCGACTGCGTCCGCAAACACTCGGTTCGGTGTTGCAACAGGTGGATCCAAGATCGGCGGAACACGTCAAGCAGTTGCTGACCCGAACCCTGTTGAGTTTGCTGGCGCGCGAAGACACGGCGCGCACGATCAACGCGATTCTGAGTGCGCAGATAGACCGTCTGCTGATCGCGCCGATCGGTCGCCTGGGCGACCATGTTTCGGAAAATGCGATGGAACGCGCGAGCTCGGCGCTGATCGACCGAATCACGCTGGCGGCGCGGGAACGTTTGCCCGTCGCGATCGCGGAGTTCGACGTTGGCGGGCTGGTGCGTAAAAAAGTTTCGGATTACCCGATCGAAAAACTGGAAGCGCTCGTACTATCTGTAGCCCAGCAGCACCTCAAGACAATTGAGCTATTCGGTGCGATTATTGGTTTCTTCATCGGTGTTGGGCAGGCGATCTATTACTTGTGGATCACACCTTAAGCGGAGGTAAGCGAGATGTTTTGCCCAAATTGCGGCATGCCGCGCACCCAGGGACTGAGTTATTGCAATCGCTGCGGCGCTGATTTGAGAGACCGAAAAGAGTCGAGCCACACCATAGCGATCAGTGCTTTGTTGACTGCGATTACTTTGATCGGATTGGCTGGCCTGGGAATCATGCTCGGCGGGTCGCTGGCGTTGCGCAAGGAAGCCGGGTTGAGCCAGGAGTTGATAGGCGTCTTCATGTTGCTTACGTTTCTGGTCATCAGTTTTACAGAGTTTATGTTGATCAGAAACTTCTCGAAGTTGATCTCATCGACGACTGAAAACAAGAATTATTTCCCGGCGGCGCCAACAATGCATCAGGACATGCGTTTACCTCCGGCAAGAAATCTCGGCGAACCTGTGCCGAGTGTTACGGAAAATACGACGCACACGCTCGACTACGCACGTCGCGAACGCTAGACCACGGATTAATCAAATATTTTCCTGTTGACATTACACTCACGACTGAATAACTATTTGCTCTACATCGAAAGGAGCTTATTTCCCCAATGACCTACGTAGTTGTTGAATTATGCGTCGATTGCAAGTACACCGACTGCGCAGCTGTTTGTCCTGTTGAAGCATTTCATGAATTAACCGATCGTCTTTACATCAACGCCGATACCTGTATCGATTGCGACGCGTGCGTGCCTGAGTGCCCGGTCGAAGCGATCTTCGCCGACACCAACGTGCCTGAAAACTATGCTCACTGGACGCAGATCAACATAGACGAAGCTCCGAAGTATCCGATCATCAGTCAGAAGATTCCCGCCCTTCACGGCCCAAGCTGCACCGGTCCAGAAGAATAGAACCCACGCGGTTCCGGTTCAAAAAATAACGGGCTACGGCGGGCCCAAATCTATGAAACGTTTTGTTTTTCCCCTCGCCGTAGTCCTTTGTTTACTGGCCCTCGTCTCTCAGCAATCCACGGTGTCTGCGAAAGACGCGTGGGTCAGTGTCCGCACGAAGAACTTCTACCTCATCGGCAATGCGAACGAGAAAGACATTCGCAAAGTCGCGGGGAAGTTGGAGCAGTTTCGCGAAGCGTTCACCCAGCTCTTCCCACGCACCAGGTTCAACACGCCGGTGCCTACTACCGTCGTCGTTTTCAAGAACAAGCAGAGTTACCAGCTGTTCGGACCACCAAACACGGGCGGCTTCTTCCAGTCTGGTCCGGACGTCAACTACATCGCGCTCTCGACTGACTGGTATCTTCGCGGTGAGGAGGGCGTGTTCCAGATCATTTTTCACGAGTACACGCACCTGCTTGTGAACAACACTCTCAAGGGTGCTCCGGCATGGTTCAACGAAGGACTGGCGGAGTACTACAGCACGTTCAAGATCTCCGAAGATCAAAAGTTCGTGATTGGAATCGAGCCCGGTTATCACCTCTCGTACCTGCGCCGAAATAAATTGTTGCCGCTGCCTACGTTGTTTGCGGTCGATCACCAGTCGCCGTACTACAACGAGAAATCGAAGCAGGGTGTTTTCTACGCGCAGTCGTGGGCGTTGATGCACTACCTGATCATCGGCAAGGGGATGCACGAAAAGCTGACGACTTTTCTGGAGTTGATCGCCAACAACGTGCCGGTCGAGACGGCGTTCCCGAAGGCGTTCGAAACGACCTTCGACGCGATGCTGAAAGAGTTGAATGATTACGTTAACAAGTCACAGTACGGGATCTTGAAAGGTCAGTTCAGCAACAAGCTCGCGCTCGACGCGATCAGCGAAGTAAAACCTTTGACGGATGCGGAAGCGCAGGCTTACCTGGGCGATCTTTTGCTGCACAGCAACCGCCGATCTGAAGCGGAGACCTATCTGCAAGTGGCCTTGGAGCTCGATCCAAACCTGGGAATGGCCCACGCTTCGTTAGGCATGCTGCGTTTTCGCGAGGGCAAGACAGACGAAGCTCGCGCGAGTCTCGAACGAGCCACTGCCGCGAGTTCGCAAAACTATCTTGCGCATTACTACTACGCTTACGCGTTGAGCCGGCAACGTCCCGAAGACACTCAGGCGATATACACGCCCGAGCAGCTTGCCAAAATTCGCCAGCACCTGAGACGCGCGATCGAGCTGCGTCGTGATTTTCCCGAGTCGTACACTCTGCTCGCGTTTGTCAGCCTGCTTTCCAACACGGAGATCGACGAATCGATCGCGATGATGAAGCGCGTTTTGCGTGAGACGCCGGGCCATGTCGGTTACATGTTCATGCTCGCGCAGCTTTACATGCACGAGCGTGATTACAAGACGGCGCGTCCGCTGCTGGAGCAGGTTGCGAAATCGAACGATGCCGTGAACCAGCACGCGGAGTACCTGCTGGCCCAACTCGATAAACGTGAGAAGCAATTGACTGAAGGGAACGGGATATCGACAGTCGCCGGTCCGCAGGTCGTCGCCGGAGAAACAGCAGTCTCACAGCCGTTTGATCCGTCGTCACAATTGCGTGAGGCCTTGCGGAAGCCCGCTGACGGCGAGACTCAAGTGTTGGCGACGTTCGTGAAACTCGACTGTGAAAAGAAGGATGCGCTTTTCGTCTTTCGAACTGCCACGGGACAGTTGCGGCTGAGAGCGATCAGTCTTGAGGGCATGCTGATCAGGACTTTCGTTGCCGACGTTCAGGGCGAGATTTCGTGTGGGCCGCGCAAACCCGAGAACGTCGTGGTTATTTCTTATCTTCCAAATACCGATAAGGCCGTAAAGGCTGATGGCGTGTTGAAGTCGATCGAGTTTGTGCCTGCTGACTTCAAGCTCAAACCAGACAAGCAATAATCGAAAAAACGGATGACACGGATCTTGAGCAATCCGTGTCATCCGCCGTTGGTTGTTACTTCTGCTGACCGTCAGTCGTGAGGCTGCGGCGCGTGCCGTTCAACTGCTTCATTAGTTCTTCAACTGCAGCTTCGAGTTGTCGATCGCGTCCGGCGAGTACATCTTCCGGCCGGTTTTCGATGAGCAGGTCAGGCTGCACGCCGTAGTTCTCCATGTTTGTGTGTTTGGCGTCGGCGAGGAACACACCCACACCCGGAGTACGAACAGTCGAACCATCGATCAAGCTGTAACTGCCCGTTCCGATCACGGCGCCCATCGTCGGCGTTCCGACTACCTTGCCGAGTCCCAAAGCGCGGAAGCCAGCGGGGAACATCTCCGCGTTTGAAGCCGAGCGCCAGTTCTGCAACACGATCTTCGGTCCAAAGAACCCGGCGAATGGACGCCCGGACGCTTCGGTGCCGCGCGGTTGCCACACCTGGTACTGGCGTTGGACCAGAATCGCGAGCAACTCCTGTTCGATGTTGCCGCCACCGTTCCAACGCTGATCGATCACCATTGCTTCCTTGTTGCGAAACTCGCGAATCTCCTTTTCAAACTTGCGGAGAGACGGTGGGTTCATCGCCTGAATGTGGAGGTAGCCGATGCGTCCGCCGGAAAGCTCGTCGACCTTCTGGCGTCGTTCCTTCACCCAGCGCTCGTAACGCAACTGGCTGTACGCGCCGCCGTTGATCGCTTCGATGCGCGTGTTCCACGCACCGTCTTCGGACGGTTTGCTGTTGAAGGTCACGACCACCTTGCGATTCAGACGATCGTTGAGAATGTCCCAGTACTCGTCTCCGGCTTTCACCTGCTTACCGTTGATCGCGAGCAGGTAGTCGCCGACTTTCACACGCACCCAATCTTTATCGGCTGGTCCATCTTCATAGACGTACGTCACTTTGTAGCGACCGGCCGCCGCGTCGGGTTCGAGCTCGACGCCGAGATGCGCGGTCGAAACTCCACCGCCGCCCTGGCCACGCGGTGGCGGCGCGGCGCCAGTGTGTGAAGCATTCAGCTCGCCGATCATTTCGTTGATGATGTTGAGCAGTTCCTGACGGTCGCCGACGAAGTCAACGAGCGGACGGTACTTGGCACGCATCGCGTCCCAATCCATGCCGTGCATCTTCGGATCGTAGAAGCGGTACTTCATCGTGCGCCAGCCATCGTCAAACATCTCGGCCCACTCCGCGGGTCGATTGACCTGCACGCGGACGTTGAAATTGATCCGGCGCCGTCCGGCTTCACGTGGTGGACCACCTGCTGCGGCCGCTCCACCAGCACCCGCACCAGCGTTCGCGGCCAGCGGAACCGAATAGACGCCGTCGCGTTCGCGGAAGAACAACGTGCGACCGTCGCGTGAAATGTTCAGGCCGCTGATCCCGCCGCCAAAACCGCCGCCGCCGCCCGGACCACCGCCTTCGCCATCGTTGGGCGCTTGTCCCGCCGTGATTCTAGCGAGGCGACGTCCGTCTTCACCGATTGAATAGACCACCGGAACACTCGCAGTGGCTGTCGGTTCTGTCGTGACGAAAACGAGCGTGCGACTGTCGGGCGTGCTCGTGTAACCAAGCACCGGGAACGGCATACGCGTAACCTGGCGCGTGCGACGTTTCATTCCGGCCCAATCCATTTTGATCTCGCGCGGCGGACGGTTTGCCGGTGGACGACGCACGGGAGGTGCGCCCTCACCAGCTTCTCCCGCAGGCGGCGGTTCTCGTTGCGGAGGTTCTGCTTCAGCGCGCTCTTCAGCATCGTCCGGGTCGCGGTCCTGGTGCTCGAGCAACACTGAATAGATCTGAACCGAGTTTGGCGTGTTGCCGCCCGTCGATTCGACGCGTTGGAAGTAGAGCTTGCGACCGTCGGCGGAGAATTGCGGATTGCCGTCGTTGTTTGAATCGAACGTGACTTTGTGTGGCGTTTTGTCGTCGCCCGCCGCAGCTACGAGGTAAATATCGGAAGTGCGCGCGGCGTCAGGTTTCGAGTAGGCGATCCACTTTCCGTCAGGCGACCAAACGGGCGCGCTGAAACCGCCGTATCGCGACGAATCGAGTTCGGCAATCTGTTTGGTTGCGACGGTGAGTTTGCGCAGCTTGTCGTCTGACGAACTGAAAGCGATCTCCTTCGAGTCGGGAGACCAGTTGTAGCCTTGTTTCAACGCGTCGATATCGGTCAGCTGCTGTGCCGGCGCGGAACCGTCTACGGCCGTGACCCAGATCTCTTCGCGTCCGCTTTGGTCGGACACGTAAGCGAGCGACTTGCCGTCCGGTGAATACTGGATCATGCGATCGCGAGCGGGGCCGTCGGTGAGTTGTTTCAGATCGCCTTCTTCAACCGGCGCGCTGAAGATCTCGCCGTGAATTGAAACCGCGATCCGGCGCGAAGACGGCGCGAGATCGTAATCGTCAGCCTGCGAGTTGAACGACATCGTCTCGCTGAGGTTTTCCTGTGTCTCGGCGTCGATGTTGAGACTGATCTGCGTGGTGCGTTTGGAAGCGACGTCGAGTTTCCAGATACCGAAGTCGTGTTCGAAAACGATCACGCGGCCGTCGGAGCTGATCGCGGGCCAACGAACGTCGCCGGCCTTGAACGTCGTGATGCGATCGGCTTTGCCGCCGTTGTCGGAAACGCGCCAGATGTTTGTCAGACCATTCCCGTCGCGATCGCTGACGAAGTAAATGAAACCGTCGTGACCCCACATCGGCCATGAATCAAGACCGTCGAAATCGGTGACTTGCGTAAACTTCTTCGCCGCGACGTCCATGATCATGATGTCGCTTTGATAAGAGCCGCGATAATACTTGCGCCAGTAAACCTGCGACTTCTGGTTGTAAGCGAGTCGCTTTCCATCGGGCGAGTAGGATGCCTGGACGCCCATGTCGGTGCCGGCTTTCACGGGCATGCCGCCTTCGGTGCTGACGAGATAAAGCTGCGGCATGAAGTCTTCACCGCGATTGCTGCTGAAGATCACCGAGCGAGAATCAGCAGACCAGCCGAGGACGGTGTCGTCAGCGGAATGGTTGGTGAGTTGTTTCGGAGTGCCGCCCCCGGCCGGTATTAGGTACACGTCGAGGTTTCCCGCGCGATCACTCGAGAACGCGATCCACTTTCCGTCGGGCGAGAAACGGCCGTAAACGTCGCGTGCTCGGTTGACTGTCAGGCGCTGGATGTTTTGGCCGTTTTCGTCGGCGGTCCAGATATCGCCAAGATAGCTGAAGACGACGCGGCCATTGTGGTAATGCGGGTAGCGCACGAGCCGCGCTTCGCGGCCAAACGCGGAGATTGCAGCGAAGAGAAATATCGCCGTTGCGAATAGAGTTGTTTTCTTTTTCATGACTCCTGACCTGCGCGAACTGGGATGGAATTACTGGCTTGCGGAGGCTGGATTATAGATCCGAAAAACTAGATGGGGAAGCGCTGAACCGAGCGGAAACAGGTCTGGTTAGCAAAAAATCCGTGTTTCCGCTGGAGGTGAACCAGCGCGCAATTCGAACCGAGCGAATCTCGCGTTTTCGGAATTCTTTTGGCATCATTGGCCCGTGGCGATCACTTGCCGAAAAATGCACGCGGCCGATGTGCCTGACGCGTTTCATATGCTCACCGATTTTCTGAGCGCGGACGAGCACTACCTCGCGAGCAGTCAAGCGTATGGCGATCTCGGACTGAAAGGACTGAACGACGCGCTCGATCTGTTTCTCGAACGCCCTGAACTCGGGTTCGTCTGGATGGCTTACGATGAAAATGGCGCGGCGGGGATCTGCGTTGTGTGTTACGCGATCTCGACGTCGATGGGTGCAGTGGTCGCGAAGCTCGACGACGTTTCCGTCAAACCGGATCGCCGTGGGCACGGCGCTGGTTCGGAGATGCTCGAACAGTTAAAGGAGCAGTTGCGGAAAGAGGCGGTAACGCGAATCGACGTCGCCGTGCACCTTGAGAATCCGCAGGCCCGACGGTTTTACGAGAAACTCGGCTTCGTCGCTCTCAACGAAGAGCGCCTCTCGTGTTTGATTTGATTTGCTTTATCCGTGGTTGAGGTTAGCAATCTCTTCAAAGTACTTCGCAAACGCAACCATCCCACCCGAAGCCTGTTGCCAATCGAAGTTCTCATTCGGCGCGTGATACCCGTGCTCCGGCAGCGATAGACCAAGAAACAGCACCGGACACTTCAAGACCTTTTCGATGCTCGTCATCGCCCCAATCGTCCCACCATCACGCACGAACACAGCTTCCTTGCCAAACGCAAACTTCACCGCTCGCTTTAACGCCTCCGGCAACGGTCCTTCGACCACGGTGCGAAACGCCGGCGCCGCATGCTCGAAACGAATCTGCACATCCGGATTTCGTTCCTTAATCGCTGCCGCGAGCAGTTTCTGAATTCGCTTCGGATCCTGCACCGGCACCAACCGGCACGACGCTTTAACTTCCGCACGCGGCGGAACGATCGACTTCAATCCCGGTCCCTGGTATCCACCAACGACACCGTGAATCTCGAGCGTCGGCATACCCCAGATCCGTTTCATCACTTCGAGCGGATCCTCGCTGCGCATTTTCTTCAGGTGATGCGCTTTCTTGAAGGCCTTCGTTGTGAAACCGCTGTTCGCCCAGTCTTGCAGCTCTTTCTTCGACGGCGGAATGACGTCGTCGTAAAAACCTTTGATCTTGATCTTCCCCGTGCGCGGCTCGTAGATGTCGCAAACGAGTTGCATCAACTCAGCAATCGGATTTCGCGACGCGCCGCCAGTCTCGCCGGAATGCGTGTCGACGGTTCCCGTTTCCAGACTCAAAATGAAACCCATCAGTCCGCGGAGTCCGGCAGAGCTCGCCGGGCGATTACGTGAAACCCAAACGGTATCGGAAACGACCACCGAATTAGTCTTTAATGAAGGTGCGACTTTGGAAATGATCTTCTCGAAGTTTGGCGAGCCGATCTCCTCCTCAAACTCCCAGAGAAAACGGATGTTGACCGGAACTTCTGCTTCGATCGCGGCGCGCGCGCCAAACAGGGCGCTGAGTGCGGGTCCTTTGTCGTCGGTCGTGCCGCGGCCGTAGTAGGTGTCGCCTTTTTGGGTGAACACGAACGGCTCGGTGTCCCAGGGTTCAGTTTCTTTGGATGCGGGTTGAACGTCGATGTGGTTGTAGACGGTCACGGTGGGCAACTTTGGATCGTTGCCAAACACACCGTGAATGACGGGATTTCCTTTGTCGGCGCGGTAAACTTCGGCTTTTCCCCCGAATGATTCGAGCGTTTCGACGGTAAGTTCGACGCCTTTTCTGATGTCGTCGAGGTGGTTTGGATCGACCGAAACCGTGGGTGTTTCGACAAAGCGACGGAGCAGGTTCTCAAACTCCGAGCGGTGTTCATTGGCGAACGACACAAGCCTATCCCGTTTCAATGTTGTGGGCATTAAAGATCCTCCGTCGAATTGCCTCTGTCGAATGTCGTGTGAAAAGCCGTAGCATAATATCGTTAAATCCGTGTTTATGTGTATCGCTCCGTTGAGCGGGCGACCAAAGTTCGTTCCCGCGCATCTAGATCGCTGCTGGTGATCTTGAACAAAACTCAGGGAATGGCTGCTGCGTACAATTCAAAAGCTGCGCCGCTTCGTGTTATTCTGGCGTCCCCGTTTCCCCGCCGAACGGATCGGCCCTGTACTTGCAATGTTGGTTTTAGGAGGGTTGCGTGAGAAAAAGCTCTTTTGCCCCGGGAATTTTATTCGTTCTATTTGCCCTGGCACTCCCCGCATTCATAATTGCCCAGCAGAACCGTTCGGCGCGCCGGGCAGCCGGTCCTGATCGCTCCGCGAGCACAAGCGCTCCATCCGGCAAGACGGAGGCAACTGCTCCGGCCATCAAAAGCGACCTTTCCGAAGCCCTCGCCGTGATTCAAACGAACCACATCGACGGCCGCAATCTCGATTACAACGCCATCTTCAAATCGTCAATCAGCGGGATGTTGAGCGTTCTCGATCCACACTCGACTTATTTCGATCCCATCGAGTATGCGTCGTTCCGCACCGAGCAGCGCTCCGAGTATTTCGGAATCGGCGCCACGATTGAAGATCTTCGCGAAGGCACCGACGTCAATACTTTCATTCGCGCCACCTTCCCGGATTCGCCTGCCGCTCGTGCCGGACTGCGATTTGGCGATCGCATTCTCGCGGTGGATGGCAATTCGATGAAAGGGAAGACCTATCCCGAAGTGCGAAAGTTCTTGCTCGGATCGCGCGGCACGACCGTGAAGGTGACCGTCGAGCATCCCGCGACCAAACAGCAGGAAACTGTAAACATCATTCGCGACGCTGTTTCGCTGCCGTCGATCGCGCAAGCGTACATGTTGAGGCCGGGTGTTGGTTATGTCGGAATGACCGGCGGATTCAATCTGACTACCGACGACGAGTTTGGCGACGCGCTCAAACAGCTCCACTCGAAGGGCATGAACATGCTCGTTCTGGATCTGCGCGGCAACCGCGGTGGCCTGTTGATTCAGGCCGTGCGCGTGGCGAACAGGTTCCTGCAACGCGGACAGATGATCGTCACGCAGAAGGGCAGAATTAAAGACACCACGCAGCCGTATGCAGCAGTGAACGAGAACCCTGACGCCGTTCCGGTTGTTGTGCTTGTCAACGGCGACACCGCGTCGGCGGCTGAGATCGTCGCGGGCGCGCTTCAGGATCACGATCGCGCGCTGATCGTTGGTGAAACGACGTTTGGTAAGGGGCTCGTTCAGTTTCCGTTCCAGTTGGATTACGACTCGGCGCTGTTGCTGACGATCGCGAAGTACTACACGCCGTCAGGACGTTTGATTCAGCGCGATTACTCGAACGGCGGCAACTACGACTACTACTTCCCCGGTGGTCTCGCAGCCGACAAGAACAATCAGCCGAAGACGCCAAATGGACCGCAGAGCCAAACCGATACCGGACGCGCGGTGTATGGCGGTGGCGGCATCTCGCCCGATGAAGTCGTGAAGCCGGGAACGATCAGTGCTGCCGAGCGTCATCTGCGCGACATCCTGTTCGCGTTCTCGCTCGAGTTGGTTTCCGGTCGCGTGCAGGGTTTTGAGAGTTACAAGATTCAACGCGCGATCGAGTTTGACCACGATCTGGTGAACGACGATTACCCGATTACGGATGCGCTCTTCAAAGAGGTGAAGAAGTTTGCGGCGAGCAAGGGAATCTACAAAGTGACTCCCGAGCAGTTGGACAAGTCGCGCACGTTTGCTGAGCGGCAGTTGCGTTACAACTTGCTGTCGGCGGCTTATGGATATCGCACGGCGACACAGGTTTTCAACGACGGCGATCCGCAGATTTCGAAGGCCGTTGATGCGATGCCCCGCGCCCGTGAGTTAGCGCTGGCGGCGAGCAGAGCACGCGCCCGCGGATAATATCCGGGTTATCTGTGATAGCGATGAGTAACGGGCCGGCGACGCCCGATGCCAATTGCGTTTCTGGAAATGATTAATGTGGGCGGGAGTTGCCGGCGTTTGAATTCATTCGCCGGCGACTCAACGCGATTCAGAATGTCGCGCACAAACTCCGGCTCAAACCCCGTCTCCACAATCTCACTCGGCGTCGCTTTCAACTCAAAATACATCCGCAAAATCCGATCGAGCTGGTCGTACGGCGGCAACGATTGATCGTCAAACTGTCCCGGCGCGAGTTCAGCCGACGGCCGCTTGTCGATGATCGACAGCGGGATGATCTCGCGATCTTTGTTCATCTGGTTCGCGAGTGCGTAGACTTCGGTCTTCAGAACGTCGCCGATCACTGCAAGCCCGCCGTTCGTATCGCCGTAAAGCGTGCAGTAACCCATCGCCAGTTCCGACTTGTTTCCTGTCGACAGCAGCAACCGATTTTCCGCGTTGGAGATCGTCATCAGTATGTTGCCGCGTAGTCGCGACTGGAGGTTCTCGGCAGCGTTGGACCGCGTGTCGGTGGAAGGTGATTGCAGCTTGAGTTGTTCGCGGAGACTTTCGTAGGCGTTCGAGATCGGCTGCTCGACGACGGGCATGCCGAGTCGCTTACCGAGTTCGACTGAGTCGTCGATACTCGAACGCGACGAAAACGGCGACGGCATCATCACGCTCAATACGTTTTCAGCGCCGATCGCTTCGCAGGCGAGCGCGGCGACGACTGCGGAGTCGATGCCGCCCGAGAGTCCGATGACGGCGCGAGTGAATCTGTTTTTGCGCGCGTAGTCGCGAATGCCCAGCACCAGCGCGTCGTGAATCGTTTCGATGTCGTCACCGGGCAGGCAAAAATCGTCGGCGACGTTGCAGCCGAGATCGATCGTTCCGACGAACTCCTTGAAAGGAGGCGCTTGCATGATGATCTTGCCGTTCGCATCTGCGACGATGCTGGCGCCGTCGAAAATAATTCCGTCGTTCCCGCCGACGAGGTTGACGAACACGATCGGCACCTTCGCGCGGCGTGCACGGTGGGAAACCATCTCGCAACGTTGGCCCATTTTGCCTTTGTTGAATGGCGACGCGTTGATCGATATGAGCACGTCGGCGCCGAGTTCAATTAGTTCGTCCGCGGGATCGTTTGTGTAGAGTCGTTCTTTCCAGAACGTTTTGTCGTTCCAGAAGTCTTCGCACACCGCGACGCCGAGCTCTCGCTCGGTTTGATCGGTTCGTCCATCCGTGTTGCTTTGGAAAGGAAACAAGTGCCGCTGTGGTGACGGCTGAAAGTAGCGCGGATCGTCGAAGACGTCATACTCGGGGAGCAGCGTCTTATCAGCAAACCCGACGAGCTTTCGATCGCGAATTATTGCCGCCGAGTTATACAGCCGTCGTCCGGTGGTCAATCCGGACGGACGCACTGTGCCGACGATCGCGGTAATCCCCTCGGTGGCATCGACGATCTTCTGCAGCGGCTCGAGTGCGCATTGCTGCACGTCGCGATCGAGAAACCAGTCGAACGACGTATAACCCTGGATACACGCCTCCGGGAACACGACCAGATCCGAGTTCTCGCTTTTGGCCTGGCTAATCGCCTGGATGATCTTTGTGGTGTTGCCATCGAAGTCGCCGTTAGTAGTGTTGATTTGCCCAATCGTGACGCGCATATGCTGTTCTCGTTGACCGAGATCGTGCACGATTTATGAGATAGGTGCAATTGCGCATCGTGGCGATTCGCGTTGGTTTGGCTGAGAACGGCGCATGCGCTATATTCTCGGAGCCACGATGCGGAGGGGTCGCATAATGGTAGTGCAGCGGTCTTGAAAACCGCCGGCCGAAAGGCTATGCAGGTTCGAGTCCTGTCCCCTCCGCCATTTCTTACCTCCCTCAAGTTAGCAATCATCATCATTGTGTAACTTGAACCATTAATTTGCCGCTCCAGCAACTTAATGGTTCCAATAGCCTCCAGTAATTAATTGGTTCCAATTCTTGAAAAGTACGAGTTCGAGTCTCGTTAGGGGACCAAAACACTAAGGAAACAATTATCAATTTGACAGCAAAGCTTCTTAAGTGAGACGGCAATAAAGGGAGAGGAGGGCGGCGGGGGTGGTTTGACACCAAAAACTCTGCGAGCGCTGTTCAATTCAGGCCGAATAAATCGTTGATGCCGAATACTATTGTACGGGTTTAAGCTCACCGATCGTTCTGTGTGTTAGCACACATATTGTAAACGTGAACAGTGATATCGTGAGTAATCGTGTTTGCCTTCATCATCAAAAAAGACTGTAAGGTAAAAGAGACTTTCAGCTATGAGATCCCGTTTAACCAAACGACTCAGCAATCCCTCGTCGAGTACACCCACGCGAACTATGGGCCTGAAGCCGTGCTTCGTCAGATGACTGACGAAGAAAAGGCTGACTTCACACTACAAGCTCAGGATTCCATTCAGACAAAATGGTGACTTCCACCCGTAGCGATGTGGTGCAAAGGTACGCGCCGTTGCTTCGAGCAGTGCCGCTCTGGCAGAGATGGCTGACAGAATACCGAATGTGTTGATTAGCGATATCGCGGCCGAGTGCCGGAGGTCGCCCTAACCGCTTATGCGGCTGCGGCAGATCGCCGCCGAGCATTGCTTGCCGGATTTCAAACGCACGTGGCAAAACCAGTAGAACCGGACGAACTGCTTGCGGTTATTGCAAGTCTCAGTAGCCAACAGGCGGCGAGCGGGAATCTGCAATAGGTGGGGTTGAATCACAGGGATCGTGGGAGTCTGAGTCTTCAAGTAGGCTGCACGCGACTATGATAAGAAGGGAGTGAGTGTCTCACTGACGCTTTTTCGATTACGTGCTCTTAGCCGCTGTCGCGAGCGATGTTGCGAGCGAGGGGCACGCGTGCAGCAAGCATCTCACAAATCGCCGCGTCCCTCTATCACATCAAGCACGACGTAGGTGCCCGCCATCCGGCAACGTATTGACTTTGGTTGACACCCTTGGCGGGTAGTCACTTCTCCTTGTAGCCAGCCGTTACCTCGTTCTTATGCGCTGCGAACGCGGCGAGAACTTCTGCCTTCTCGCGGGCAGGCACTTTAGCGAAGTCAAGCGAGCGCCCTAGCTCGGCCGCGACCTCGTCGAATTCTTCTGGTGAGATATGCAGGTCACGATGCGCCTCCTCAAGGCCCAAATGAGTTTTCCCCGGCTTTGTTGGGGAGAATTTGAACGGCCCGCCTGTGACCTCGCAGACCCAAAGGGTTCGCATGAACTTGAGTCCGGGCAACCTGCCCAAGTTGTTCGTGTGCCAGTTCCTGAGGGCTGGATTCTTCGAGTTCTTTCCCACGATGGGGTTCTGCACAATCGCGTCGCTAAAGTGGTCAACTACTGCGGCGATGGCGAAGACGCCGCCAAGCCGTTCGTACAGGCTCTTCTCGGTCTGTGGGGCGGCTTGCATGGAAGTCGCGACGAGGAGGGCGGTTAGAGTCATTGCTATCGCGATTGATTTAATGATTGAAATTTGTATTTTCATAATTGTATTTCTCCTGGTTTGCTTTTGTGTATCCGCCCGTTACCACCCTTCGCGGTTACGCTGCGATCTCGACAGAGGTAGTTTGGATTCCGCGATCAGGCGTGTCACTTCGGCTATCAACTTGTCGCCGTTTGCGGGCTTAACCAAGTATCCCTGAGCACCCGAAATGCGAGCTGCTTCCCGGTCAGTCTCGGACGCCGCTCCTGAGTAGAAGAGAACGGGTGTCTTTGGATCGAACTGACGTAACTTTTCGGTAAGCTCCGTACCAGAAAGTCCAGGCATCCAGTTGTCTACCAAATACAGATCAAAGTTTTGGGTTTTTGCAAGATCAACAGCCTGAACGTTGCTTGCTGAGCAGACTACCTCATAGCCATACTGGGTTAGAACAAAATCAATCAACTCGCGAGTATCAACATGATCCTCAGTACAGAGGATTCGTCCTTTTGTGGACGGCATAGAGGAAGCCTTTCAGTTCGTCGTTTCCGACGGTGGCCCTTGGGAATGGATGGGCCAGAGTAAATGGCTTTCGATGCGGGGTCTGTGCGTTACCACACTTAGCGACTGGGCAGAAAACCAATGAAAAGTAGTTCCCAAAATCCAGCGTCTATAAATGGAGGCGAGCAACAGGCAACACCCCATCAAATCGATATACCCTGAACATCACATTTTTATTGGAGAGATGCCACGGTTTCGCAACCCATGGCAGCCCAAGCAGCAGAAGAATGTCACATCCCAATCCCTCGGTGTCACAACCCCTAGCTTTTTCCGACAAACCTGGAGGTCTGTGAGCATGAAGCCGTCTCGCCTATTCGCTATTGCAATCGTTTGTGCAGTTCTACTCGCGCTGCTTGCGCTGCTGACTGCAAATCCCGACAACGTCCTGGCCGATAACAACGCATTCACGTTTCAGGGGCAGTACACGGCTCCCGCTTGCGGACCTCGACACGACTTTGTGATTGGGCCGAACACCCGAACGATCGACGTCGTCGCCTCGACCGTTCCCGTCAACGACATCGTTCTGAAGTTGTACTATGGAGGCCAGGTCATCTCTGAGCAGGATACGGGCACAAGCCCGGAACCCATTCACTATGCACCCGGCAGTAATCTCGCGCCCGGCACGTATCAGGTGGAAGTCTGTCCGTTTGGTGGGCAAGCGGTTCTAACACCTTCGGACTATGCTGGTGTAATTATCGTTACTGAGGCGCCGATTCCCGGAACTAGTCCTCCAGCGACCAACCCGATAGTCCTGCCACCGGCGCCCATCGACTCCGGACCTGTCCCGCGCTACCAGAACCACACGCCAACTGCCGCTCAGATCGACGCCGGCATGACGAAGAACTCGCAGGACGAACCAAACATCGGCGTAAACTGGAGTAGTGGAGCAGTGATGTTGCAGGCACTGATGCAAACACTGCGAGTGCAGTTTGACGATCAGGCGTGCCCGCAGACGCCGCCTACGAGTTGGAAAGACGTAACACCCGTCACGTCGCAGGAAGGGTTCGACCCCATTCTCTTCACGGACCACGCGACGAATCGGACGTTTGTCACGCATCTGCTGCTCGATCCTGCTGCGAACGCTTCATCTTTAACTGATAATGATGGGACCAACTGGATTCCGAGCCAGGGCGCAGGCTTCGGTTCGGGTTTCGATCACCAGACACTCGGAGGAGGTCCATTCCACGATCCGGTTCCACCGCTTCCCGGCTACAAGAACGCGGTCTATTACTGCTCTCAGGAAGTTGCGTTCGCCAATTGCGCTTTGAGTGTCGACGGTGGGCTGACATTCGGGCCGGCCGTGCCGATCTATACGCTCGTATCGCCCGATACCGCGACGCTGGGCCAGTGCGAAGGTCTTCACGGTCATGTAAAAGTTGGTCCCGACGGCACGGTCTATGTTCCTAATGCCGCCTGTGTTGGACCAGTCAACCCGAAAGAAAACGGCTTCGCTCTCTCCGAAGACAACGGAACCACATGGAAAGTGCGGACGATTCCCGGGACTGCCGGCGGCGGCAGTGATCCTTCGGTGGCGGTTGACGACGGCGGTCTCCTCTATCTCGGGTTCATGAACGAGGACAAATACCCGGCGGTAGCTGTGTCAGCCGACAAAGGGAAAACCTGGACCAACATGTACGACGTAGGCGCGATGGCAGGTGTCAAAAATGCGGTGTTTCCTGCGATGGTCGCCGGCAGTGCGGGCCGCGCTGCCATGGCCTTCTATGGCACCACCCAAGAGGGTGCCGTCAATGACTTCAACTCCAAAGCTGTGTGGTACCTCTACGTCGCGCACACTTACGACGGCGGGGCGCACTGGATCACCGTTAACGCTACGCCGAACGATCCAATCCAGCGAGGTGGGATTTTCCTGGGAGGAGGCTCGCAGATACATCGCAATCTGCTCGACTTCTTTGGGGCGGACGTGGATAGGTTCGGTCGCATGACAGTGGGTTATGCCGACGGCTGCATCGGCGCCTGCGTCCCGTCCGGCGACGACGCTCGCGGGAATTCTTATACCGCGTATGGCAGTATCGCTCGTCAGACTGGTGGCCGCCGCCTCTTCTTCGGCTCGGATCCGACCAGCGCAACGGTTCCCGGTGCTCCACTGCTCACCGTCGTGCGCAATGGCTCAAGCAGCACTCTGAGCTGGTCCCAGTCGGAGAATGGCGGATCGCCGATCACTGGTTTCAACGTGTATCGAAGCTCGGGAGGGCCTGAGCAGTTAATCGCGACGCTCGCAGGCGACGCGCGGCGGTACCTCGATAGCTCGGGCGATGCCACCAGCAGTTACACGTATCGGGTGAGCGCGGCGAATGCGATTGGCACGTCCTGCGGCACAAACGCCGTTATCGCTAAGCCAGTGGGCAGCTCCTGCGACCCGAATGGTCTACGAATTCTAGAAGACGCATCCGGCGATCAGATTGGTGCACCGCTGGAAGGCGACATGGATATCCAGTGGGTGTCGATTGGTGAGCCATTCTTCGCTGGCGGCTCACGCAAGCTGGTCTTCAAAATGAAAGTGGCGAGTCTTGCCTCGCTCAAGCCGAATCGCATGTGGCGCATACTGTGGAGCTACCCCGATGCACCCGTGCCAGGAAACCCGACTTCCACTTCATTCGTGGGCCGTTACTACATCGGTATGAATGTGAATGGCGATGGAGTCGCCACATTTGAGTATGGCATCGCTCAAACCCTGAGTGCGGTGGTGGTGAACGCCTCGCCGGCGGAGCGCTTCGGGCCTGCCGATCCGGAGAGCAATTTCAGTGCGGACGGAACTATCACGCTAGTTATCTCAGCGGACAAGGTGGGTGGACCAAAGGCGGGCGACGTGATTGGCGCAGTTGTAGCGCGCAGTTATCCAGTGGCCCAGGACGTCACGTTGCGCGGTGACAGTGCCTCCGACGTGGCCAGCCTCGGTAGCACGTACGCGCTCGTTGGCAACGCCTTCTGCGGGTCTACGACTACATGTTTCGAAGATGACGCAAAGCAGATCGCCTACTCGTCTGGCTGGCACCAGGTCGCGGATTCAGACGCGAGCGGTGGCCACTTCCGCGTCAACCCCAACAAGAACGGCAGTGGCTCACTGAAGGTCACGTTCGACGTGGACGCCGGACGGTCCGGCGCAGTGGTCTACAACTTCGCGAAAAGTACCAAGGGGGGCACGGCGGACGTGTATATCGACGGTGCGTTCAAGTCGCAGATCGCTTTCAATGCAAGCACGGGATCACTTAATGACCCGGTCTTCGGTTTCAACGCTCGCTTCGGTGGTCTGTCAGCCGGACCGCATACGATCGAGTTGCGGAATGTGAGAGGAGCGGTTTACGTGGACGGCTTCTGTCTCGAGAGCGCGGCTTCGAGCGGCGCGACAACGACGGGACCGCAATCAACTACGAGCGCGATTTCTGGTCTAGGCGCGCTCGCCTCAATGGTCCAGTCTGTAAATGTTTCGGCCGGCACGCAGTCCATCTCGGTTGTAGCCAGCGGCGATGGGCTGCTGCGCCTGGTTCTCATCGATCCGGGTGGTCTAACACTGGCGACTGCTGATGCCGTCAACGGCGTGGCGGTTCTCGATACGACGATCTCTCGAACCGGCGTGTACCAGGTCAAGGTAGTCAACGTGGGAACCAATCTCACGCAAACGTGGGTGGCGGCAACGCCATACGGGTTGCGCTGATGTGCGGCTTGGTCCACATACGCGCAGTTGTTGTTTTCGGGATGCTTCTTTTGTTCGTGTCCACGCAAGGCACGGTCGCACAGCGCCACCGCGATCCGTGCCGGCTGCTCACCGACGCCGAGGTGCGCGCGGTTCAGGGGCATGCGCCCACACGAAAGATCTCGAGCGAACAGCCGGCAGGATCGTTCCGGTTCACACAGTGTTTCTATCGAACACCGGAGTTGTCGAGCTCGGTGAGTGTTGCGTTAGGCATTCCAGTAACGGACAGCAAACGTTCTGGACCACGGGATTACTGGCAAGCGCAGTTTAAGCGCGAGGAGCGCGACGAGCGCGAAGAGTCTGACGAAAAGAAACAGGAGCCAAGGCGTGTGGCTGGATTGGGTGACGAGGCGTTCTGGGTCGGGGATCCCGTTACCGGTGCGCTTTACGTCTTAAGAGGTGAGGTCTTCCTTCGAGTGAGTGTTGGTGGTTCCGCCGACCAATCACAGAAGATCAAACGCGCCACGACGCTTGCCATTTACGCCTTGAAGCGCCTTGACACGAGTGGTCCGGCTGCCCGAAGCCAATAGGATCAGTTCGGACAGAAGTCACAATCATCATTACCCATCGAACAATTCAACCGTACGGCGTTAGAAGCGTTGACATCGAGACCGGCTATAGTACTATTGCCGCGGCCCCACATAATCTTTGCAGGCTCTCTTTGACACTCAGCAGCCTGTGCCATCTCAAACTCTGATTCTTGTAAAACAAGATGAACGTGAAAACTTTACCTTCGTTTAGCGGTGCTGACGGGTATGCTTTTCATGCGGTAATCGATTTACAAATGAAAGGCGGGCGGGCCGTCATGGCTCGCCCGGTCTCACCCTATGACGACGAAATTCAGTAGGACCATCGAACTCACGACGAATATCGCAATCATCATCGTCGCAATTCTCCTCAGCATCGTGCTGGTGAAGAACTATCTGCTGCCAGGTCCGAAATCGGATCCTGGTGCGCCGCCGACCGTTCCGGTTGGCACCAAGATCTCGCTGCAAGACGTAAACTGGGCAGCCAAGAAACGTACCCTGTTGATGGCGCTCTCAGACACCTGCCGCTACTGCACCGAGAGTGCCGACTTTTACAAGAAGCTGGCCCAGGAGCGAGCGAAACACGACGACGTGCGCATCATCGCAGTGTTACCGCAGGACGTCAGCGCGGCGCAGGCGTATCTGAACAAGCTCGGCTTTTCGGTCGACGAGGTCAGGCATTCGCCGCTGGATGCGGTCGGGGTCCAAGCGACGCCGACTTTGATACTGCTCGACGACAAAGGTGTGGTCACGGCGTCATGGGTCGGTAAGTTGCCACCGGAGAAAGAGACCGAGGTCATAAATCGTTTTCTCGTGAACCAGGCGACACGACTGCACGATCCGAACCGAGCTACGACGGCCTTTAACTTCGATTAGCAAACGAGCGCCTTGCAAATAGCTTTTCAGGCCTGACTCAGAGTTTGAAACCTGGATTGTTATCCGGAGGATCAGTTTTGGCCGAGACTGAAACAATGCAGACGGTCTACGAAGCAGCCGGCGGTCTCGATGGGTTGTTGAGGTTGGCCCATGCGTGGCACAGGCGGGTGCTGGAGGACGAGGTGGTTAGCCATGCCTTCAGCCACGGTTTTCACCCGCAGCACACCGAGCGACTTGCCGCGTACTGGGCCGAAGCGCTTGGTGGGCCACGAACGTACTCCGACCAGCACGGCGACGAGACCTCCGTCGTCCGGATTCATAGCGGCAACGGGCTCCATGAGGAGATGGACCAGCGAGCGATCGCCTGTTTCGATCAGGCCCTGCACGACGCCGGGTTTGACAGCGACGAGCGGCTGAAACGCGTGCTGCACGACTACTTCGCGTGGGCAACTACGACGACGATGGCTCGTTATCACGACTCAGCCGACGATGTCCCGCACGGCTTGCGTATCCCGCAGTGGTCGTGGAACGGACTCGTCACTCCCGGCGACGACGACGACACCTGAAACCGAACATGCGCTATTCGCGTTGCTCAGCAACACGGATTTACAGATACACCTACCTCTCCCAACGGTAATGTCCCATCATCTCTCCAAACTGCTCAGTTGACACCGCTTACTGAAGTTCATTACTCTGCGCCTGACTCTCGCGGCTGACTGCTGGTTCCTACCGGCTACAAACTTCTGGCTTTTTCCCGGCGAATCCGTGTGCTCGCCATTTCGCAGTCCCCTTCTGGCGTGGCTCTGCGTGCATGAATACTGCAGCCCTAACTCCTGACGATTTCGAGAACCTCCTTCGCTGGCTCGACCCCGATCGCGACAAGGCCGGCGAGAAACTCACCAAGATCCAGGCCCGCCTCGTCTCCATCTTCTCAAGCCGCGGCTGTATCGATCCGGAGTTTTTGGCCGACAAGACGACGAATATCGTCATGGGGAAATCAGGCTGGCTGCTCGAAAACTACGTCGGCGATCCGGCTTTGTATTTTTACGGCGTCGCGAAGAATGTCTATCGCGAATACCTGAAGCAGTTGCGCCCGCTGCCTCCGCCTCCGCCGCCCGATCCGGAACCGCCGGAACTTGACGAAGTCTGTGATTACCTCGACGAGTGTTTAGACAAATTGTCAGACCGC
Organism: Pyrinomonadaceae bacterium; assembly: GCA_036266055.1. Lineage (GTDB taxonomy): Bacteria > Acidobacteriota > Blastocatellia > Pyrinomonadales > Pyrinomonadaceae > PSRF01. Next base: position 1,496 of record DATANW010000369.1, on the reverse strand, counting down.
GATCGCTACACAGCGGTCCGCTATCACGAAGGTGAAAAGAGCGAGAGGATTGAAAACCGGAAAAAGCTCGCCGCAGAATTGAAAATAACGTCGAACGCGCTAAGAATACGGGTCTGTCATCTGCACGAACGGCTGCGTAAGTGTATCGAAAGATTGCAACGAGCAGCCGCGGCTTTAGGGAAACACCTTGGCTATGGTCACCATACTGATTAGAAGGTCTCCCCGCGGCCGGAAGGAAGCTCTTCATAAATGGTGCTAAACAACATTGACCAGGCGCGAATTCGAGATTATCTGCTAGGCCGCCTCAGCGATGAGGAGGAAGAGAAGCTGGAAGAGCGACTGATGGTCGACGACGAGCTCTTTGAAGAGCTCGAGATCTCGAAAGGTGAGATCGTCGAGGAGTATTCCGCCGGTGAACTGAGTCAGAGCGATCGCCAGTCGTTCGAGGAACGTTACCTGGCATCGCCGGAAGGACGAGAGCGGTTTACTTTTTCAGTGGCGCTCGATCGTCTCGGGCAGCGTAAACCCGCGGTGGCGCCCGTGCCGATGCCGCGGCATACCGGTTTGTTTGACCGGATACGGGCTTACTTCAACTGGCAGCGTTTGGCATTTGCCGCGGGAACTGCTGCGTTGGTACTAACGCTCGCAACCGCACTCATTTTGCGGCGCCCGCCAGTCTTCGTTTCAGTCGATCTGACGAGCAATGTCGCTAATCGTTCGCCAGGCGCCAGGCAGTATCACCGGCTCACCGTACCCGCCAACGCCGACGAAGTAAGGTTCTCGCTTCAGCTTCCACAATCTGCGACGCCTCGCGCCGGCTATGTCGTGGAACTCGATAACCAAACGGACGTCACAACCTTCACGCCGGTGTCGCAGAGCGGCAACTCCATTCTGGTAGCCATTCCTACCAACCAATTGCCACCAGGAATATATAGTTTGCGTCTTCAGGCGCGACTGGCCGACGGAACTTCACAACCCGAGCCGTGGGAGTATTACTTCCAGGTAGTTAAGTAGCTTTCCGGAACTTCCTCAGGCGGAGCAACCACCAGGTCAAAACGATCAGCAGCAGTCCGATGGCGGGAACGTATATTTTTGCGTAAGACAGAACGCGCGGATTTTCCGTTTTGGGTTTGATGATCTGGGATTCGCCCTGAAGCGTGAATGCCGCCCAATAGTGTGGGTAGCGCCATTCAGGTCGTTGGCGAATCGTGTTTTGGGCCGCCCGTAACGCCTCGCTCGTTTTCATTCCGCGTTCGAGCATGTTGGCATAAAAGAGCTGCATCAACTCCGCCGTCGCGCGATCGTCAACTTCCCACAAACTCGCGACGACGCTCGCAGCACCCGCATGCATGAAGCCTCGCGTCAGTCCCATCAAACCCTCGCCACGTAAATTTTCGCCGAGCGCGGTTTGGCAGGCACTCAAAACCACGAGCAGCACCGGCGCACGCAATTCGTAGATCTCCCGCAGCCCGACGAAATTCGGCAACTCTTTTTGA
>DATANW010000368.1:0-28770 GCA_036266055.1 Pyrinomonadaceae bacterium | reverse complement strand
GGATTACAGAAGTAGTAAGTCGTCCCCTTGTACTCGTATGACCCCGCCGCGCTGTTCGGATCCACGGTCATGCCGCAGACCGGATCCAACGCCTTCGTTTCAAGCTCTGTCATCGCCGTTCCAGTATCGTATGTTGCCTGCCGTCTTCTCAACCGCCAACGCACCCGCATAACCCGCGCCGACGGCGATGTCTACCAGTCGCCAACGTTCGTGCGAACCATCCTCAGTGCGCAGCAAGGCTACGTCGTCGCCCGAGCCGAGCGTTACGTCAAATCCGTCGAGGGGTTGCGACATCCCGCGACCAGTGGCTTTGATGTATGCCTCCTTGCGCGTCCAGCATCGAAAAAATGCGGAAACACGATCGTCCTCCGGCAGTTCACATAGAACTCCAACCTCGTGCGACGAGAAAAACCGGCGCGCAATGTCGTCGCTCGCAAAGTCAGCACGAACGTGTTCCACGTCAATTCCGATCTCGCGTCCTTCAGTCACGGCATACAGCGCCACGCCATGCGAGTGCGACATGTTGAACCTCAACTGAGTTTCGCAAAACTCACCAGCCAACGACGGCTTACCCCAGGCACCGTACACAAACTGCAATTGCTTCGCCTCTGTGTGCAAATACCACGCCAGCAGCAGACGCAAAAATCCGCGAGCGACGACGAAGTGCTTCCGATCCTTTTCAAAGTAAAAACGATTCGCGCGCGCGACTTCGTCCGCTTGCAACAGTTGGACAAAGCGTTCTGTCGGACGATCTAACGAAAGACGCCAGACGTGCACTTCATCCGCAAGCGGCGACAGCGATGCAGGCGGAGACCAGATGGAAGTTTGCGGCGTCAAAGAGCGGCGCTGCCTCCGGCGTACTGCAACAGACGCGCAAACTCTGTTGCAGACTGCGGGCGTTCGTCCGCGTCTTTCGCGAGGGCTTGCATGATCGCGGCCGAGATTCGACGCGGTAAGCCCAACGATGCTGGTAACGGCGGCGGGTCGTCGTAAAGATGTTTGCTGATGACGCCGGAAACAGTCTCCGCGCCGAACGGCCTCTTGCCTGCTACCATTTCGTAGAACATCGCGCCGAGACTGTAAACGTCCGATCGCGTGTCCAACGGTTCGCCCATGCATTGCTCCGGCGACATGTAGAAGGGCGTTCCCAACACGACGGCGCCCTTGTGCGCGGGGTCGGCATCAGCGAGTAACTTCGCCAGACCGAAATCAACCACGCGCACACTTTCAAACTCGTAATCGTCGTCAGGCGCGACCACCAGAATATTTTCCGGTTTCAGATCGCGATGGACCACGCCTTGCCGGTGCGCCGCGCCGACACCCGCACAGATGCCGCGCATCATGCGCAACGCACGCTCGATTGGAAACTGCCCTTCGCTGCTCAAGAGATCGCGCAACGGTGTTCCTTTGACAAACTCCATCACGATAAACGCCGGCACCAGCTCGTCGTCAGTCTCGCCGAAGTCGTGAATCGTGATTACATTCGGATGGTGCAGCATCGCGGCCGCGCGCGCCTCGCGCTGGAACCGCCGCAGCGCCGCATCGTCTTTAACAAACCTGCCAAGTAGGATCTTCACGGCGACGTCGTCGCCGATGCGAACGCGCCGTGCGCGATAAACCATGCTCATCCCGCCCTTGCCGAGTTGCGCCGTCAGCTCGTACTTGCCTTCGATCGCCCGACCAATCAACGGATCGGGATTAACGAGCCGGATCGTCGGCAGCGACGCTTGATAGTGGTTCTCGTAGTACGGGTGTGTCCCGGTCGATTCAGGCAGGCTCAACGGCAAACCGCATTCTGCGCAAAACATCGCTTCGCGATTCAAAAACATCTCGCATTGCGGACAAAATGGATGCTTGCCGCGCAGCTCGTTTAGCAGTTGGTCCAACTCGTCTTCAACCTGCTCGAGGCTTTCCGCGCCGCTTGCTGAATATCGCAGCGTGCCGTCGACGTCGAACAGAAAATATGCGGGCAAACGGTCCGGCTGTTCGTTGAACTCATCGCGCAACTTGTGCTCGTTATCGAGCGCACACGGTTCGATCAAGTGGAACCGCTCGACCGCATCGCTGACCGCGCGTTGCTTCTTCTCAGCGTCGGACTGCGGCGAGTGAACTGCGATCACGCGTAGTCCTTCACGCTTGCGTTGATCGCGCCAGTCAGCAATCTGCATGAGATTGGTCTTCGCAGGCTCTGAGCTCAGGGACCAGAAGTGGACCAGCGTCAGCCGGCCCTTAATCTCTCGCTTCAGCGCTTCCAGGCGATCGTAATTGGTGGCGTTGGGACGTTCGAGGTTGAGCCAGTCAGTGGCTCCGGAGAATGACGGAAGCTGTAACTCGACTTTCATGGGCGTTTCATATTAACCATGCCTTCCGAACATCTCAACTCGTGAGAAAAAATACGGAACAGATTTGTTTTATCCGTCGGCCCTGTGGCCATTTCCTTGACACAAACCTTGCGGTGGGCTTAATTTCTCGCACCAAAAATTTGTCTTATCTCCTCACGTGCCGGCCCAGAAAAACTTACACGCAGTGCAATCTGCAGTGACCCTAGACTGCTGCACGACCGACAACTCTCTAATGGAGGCTACACATGAGTAAATCACATAGAACCAGAAGATCTCCGTCAAAGGGTCATGCTGGTTTCCCGGCGATCAAATTTGCGATTCTCTTCGCAGTAGTCATCGCCGTTGCCGCCGTCGTGTTTCTGGCCAGCACCAAATCCTCGAACGCTCAAAAGAAGTTCAAGGCGACGCGCCCGTTCGTCGTAGACCAGCAAAACGGCCAACCCCGCCTGCCGAATCAGGAAGAAATTGACCAGGTCGTTTCCAATCTCGCGGAACTGGCCAATCGTCCTGAAGACCTACCCTCAACTCCGGCCGCCAACGGTGGCGTAACCGTCGATCTCGGCGGAGGTTTTGGCGGCGTCATGCTAGCGCGCCCGGGGAGTGATGGCGGCTTCGAAACGAAGTGCGTCTTCTCTCTTGAAGAGGGCGCTGAATTTCTTGGTTTGGTTGAAGAAACTTCCGCAGAATAGGAGGCCCGACAAATGAGAAAAACATTCACTAAACTCACGCTAATCGTTTTCGCGCTCGCGCTCGTCGGCCTTTCTGCTCAAACCAGCTTTGCCGGAGAAGCACTGATCATTGTCGTCAACATCAACGCGCCGGGCGTCGGATTCAACGACCCCACTCCGGCCGCGCCGGTCGGTGGCAACACCGGCACTACGTTGGGGCAGCAACGCCTGATCGCTTTCCAGCATGCGGCGAACATCTGGGGCGCGCGACTCGACAGCAACGTGCCGATTCGTATTCGCGCTCAGTTCACTCCCCTTGGCCCGGGCGTCCTCGGTAGCGCTGGCCCAGCCGGCGTAGCGCGAGATTTCCCGCTGGCGCCGTTCCCGCTGACCTGGTATCACGTCGCGCTGGCAAATAAACTCGCTCAGATCGATCTCCTTCCCGCCACCGACGATATCAATGCAAACTTCAGCAGCACCTTCAACTTCTATCTCGGGCTCGACAACAACCACGGCACGCAGCCCGATCTCGTGACTGTTTTGCTGCACGAGTTTGCGCACGGACTCGGCTTCAGCCAACTCGCGAACCTCGGCACCGGCGCGTTGTTCAATGGTCTTCCGGATCATTACAACAGACACCTCTTCGACACGACGCTCGGTCTGACGTGGCCGCAGATGACCAACGCTCAGCGCGTGCTGTCAGCGACGAGGTTCGGACGCGTCGTGTGGGACGGTGCTTTCGTAACAGCAGGTGTTCCGAGTGTGCTCAATTTCGGCATTGTGGAGGTGCGGGTAACAAATCCCGCGTCAATTGTCGGGCCGGTTCAGTTCGGCACGGCAGCTTTTGGTCCAACGGTCGCCAGTTCGATCGTTTCAGCTCCGGTGGTAGCGGCCCTGGACGCAATCGAAGTAGGAGGCAATCAGATCGACGGCTGCTCGCCGTTAACGAATGCGGGTGACGTCGCCGGAAAGATCGCGTTGATTGAACGGGGCGGCATTTGCGGCTTCGCTGTCAAAGCGAGAAATGCGACGAACGCTGGCGCGGTGGCGGTGATCATTTACAACCAACCCGCCAACGTGAACGCCGCCCCGCCAGGAATGGGCGACGACGGCATCAACGGCGCCTTCGTCACGATTCCCACCATCAGTCTTCGTCGTCTCGACGGCGTGGACCTTCTGAGCCAAATCCCGAACGGCTCGGCGGTGAGGTTAGGTAACAACCCGACCATCCGCGCCGGAGCAGATGAGTTGAATCGCGTTCGCGTCTTCGCGCCGTTCCCGGTCGCCGGCGGCTCGTCGATTTCGCATTACGACACGGTCGCGAGTCGCAACGTGCTCATGGAACCCGCCATCAACAACGACCTGACTCACAAGGTCAAGGCGCCCGACGATCTGACATTCGAACTGTTGCGTGACGTCGGTTGGACCTTCCCGGATGCTGATGGCGACGGCGTTGCTAACGATGAGGATTGCAATCCGAATTCCGATACGTCCGCCACGATCATCATTGCCGCCATCGACACCGGCGTGCCCAACACGCTGTTCCCGAATGGCTGCACGATGTCGGATCTGCTGAAGGATCTCAAGAGTGCTGCGGCGAACCACGGAGACTATGTATCCGCGGTTGCGCAGTTAACGAACCAGTGGAATGCTGACGGCCTCATTACGGGTGCACAGAAGGGTGCCATCCAGAGTGCAGCCGCCAGGAACAACGGACCTTAAAACGCGTAACAGAAACTAAAAGGGTTGACGGCTTGAAAGCCGTCAACCCTTTTCTCTTTAAGATTGCAAACCCGCTTACTCTTCCGATGTTGTCGGATCGATCACGGTCTTGACCTGCGCCACGTGGTTTGCGGGAAAACCGCCGAGTCGCGCGTGTTCATGCACCAGTTCCTCGTTCGGAGCGATGTAGACGCAGTAGATCTTGTTATCAGTGACGTAGCTATGGACCCACTGAATCTGCGGCCCGAGCTGGTTCAGCACGTTGCACGATCGCTGGGACATCGTTTTCAGTTCCAACGGCGACATCTTGCTCGCGCCAGGTACGACTCGCTCAATCACATACTTTGGCATTACTTTTCTCCATTTATGCTGATTTATTAGTGCCCCTTTAGACTAACGCGTATTTCACTGCAATTCCGGTAACAACTGCCGAAACTCTTTGTCTTCGCGCAGCGATTCGAAGGCACTGTCAGTCTTCGCCCAGTGCCCGACCGTGCGGAATCCGCACTGGTGCGCGCGCCGGAGCAGGATCAACGCGGATCGTTTCTCGCCGAGCAGCGCGTAGGCGCAGGCGCAGTTGTAAACCGCGAGCGCGTCGTTTGGTTCCAGTTCGAGCGTGCGTCTGAGTGTCGCGTTGGCCTCTTCGCGACTGCCGAAACGCGCGTAGGCCTCGGCCAGACAGCTCATCACGATGATGTCGTCCAGACTGGCTTCCAGTTTTCGCGAGGTGATCTCGATGACTTTCAGCATCGCTTTGTTCGCCCCGTCGATGTTTCCCAGCTTTCGATGGACGCCCGCCAGGTTGCGCCAGGAGTCTTCGTCGTGCGGTTTCAACTTGGCGGCGCGGCGGTAGTGCTTCAAAGCGCCTTCGAGATCGTTCGACATCTCGGCGATCATTCCCAGCCGCAGGTAACCCGGATGAAACTCGGAGTTGTCTTTGAGTATCTCCTCGATTGTGCGCTGCGATTCGGCGAAGCGGCGGTGATGGAAATAGACCATCGCGATGCCAAACTGCGCTTCCAAAGACGTCGGCTCCAAAGCCAGCGCTTTCTGGTTCATCTCGATCGCCTTGCTTAACCAGGTCGAGTTGCCGTCGTACCACTCGTACATCGCGGAATAAGCTTCAGCCAGTCCGGCGTAAGCCGAGGCAAAGTTCGGATCGATCGCGACGGCGCTTTCAAACATGCCGATCGCGCTCTCCGTGTTGCGTCGACCTTTGAGATACAGCAGCTCGCGGCCGCGCATGTAGAAGTCGTACGCGCGCAGATTGTCGGTTGGCTTTTGCGTCAGCAGTTGCCGTTCAGAGTCGCTGATCGAGATCTTTAAAGCGTCGACGATCTTTTGCGACACCTCGTTCTGCAAGTCGAAAATGTCTTCGACCTGGCGATCGAAACGTTCGGCCCAGAGGTGATAACCGTCGCGCACGTTGATCAATTGCGCGTTGATGCGAATGCGATTGCCGGCCGTGCGGACGCTGCCCTCGAGAATGTAATTCACGCGTAACGCCTCGCCGACCTGGCGCGTGTTCACCTCTTTCTTCCGAAAAGGAAACACGTCGGCGCGCGAAACAACCTTCAGCTCTTTGATCTTCGAGAGGTCGGTGATGATGTCTTCCGTCATCCCGGCACAGAAGTAGTCGCTCTCGTCGTCGGGGTTCATGCTTTCGAAATAAAGAACCGCGATCGACTTTTCGGGGACCGCCGAGACTTCGCTCGAGATGCTTGGGTTCGACGGCGAAGTTGAGACTCTTTGCGTCTGCGTGTCGACGTCGCGCTTCAGATCTTTGAGATCCGTAAGTAGATCTTTGACTGTCTGGTAACGTTCCTCGCGATCCTTGCGCAACGCGCGTGAGACGATGCGGTCGTACTCGCGTGGTCCTTCCGCCAGGTAAGGCAGCAGCGAAGCGGGCTCCCGACTCAGAATCCCGGACATCACGTCGACGGTAGTCGAAGCGTGAAACGGCTGCTGAGCGGCGATCATCTCGTAGAGCACGCAGCCCAGACTCCAGATGTCGGTGCGTGCATCGACTTCGAAACCGCGCGCTTGTTCGGGCGACATGTATTGCGCGGTTCCCATCACCACACCCACTTCCGTCTTGAAGAAGTGCTGCGTGGGCGCCATCGAATCGGTTTCGTTCTGAGACTGGCGTTCGGGAGTGAGTTTGGCAAGACCGAAATCGAGCACTTTCACGATGCCGTCGTGCCGCAGCATGATGTTGTCGGGCTTGATGTCGCGATGGATGATCCCGACGCTGTGCGTCGCGTTCAATGCGCTGGCGATTTGAATGCCGATGTCAAGCGCGTCACTGGCATTGAGCGCGCCCATTCTGATGCGATCGCGCAACGTGTAACCGTCGACGAACTCGGTTGCGATGAAATGTTCGGAGTCGATCTCGTCGATCTCGTAGATGGTCAGAATGTTCGGGTGGTTAAGTGCGGATGCGGCCTTCGCTTCCTGCACGAACCGGCGCACGCGGTCGTTCGCAGAGTCCGACTTCGCTCCGACCATCTCAGCCGGCAGTATTTTTAAAGCAACCTTGCGATCGAGTTTGGTGTCGTTGGCGAGATAAACCTCGCCCATCCCGCCCGCGCCGATATGGGAGCAGATCTCATAGCGACCAATTATTTTACGCGCGGGAAACGACAAAGCTCTTCTAGGGGAAGCAAATCGAGGTTCCGCGAAGACGGCATTGTAGATTAGAACGACGGTATGGCGCTAGGCGGGCACACCCGGCAAAATCATTGACTTTCCCTCTGCACGTTAGTAAAAACGCTCACACACTTTTCGTCAGCTTGAGTTCAGCCCTTTCCAATCAGGAGAATCGTCATGAAGTCCCTACTTACCGCTTCCCTTCTAATCGTCGTTTTTGCCGGTGCGGCTTTCGCGCAAACAACTGTCGAATGGACGCCCGAATTGCAGATCAAACTCAAGGCGGCCGGCACGCCACGCGTCTCGCCGGATGGCAAGCGAGTGGTCTACACGGTTTCAGACGCGGTGATGACTTCCGACAAGAGTGAGTTTGTCACGCAGATCTGGATGGCGATGATCGACGGCAAGACACGACCAAACGGAGACGTTCCACGCAGTGTGCAACTCACGTTTGGCGACAAGTCGTCGACGAATCCGAAGTGGTCGCCGGACGGCAATTGGATCGCGTTCACGTCAACTCGTAAAGACAACAAGAGCAACATCTATATCCTGAACATGAATGGCGGCGAGGCCGAGCCGCTGACCGAAGTCAAAACGGGTGTGACGAACTTCGCGTGGTCGCCCGATGGACGTTCGATCGCTTTCCGCATGGCCGATGCCAAAACGGACGAAGAAGAAAAGAACGACAAGGCGAAGAACGACTTTCGCTGGGTTGACGAAAATGTCAAGATGTCGCGGCTGTACGTGATCCCGGTGCAGAAGGACATGAATGGGAAGCGCGAGCCGCGCAAACTTACGGCGGAGAACTACAACGTTGATGAGTTTGACTGGTCAGCTGACGGTTCGCGCATCGTGTTCGGTCATACGAAGACGCCGAGTGCCAACGATTGGACCACGTCGGATGTCTCGATCGTCGAAGTCGCAACCGGAAAGGTGACGCCACTCGCGAACACAGCCGCTGCCGAGAGTTCTCCGATTTACTCGCCGGACGGAAAATCGATCGCGGTTTCGGTGAGCGACGTTCCAGTGCGCTGGGCGCAAAGCGGCATCATCCAGATCTTTTCAGCCTCGGGCGGTGCACCGAAGAACCTGACTGCTTCGTACGATGCTCAACCCGGTGTCGTAGGCTGGTCCGCTGACAGCAAACGGCTGTACTTCGCGGAACCAAAAGGAACCGGAACGCAACTTTACGTCGTCGACGTTGCTGCCAATCGGATTGAAGAGATCAAGGTAACTCAAGCGGTGTACAGCGGGATGAGTCTCAATACCACAGCCACGACGTTCGGCTTTGTGCGTCAAACGTCCGATACGCCGGGTGACGTTTTCGTCGCTTCCACTGCTGACTTCACGCCGGTTCAGATCAGTCGCGTGAACGCCGATGTGAAATTGCCTGCGGTGGGCCGCACGGAGGTCATCACCTGGAAATCGAAAGACGGTAAACAGATTGAAGGGCTCCTGACCTACCCGGTCGGCTATCAGGCCGGACAGCGCGTTCCCTTGTTACTCAACGTTCACGGGGGACCGGCAGGCGTGTTTCAACAGTCGTTCCTCGGCGGCCGCGGCGCTTACCCGCTGGCAACTTTCGCTGCCCGCGGTTATGCGATCCTCCGGGCAAACCCGCGCGGGTCGAGTGGTTACGGAACGCAGTTTCGCCAAGCGAACATCAAAGACTGGGGCATGGGCGATTATCAGGATCTGATGACTGGCGTGGACCGAGTCATCGAGATGGGTGTCGCCGATCCAAATCGTCTCGGCGTGATGGGCTGGAGCTATGGCGGTTTCATGACGTCGTGGATCGTCACGCAAACGAAACGTTTCAAAGCGGCGTCGGCAGGCGCTCCGGTGACGAACCTGATGAGCTTCAACGGCACTGCGGACATTCCCGCTTTTGTTCCGGACTACTTCGGCGCTCAGTCGTGGGACGCGATCGAGGTCTATCAAAAACATTCGCCGATGTTCAATGTGAAGGGCGTGAGCACGCCGACGATGGTCCAACACGGCGAAGCGGACGTTCGGGTGCCGATCTCGCAGGGGTATGAGTTTTACAACGCGCTGAAATCGCAGGGCGTGCCAACGAGAATGATCGTGCTGCCGCGACAGCCGCATGGTCCAAACGAACCGAAGATGCAACTCGCGGCGATGCAGGCAAATCTCGACTGGTTTCAAAAATATATCGACGCCAAGGCCGAGACGTCGCGCAACTGAACTAAGCAACTGAATGGAACGCTAGCCGAGGCGGGCTTAGTTAGGGGCTTGGCTTTGCAAAAAAGTCAGTTCTCTCAGCGGCTTCGCCGCCCGATGTGCGGCGCGGCTATGCCGCGCCGAAAGCTCTTTCTTTCGTGGAGCTGCGCCCCTCGTTTGGCCCACGACCGAAAACCTTGGGCAAAGCCCGCACCAAGGGCGAAGCCCTCGCCGCACATCAGGCGGCGAAGCCGCAACGGTCCGGCAAGTACTTTTTGTGCAAAGCCTAAGGTCTTAGTTAGGACGGCTGGTGCCCCATTTCTGTCCTTTTGGCTTGAAGGCGAGTTGAAAGCTCACGTGCTTGTGTGGTTTGAGTGTGAATGCCACCGACGTGTCCGTCGACTTCTCTCGGATAGCGTCGTTCGAAGTCCACAACCAATCGCGATCGACGATCAAGCCCGCTTGTAATTCAGGTTCGAGCCGGTAATCGCCGGGCGGAAGATCGTAGATCTCGAAGACGCCGTGCTCGTCGGTCGTGGTCTCGTAAGTTTGGCTCTCGCCAACGATGCGAATCTTCTTGCCGGCGATGGTGAGTTCCCCGCTATAGAACCCTTTCACGTAACGCCCGGACACTCGCGTTTTGCCGCGCCGCTGGTCCATCTTGTCGAGGTAAAGCAGATCCTCGGTCGCGTTCTTCACCGCAGTCGATCTTCCACACGACGAGACTCGCCAGTCGGATCCGGCCCGAGGCGTTTGCAGATATAGAAGCACCCTTTCGCCAACCAGGTCGTCCCAAAAGCTCCAGGTGCAGTCCGTCCCGCTGCCTTGTGCGAACACGAGCGCCTGTCCAGCTTGAATATCTCCCTTGTAGACCTTCTCGACGACCAACTGGGACCTCACGTCGTCGCCGTAGGTCTCTTTTTGGTTCTGCTCTTTTTTTTGCACGGATGTCACGCGTGCAATCACCACCAACTGCGCGCGCTCGTATTCGTCAAGAACGGAAACAGTAGGAGCACACGTACAAGCGACGCCGGTTAACGTTTGCAACAGGATTGCGACTGCGGCGAAAGCGATTTTTAACATCAAGTGACGCATAACGACCTTGCTCTCATGTTAGCGGATGCCTGGTATCGCATAAACTCGAGCAGTGGCTCACAAGGTTCGCATCGGCACGTCTGGTTGGCACTACAAGCATTGGCTCGGCGTCTTTTATCCAGCGGGAACGCGCCCGTCGGAAATGTTTCAGATCTACGCTCGCCACTTCGACACGGTCGAGATCAACAACAGTTTCTATCAACTGCCCTCTGCAACAACTTTCGACAACTGGCGCGAATCGTCACCGCGAAACTTCTGCTACGCAGTCAAAGCGAGCCGCTTCATCACCCACATGAAGAAGCTGAAGGATCCGCAAAGCTCGTCGGCGAAGTTCTTTCTCGTCGCCGATCGATTACACCAAAAGCTTGGTCCGATTCTCTTTCAACTTCCGCCACGCTGGAAAGTAAACGTCGAACGACTCGACGAATTCCTACGCACGTTGCCGGGCGAACATCAGTATGCGGTCGAAGTTCGCGACGAAACATGGCTGATTCCCGAGGTCTTTGACGTGTTGCGACAGCACAACGTTGCGTTCTGTATCCACGACTTCGCCGATATGAAGATTCCGCGAGAGATCACTGCCGACTTCACTTACCTCCGCTTTCACGGCCCAACGAGCGCGAAGTATTGGGGGTCGTATTCCGACCGCGACCTGCGCGCCTGGGCTGATTGGATCAAGCAACACCGTCGCAGGCTCACTTCCATCTATGCCTACTTCAACAACGATCCCGAAGGCGCGGCAGTCAGGAACGCGCTGACACTCAAACAATTCGTGAATGGCTAATATTGGATCAAGCTACCTTCGCGTTTCGCTCGGCGGACCGCGCGGGAGAAGATCCAAAGAGACAGGGGCAGAAGCACAGCGAGGAAAATAAAGAGCGTGATAATTGGACCGCGCGCTTCGTGCAGTCCATGGTTGTCAATCAGCACGCCGCGAATTGCAGTCAGACCATACGTGGCGGGCAAGATTTTCGAAATCTTCTGCATCGTCGCGGGCAGCAACTGCGGCGGAAAGAAAACGCCTGAGAACACGGCCGTCCCCGTGCCCAGCAGTATGGCCACCGGATCGGCCTTCTTGAACACCATCGCAAAACTCGCCGACAGAATTCCTAACGAAGCGAACACCATCGTCGTGAGAATGAGAATCAAGAACGCGAGCAGATAACTAATCGCCAATTGGAAGTCGCGAACCACGAAAGCCCACATCCGATCGAACAAGGCAAGAATCCGTGTCATAGTTCCCCGTTGTTCTTGAGCTTCTCCTCGCGTTCGTACGCTTCCAGCACTTCGAGCAATGACGCTCGTTCTGTTTCACAAGAGACGACGCGCGTACCGTTCGCCAGAATCGCGCGCAACCCCCGATCGAGTCGATCGTCGCCGACTTCGCGTGAGAAAGTCACTACCGTGCGCGAACCATCCTTTGCCACTTCGACGTCCGCCAATGCCGGCGCCAATACATTTACGGCGTGCTCGAGAGAAATTCCTTCAAGCACGAACCGCACTCGTTCGCGGGCTTTGTGAAGTGTGCGAATACGATCGGGAGTGTCGAGCTCACGTATGCGACCATGACTGATGATCGTGATGCGCTGGCATAGCTGCTCGATCTCGTTCAGGTTGTGCGACGTGAGCAGGATCGTGACCGGCGGGTCTCCCGACGCGAGTGAGCCGATGAACGAACGCATGCGTGCAGCGGCAGCGGCGAGCGGATCGAGTGAACGCGTCGGCTCGTCGAGCAACGGTATCGGCGGATCGTTCAGCAGAGCTGCGCCGGTTGATTGGACTGGCAGCGGCCGAAGAACGCAGTTTCTACTGGTGGCTGACGCTGGAACAGAACCTGATGTTCTTCGCGCGGCTGCGTTCAGCAGAGCCCGCGCGATTGCCATGCGCTGTTTGTTTCCCGTGGAGAGTTCGCCAAACCGCTTGCGGCTCGCTCAGGTTCGTGATTGTGATTGCGACCGGCATCGGATTCAGATTCGTGTCCAAGAACACGAATTTCGCGCACATTGTAACGAAATCCGATGGCTGCTCAACTGATCTTCTTCAGCAGCTCTCTCTCGACTGTCACGTGCCCCTGGTAACTGATGGCCGTGAGCAGCATAAGCACTCGATCGCCGTCTTCAACGTCGCGTTCGAAAATGCCGACCAGGTTTGCCAGCGGACCGTCACGGATCACAACCTTGTCACCACGTTTCAGTTCTTCGTTGAATTCAACGAACCCGTCTTTTCCGACGCGTGACTTGATCAAGTCGATGATCTCGTCTTCAACCGGCGTTGGCCCATCGCCAAACCCGACCACTCGAGAAACTCCCCGAGTGAACCAAACCTTGCGCAACAGGCGGCCCGCATCGAAGCGCGCAAACATGTATCGGGGAAACAAAGATCGCGAGAAATAAACGGCACGTCCCGTGTACTGATTGGAACGTCGCTCTTTGTATTTCGGGGCGAAGGTCTCGACGCCCCACGCGTTAAGGTTTTCGGCAGCTCGCTCTTCCTGAAGCGAGTGAGTCTGCAACGCATACCATTTCGGTGCCTCGGCAATAACAGGATTCATCGGACAATAACCCCCTAGTTTCAAAATAGTTCCGCATGCGAACGTCGTTTCGACGAACGCAACTGTTTAAGGTGAGTGGGACTAAATTTGATTTGTTAGCTTGTTCGTTTTGGAAAGGCTGGGCACCAATCAACAGTAAAAAATCCCGGATGTCCGCACCCATGCTCGGGCTGCGTTCTGGATGGGAGGCAGAAGCAGCTCCGCAGACACACTAATGATCAATGTGTGCAGCGATTGGACGAGCGGAGGTTCACCGAAAATCGTTGGCAGGTTGGGCCATGGTGAACACACAAGGCCTGTCTTAACAGGCTGACAAACAGGGGCGGGTTCCAAGAAGAGACACGTCCTCCTTTAGGGGTGTAAAGGTTGTGCCTCCGCTGTGTTTCGGTTTAGAATGCGGGCAGTCTGGCGACGCATCCTCGGCCGACGGAAACGCAGCGGAGGATCTGTTGTCAACGAAGCCCCTCGGTTACCTAGCATAACCGAGGGGCTTTTAGTTTCAATTTTGGTTTGATCTCACACCGAATACCGATGGTCCAGCACCACATGAGGTGTCAGAGTCTTGCGTTCGGCGTTCAAGACCATCATTCATTATTCCTCCCGGCTTTACCGGTAAAAGGGAGCTTGCCCGACAAGTTACTCCTCACTTGATCAATTGTCAATCGTCTTGCAATGCACGTTGCATGTGACCACAAACAACATTTGGTCAGCACTCTTAACTGGCATATTGACGTTCGGGATTGATAGCAATTCAGCGATCTCTTACCGCTAATGCGATTGCCCAATCGGGGTTCACTTCAGCTCTTTCCAACCGGGAAACTTGAACACCCGGACGGCGTTGTCGTGAAAGACCGCCTGCCAATGTGCCTGCGGAATGGCCTTCTTGTAGGCCTCCAGATACGGTTTCATCGACGTCAACGGCCAGTCAGTGCCAAACATCAGCTTCCGCGGATCTTCAAGATAGCCAAAGATCCAGGCGATCGGCTTGGTGACGTAAGTTTCCACCTTCTCCGGCGGCATTTGATCGAGATTGCCAATCAACATCGCGGAGCATTCCATGTAGACGTTGGCGTTCTTGTACGTAACTTCAGCGGCAGACTCGATCCACGGGTTGCCGCAGTGGGCGATCACGAACTTGACGCGCGGGTGGTCCACTGCGACATCGTCAATCGTCAACGGGTCGGCATACTTCACTTTGGCGCGCGCGGAGTAAGTATCGCCCGTATGAAAGACGACGGGGACGTCGTACTTCTCCGCCATGCGATAGATCGCGTTGTATGCCGGGTCGTAAGCGCAGCGATGAACGTACCCCAGATAGATCTTAATGCAGCCGTACTTGCCTGACTTCAGTCCGTTTTCGATGGCGGCGGCGTCGATCGTGAGGCCAACACCGGCGCAGTAGACCACGTTACGGTTCTTCAAGTCGTGAAAGTTCGCGCCGATTGGGCTCGTGTGGGCCACGGCCCCGACAACACCCGCCTCGTGCCACTCTTTGAAGTACTGCGCTTCCGTTTTGGCGATGCCGCTGGTTAGTTCCGGACCACCGGAAAAGTCAGTATGCGTATGCGCGTCGATGACTGGCACGGCGGTTGATGATTGATTTTGGAACCCGGTCTGGGCGTGCGTCGTGTAGACACAGGCCAGGCAGAGCAGCGCGAGCGAGACGAATTGTTTCACTGTTGATTGATGGGCCTTTCTTCCGTTTTGAATCCGTGTTACCGTTTTTGCGCCGAACATAACACGGATCCTGGTACAAGCCGGCTGCTTAGTTCTCAAAACTCTTAAACAATCGCGGTAGAGCCTGATGCTGAGGTTCATTTTTCCCCCACGCTTTGCCTTCAGAGCCGTCGCATTCGCAGTGTTGGCGGGGCTATGCTGGGCCCTCTTTTCGCCACAACGTTCCGCGGCCCAGCTCAAGGTCCAAACGACAACTCCTAAGACTTCGAACTGGAGCCTCTCGCCCGGCGAAGACGTTTTCATCCTCTATCAAAACGAACGCGGTGAGACGACCTGTCGTCCGGCAACAAAAGCCGAGCGCGATCAGATCAATTCCGGTCGCTCCGGCGGCCCCGCACGCGTGATCTATCCGGGCGCGCCGCGCGAACGAGACGGCGCCAACGCGATGAGCGAGTTCGACACGGGTCTGAACCTTTTGCCGTCGGCCGGACTGCGGATCGTTCTGCACGGCACTACTCAACTGGAAAATTCACCGGCAGCGAAGAACGCTTTCATCGTTGCCGCTAATCGGTGGGAGGCGATTATCGCCACGCCGATTACGGTCGTTATCGACGTCGATTTCGGAACGACGTTCTTCGGCACTCCGTATCCGAATCCGGGCATTCTCGGTGCGACCAGTTCCAACTCAAACGTCGGCCCGTTCTCCGATCTGCGCCAACATTTGCTGAGCGGCGCGTCAAACAATAACGAGACGCAGCTCTACAATGCCCTGCCCCCGACTCAATTGCCGGTTGAAATTAACGACGTCGCGAGCACCGCTACCAACGCGCGCGCAACTGCGGCCAACGCGCGCGCCCTCGGGCTGATTCCCGACATCGTCAACCCGGATGCACTGGCGCTGGGACAAGCCGACGCGGGCATTGGCTTCAACTCTGCTTTCAACTTTGATTTCGATCCGGAAAACGGCATCGCTTCCGATCAGACTGACTTCGACTCGGTCGCGACGCACGAGATCGGTCACGCCCTCGGCTTTACTTCAAACGCCGGACGCGGTGACCCATCCGCCGTGAGCGTTTGGGACGTCTATCGCTTCAAACCCGCGCGGGCCAGTCTCGCGACCTTTGGCACCGCGCCACGCGAGTTATCAATTGGCGGAGATCAACGGTTCTGGGGTAACCAGCTCACGACCTACGCGACTTTCGAATTGGATCTCTCGACTGGTGGTCCAAACCCAGGTCCCAACGACGGCGATGGACGGCAGTCCAGTCACTGGCGTGACGACGCGCTGATCTCGACGCGGCAGTACATCGGCATCATGGATCCGACACTGGGTCGGGGATTACGCCGCACGATCAGCGAGAACGACATGCTGGTACTCGACCTGATTGGATATTCGTTGGGTGGACCGCCGTTGGTGCGTCCGCCCAATGACAACTTCGCTAATCCGATCGTACTGACTACCGGCTCCGGCTCTCTTACCGGCACGAACGTGAATGCCACTCGCGAGACTGGCGAACCGGCGCATGTCGGTTACATGGGCGACAAGTCTGTCTGGTACACATGGACCTCACCAGTCGATGGTCAGGCGACGATCGACACGATCGGCAGTAACTTCGACACAACGCTCTCCGTGTACGCCGGCTCCTTCATCACAGTACTCGGCACCATAGCGTTGAATGACGACATCGTCGCCGGCGTAGATAGAGTGAGCCGCGTTCAATTCAACGTTACCGCCGGACAGACGTACCGGATCGTTATCGACGGGTGGAACAGTGAGTTTGGCAACATCACGCTCAACTGGAGTTCGACCGGCACTACGCCGACGCCAACACCTACTCCGTCGCCGACTCCGACCCCGTCGCCTTCCCCGTCACCCACACCAACGCCGCCGGCAGACATGGCGATCGACTCGTTTGTAGCCACACCCGATCCGGTGGCGACGACGCAGTTCGTGACCTTCACGATGAACGGCCGCAATCTTGGCCCAGGACCCGCAGACTTTTGGCACATGGAGATCACGCTTCCGTCCGGGACCAGCTTTGTTAATTGCATTCCGGGTTGCACTGCGCCCGGCGTTAGCGATGGTGGCAAGGCGCAAGTCACTTTCGACACTCTCTTCGTGAACCAGGCCTTCAGTTTCTCTGTGACGGCGAAAGTGAACGCCGCCGCGGGAGCTACGCTCAACGCGACTGCAAGCGTCTCCAGTGCGATGTCGGATCCGAACCTCGCTAACAACGGGCGCGCGGCTTCTGTGCACGTGGTCGATCTGGTCCCGTTTACCGACGCGCAAAAGATTTCGATGAGCTCCGAGGGGCATTACGTGCTCGCACTTCGCCGCGGCACGGTGTGGGGATGGGGTCACAATTTCTACGGACAGCTCGGCAACGGAACGAATGTGAATCAACCGACCCCGGTGCAGGTTGACGATCTCATGTCCGTGATCGATATCAGCGCCGGACACGACTTCGCTGTCGCACTGAAGAGCGACGGCACAGTTTGGGCCTGGGGTAACAATGAATTCGGTCGACTGGGAATCGGAACTCCAACGCCTCTAACGGCAAACCGTCCGATGAAGGTCGTAGGACTAACTGCCGTCACAGCGATTGCTGCCGGCAACAATCATACGTTGGCGCTAAAGTCAGACGGCACTGTTTGGGCGTGGGGCATAAATGGCACTGGAGAATTGGGCCTCGGCACGGCAGACTTCGAGAACCACGTAACTCCGGTGCAGGTGCCGGGGCTCACAGGCATCGTCTCTATCTACAATCGCGGCCGTGTGTCCTATGCAGTGAAAGCTGACGGTACGGTTTACGGCTGGGGCACGACGTTCAGCGGCACGCTAGGTAACGGCACGTCAGGCACTCCAAACGTAATGTCGCCTCTCGAGTTGCCGCTCCTGAAGGGAATGATCGCGGCATCAACCGGCGTCATCTCGACCGTCGTGATCAGGGCGGACGGTAGCGTCGTATCGTTTGGCAATAACTTCAAGGGTCAGCTCGGTCGCGGCCTTCCGGATGATGGTCCATATCCCGCTCCAACGCAGATTACGGGACTGCTGGCGAAGTACATTTCAAATGGCACTTCGGTTGTGCTCGTCACCGAACAATCCGGGACGCTGAAGGCTTTTGGTCGCAATGACGATGGACAACTCGGTCTCGGAGGTCAGGACGTATCGCCGCATCCGACGCCGATTACTGTTCCGGGAATCAGCGGTGTCGTCGCCGCAGTCGCGGGCAACCATGCGGCATTGGCTTTGATTGACGATGCAACTGCCGGCCGCACGATCCGTTCCTGGGGCGGGAATCCCGACGGCGAACTCGGTCTCGGGGCAAGCGGTGGTCAGAATCTTGTACCGACGTTTGTAGTCGAGAACCTGACAGTTGCGCAGCCAATATTCAGCATCGCGGCGGGAACCATTCCGGCGTCTCAAGTGCAGGTTGCTTGTGGAACTCCCGGCAGCGTTATTCACTACACGATCAACGGATCTGATCCGACTGAAAGCGATCCCATCGTCGCCCACGGAGGCACTGTCGCGGTGAACAGCTCGCTGACATTAAAAGCTCGTGCGTTTAGATCGGGCTTCTCGGCGAGTCCGGTCAAGAGTGCGACGTACACCGTCGCCGCGCCGCTCCCGCTTCAACTTCTGCTCGATCAAAGCGGCCCTGCGGTGGACCAGGCCACCGCGCTCGACCTGTTGACGATGGTCCGAGATCCGTTCCCGGTCATCGGCGTCAACAACCTGCTCAACCTTGGCCCGGACAAGAATACGCGCCTCGTCGTTTTCGTCATGAACTTGCAGCAGGTGCCAGGCGAACCAGCTTCGGTCGTCGTCGTAAACCTGGTTGGCAGCAACAGTCAAAACTACGATGTGCCCGCTGAAGATGTGCGTGCGGTAGCCAACTCGGACTTTATTCAGGTAAGCTTCCGTCTGCCTGATACCCTTGCCCCGGGGACTTGTACGATCCGGATAAAGTCTCACGCACAAGTCAGTAACGCCGGGACCATCAGAATCAAACCTTAGCGTGCTATGAGAAGAATAATTCTGTTGCCCCTGCTGGTTCTCGCCGCAGCGACTGTCGCTTTCCCGCAGTCGGGGAGACGAATCACTAATCCACAACCGACTTACACTGCTCCGGTCCAACCGCCGACTAATCCCGAACCGGTCCCGAAAACCACTGCGCCGCCGGCGCCGCTGATGTTTTTGCCTGAGCGTTTGCTCGAACGGAAAATCAAAGGGATCGATAAAGGCGACTTCCGGCTCGCCGATTTCCACGGCAAGGTCGTCGTCATCAATCTGTGGGCCTCATGGTGTGGACCATGCCGCCGCGAAGTGCCGGACTATGAAAAGGTGCGCAAGAGTTACGAAGGTCAGGAAGTGGAGTTCGTCGCGTTGACGGCTGAAGATCCGGATGAAGATACCGACGCCGTGAAGAAGTTTCTGCGTCAGGTCACTTTCAATTTCCGTCTCGGTTGGGCCGACCGCGAAATGGCGCGCGCACTGATGAACGGACGCAACTCGATTCCACAAACGATCGTGATCGGCAGCGACGGCCGCGTCGTCAAGCAATGGAGCGGCTATGCACCCGGACGCAGCGCCGACAGATTAAGAGACGCGATCGACCAAGCACTGCCGCAGAAATCGCAATAAGCTACTTCACGTATTCCCAATGCCACGGCTCGTAGAAGTACGGGCGAAATCCGAATTTGTCAGCGTTACGCACGAGCCATTTGTAGGCCGGTGTGTTGACCTGGATGGCGCGGTTTGCGTCTTTCGTGTCGACGGGATCGCCGCCGACATAAAGGTCCAAAGCGCGACCGGTGAAGTGTGGGCTGTTGACGGCGAGTCCGGCACTGCCTGAATTCGGTGACTTGCGACGTAATTCGTCCTGATATTCACGTGAGCGAAACGCGGAGATGATTTTGAGGTACTTCTCCGTGGGCGCGAGTTCTCCCGAAGGGGTGTGCGCGAGTTTTAGATCAACGATCGCTGCGGCCAGCATCTTTCGGTAAGCGTCGTACGTAGCGCGCTCGACCTGGCGCAACTCAACTGCTCGTGAAGGATCGTAGCAGTCGGACGGCGACGCGGTGACTAGCTGATCGGGTGTTGCGCCCGTGCGGTTTTTGAGCCTGTTGCCTTGCCACTGCGACACCATGGCCATCCATGAATTCTCATCGAGGATACCGCTGCTACCCAGGCCCCTTTTCTTTTGCCATTTCGTGACTGCTTCAGCAAAGTCGTTCGTGATCGGAGCATGATTCGTGTCGAGCGTCTTTGCGAGCAGCTCGTCGTAAAGGTACCAGCCGCGTTGTTGTTTTCCGCCGAAGGTCCAACTCAGCTCGTCGCGCAGCACCTGGTTTTGTGCCGCCGCCGCAGAAGTCGAGGATGCTGCTTTCGTCGTTGTTGCGCTCGTTAACACGACTGGTTTTGCCGGTGCGCTGCCTTTCTTCGTTTGCGACTGCCCATCACTGCCGCGGGGTACGAAACCGACAGCACTCGCCCCGGCCGCAAGCGCAATGATAATTACACGGAGATGTACTTTGCCGTTTTTCATGATTGGGTCGACTTATGCGATGCACGAATGCGCATGACGGTTCGACCGTTTTTCCTGACAATCAGCGTCTTCTGCGCTTGTGCCGCGTGGTTGCCTTGCCACGACCGGATTTTGTCGTCTTTTTTGCGGCTTTCTTCGGCGTTGCGCTGTTCGGTTTAGCCGACGCATGATGTGTTTGTTGCTCCGGTCCGCGCGCTTCTTCGAGCGAAGCCGTGATCAGATCGTCGCTCGGACGTGTGCCGTTCAGGAATGCAAACACGTGATAGTTCGCATTTCGTTCACGGATCACTTCAATACGACCGTTTCGCTTCAACTCTGCGAGCTTGTCCATCACAAACGACTGTTCCGCGGCGCTCATGTAACGAAAATCGATGTCGAATGCGAGACCTGTCGAATGCGGCGGCGTGTCGATCAGCACCGCGTTCCGGTTCACTCGGCGTAACGCACGTTGATACTGCTCGGGACGTACCAGCGAACTCACAGGCAACCGGCGGCCAAACTGGGCGTGATACGCCGCCGCCACTTCTTCCATCACCTTCAACGCCTGGGGACGCACCGAACTCAGCATGGTCATCTTCAATGCCTGCCGATCGGACGACTTGTTCAGATCGAACGATCGTCCCGCGAAATGCTTCGCCAGCGATTGTAAGGCCTCGTAATCGTGGAACATCCGCTGACGTGTCTCCGCATTGCCGTAGATCTCGTCGAGCTCTGCTTTGTCTTTATCTGTGGAGTTCAACTCTGCCTGGTCGGCAGTGATCTGTTTTTGGAGTTCGCCCTGTTTACTGCGTTCGCGTTTCGTCAGCTTCGTTGCCTGGCTCTTCAGCGACGCGATGTCAGCCTGAAGCGTTGTTCGCTTATCGGCGAGTTCTTTGTAAGCGGCGTTGAGTTGCGCTTCGTCGTATATCTCGATACTCCGATCGTCTGTGTAGCGCGAAAACGCATCGTCATCTGCCCGCTGGCCGATACCGAAGAGGATGTACGTGTCGGTGAATGCCGGCACGGTCACCATCTCACCGCGTTCGATCATCGCGGCGAGGTCCATGTAGTCCTGGCAAGTATGAACGCCGGTTCTCGTCACCTCTGCGACCTGCGTCGCCAAAAACCAATGGCGCTCCTCGTAATGTTTCAGCTCCGGCGGGGTTTCGACGCGCGCGTTAACGCCCGCCGGCTCGCCGCGATCCGCTTTGACTTTCTCGACGGCCTGGTCCCAGGTATCAGTGCTCGCCTCGGCAAGTATCCGCGACTCCTGAGGTTGTTCGCCCGCCCATCTGGGCCGAGCAAAGCGGAGTCCGACCCACACTCCCACGCCCACGGCCGCAAAGAGTAAAAGTATGAGAACGATTCGTTTGGTCATCGATGCGCGGTCGCTAACAAGTCACCCATTATAGAGAAAATTGGGCCGAGTTTTGTGATTGCAAATATTTTGCAATTGCGAGGCCTCAGTAAATCGTTGACCTGCTCCAGTAGGCCAGCGTATCGTTATTACCAGCAATCCGCCCGCCCCGACGACGGAATCCCCCGATTGAAACTTATCTGCCTCCAGCATTTGAGGGAGGTTGTCGTGTGTAGCATGTGCTGTGATTTGCGTAAGGTCGCTATAGTTTTTCTGTTGGCGCTCGGTCTGCTTCTGGTGGTTCCGTTCGACTCATCAGCGAGGTCGCAACGTAAACGTGTGGTAAAGCGTCCACCGTCGCGCACGGAGCTGAAGCAAGCAGAACGACGTCTATCAGAGATGGGTTACAAGGCTGGCCCGGCGGATGGCGTTGTCGACGAAGCCACGCGCGACGCTCTCGTCTTGTTTCAGAAGTGGGAAGGACGAAGTGTTACGGGCCGACTAACACGCAGCGAGGTCGACGCGATCATGAGCGCCGAGCCGCCGCAACCACGCGATCCCGGTTACGCACATGTCGAGGTAGACCTGGACCGCCAGATGCTGTTGCTGATCGATAGCGATGGAGCAGTTGCCAGGATGCTTCCTGTCTCGACGGGCAGCAACAAGCAGTACAACGAAAAAGGTCTCCGCGGTCTGGCGTACACGCCACGCGGTCGCTTCAGGATCTACGCCAAGATCGCCGGCTGGAGAAAATCACCACTCGGTCTGCTTTACTACCCAAACTACTTCAGCGACGGACTCGCCATCCACGGCAATCCATCCGTCCCTCGTTCGCCACAGAGTCACGGTTGCGTTCGCATTCCGATGTCCGCGGCGGCCGAGATCAGCAAACGTCTGCCCGTCGGCATGATCTTGCTGATCTACGACAGCCAGTCGTTCGTCTCGGCGAAAGACTGGGCTGAAGCAGATCGGCAAAAACAGGAAGCGATCGTCCGCTAGCGACGCAGAGCGCGCATCATCACGACGCGGACTCAGTTCGAAGCGCGAGACGAATACTGTGTAAGCGCGTTCGGAAATACCTGAACTTCCTGCGGCGCGCGAGCCTTGTCCATGACGAGCACAGTCTCTGCTTTCACTCCCTTGCCATAGGTCCCTTCCATATCGCTCTTGTCTGGCGAGATGACATTCCCCTTGAGTGACACACCGCCAAACAGTCCCTTGCTGCGTGAATACGACAGTATCTGCGCGTCCATTTTTGCGTCGGTGGAAGCACTGCTCGTCCGGCCAACCGGTCCAGCGGCAATCGAGGCCTCGCCGCCGAGTTCAAATTTGTCGGAAAGCAGGCTCTTCATCCCGCTCTCATTCATGAACAGCAAAACAAAATCGGTGGCCTCGCCGCCGATCTGCAATCCGACGCTGCCGCCTTTGATCTCGAAATAAGCAGGCGCCGACCAGCCCGATTTAGTGCGGCAACTCGCCGCGCCTCGACCGCCCTGTGCGCCGAGGATGAACCCGCCTTTCACCACTTTCGGAAAAACAAGCACGCACTCTGCTTTTTCCAACAAGTCACGCGGTATGCCTTTGTCGGGCGTACTCATGATTTCGTTCAGCACCTTCGCGGATTTTTCCGCCTGGCTCGCGCCCTCTTTCACGTCCTTGCCACGCATTGTTTGTGCTTTCACACCCACCGCCAAAACCATTGCACAGACGATAACGATCGCCCATGAGCTCCCTTTGCTCTTCATACTGCCTCCTTACCTGGCTCAACAGTTTCCAGTTTTACGCACAAGCTTATAGCTCGTAAAAAACGGCGGGAATACCAGTGATTTGGTATTTTTTATGAATTATTGCGGCGTTACGTCTTCGCCAAAGTGTTTTGCGAGGGATCGGAGATACGTGTCGATCGTCGAGGCCATTCCAAAGACGTAGCGGGACATGAAGCGAAAGAGAACGTTCGAGACTTCGCCGTCTTCTGTGATCGTCACGCGCGTGCCTCCGTTCTCGGAAGCCAACGTGTACGTCCATTGGCCGGAATAGCCCAGATCGGTGTCGCGGATCCTCGTGACCATCCGTTGCGCAGGAATGTCTTCGGTCAATTCGTAGTTGACTGTCCCGTGCTTCGCCACTTCGCGGAAGTACACCGGACCACCTTGCGTCGAGTCGACGTCAACCTGTTTCACGTCGGCTCGCCATTTTGGGGTTGAGGCAAAGTCGCGGATCACCGCGTAGACGTCGTTTGGCGACTGGTGCAGGAAGATCGAGCGCGAAACGTCGTGCGTCTTCGGCAGCGTTGAACCGATGAGGGCCATTATGCCAACGAGCAAGATGAGTCCCCCAACGATCGCAACGACGATGTAGATGAGAAGCTTCATGTTTACTCCTTTAATCGACGCGCGCCTTCCGCGAGCAATGCGAGTCCGCGCACGGCGGCTTTTCTTTCATCGGGCTTGAGTCGGGTGAGGAGGGCGCGCACGCGTTCAGCATCGAGGACGGACGTGGAAGCAATCGCTTCTGCTCCGCGCGCAGTCAGACGGATCTCGCGTTTGCGCCGGTCTGTTTTTCCCGGTTCATTTGTCAGGTAGCCCAACTCCGAGAGACGGGACAGAGCGGCGGAGAGCGTCGACGGCACGACCCCGAGATGCGCCGCCAGTGCTCGTGGACTCATTCCGAATTCTCGATCCAGATGGACCAGAATGGACGCGTCCTGCGACGAGATGCGCCACTTCGTTGAGGCTGCCCGCACATGGTCCTTGTGGCAAGCCAGATAGATCTGTGGATACAGTCGCTGGACTTCGAAAACGTCGTCGCTCATGGGCGACGATTATAGAAAGGCAGGATAGTTCGTCAAATCGAAGTATCTTCAATTCAGACTGAGCGCCTTCTGGCGAATGAGCGCATAGACTTCGTCGATGTTGGCAGGTACGCTTGCTGTCATGTTGGTGGCGCCCTGTAGCAAAGCCGGCCTTTCGTTGGAGGCCGAGGCCACAAGTAATTTCAAGGATCAATGAAGCCATTTTGGGAAACATCGAACGTATCTAAGGCTTGCCACTAGGTAACCGAGAGCACGGAATCCGGTTAAGGACATGAAAAGTTATCGGAAGGAATTGTGGTTTAACGTGCCGGGGAGAAGAGCGTTCATCAACATCACTCCACAGGTTGAAGAGTGTCTCAGGGAGAGTGGTGTTGTAGAGGGCTTAATCCTGGTGAATGCGATGCACATTACGGCGTCAGTTTTCATTAATGACGACGAAAGCGGATTGCATAAGGATTATGAGAGATGGCTCGAACAACTCGCCCCGCATGAACCCGTCAGCGCCTATCACCACAACAAGACCGGTGAAGACAACGCCGACGCTCACATCAAACGACAGGTAATGGGCCGAGAGGTCGTGGTCGCAATCACCCAGAGCCGACTGGATTTCGGCCCGTGGGAGCAGATCTTCTATGGCGAGTTCGATGGCGGACGAAGGAAACGTGTCCTGCTAAAGATCATCGGCAAGTAAGATCGCGAAGATGCTTAAATAGAATATCGATCAATATCCAATGCACCATGAAAGACGCCGAGAATGTCTATGTTGCCATTCGGCTTTATGACATCGGCTGCGATGTAATTGTAGATTTCTCGGAGCCAGGCTTCCGACTCACGCGTCCAGGCTATTTCGACCAACTTCTTATCCGGCGTTCCATTTCTTCACTGGAAATTGTGCGTTGCTCGTCGGAGTCTTTCAGACCGCGTTGCACCATGAGGTCAAAGGCAAGTTCGCGGATAATGTCATCGTAAGAGCTGTCGTCCGGCAGGTGCTTTACGATTTCGGCGATGTGCTCTTTGGCTGTACCCATCTCCCCTCCGTTCATCGGGATGATAACGGGGGTTTGGTGCGAACGACAAATGAAAGTTTAAAGGAGGCATGGATTTGATATAACGACGTCTGTTATGGCTACGCAGATGCGACGACTTGTCCCGATGGTGTTCGTGGCGGAGGTGGAGGGGTCGATAGAGTTCTATAAACATCTCGGGTTTGAGGTGGGGAATACGTTCACGCAGGAGGGAGCGACGAAGCCGACGTGGGCGTGGTTGCAGTCCGGAGACGCGCAGTTGATGCTGGCCTGGGCGGACGAACCGATCGTTCCTGACCAGCAGCGAATTCTCTTCTACCTCTACACCGATGACGTGCGCGAGGCGCATGCATCCCTCACCGAAGCCGGGCTTAATCCCGGTGAGATATCGACGCCGTTCTACGCACCACGCGGCGAGTTCAAGGTAGTCGATCCGGACGGATATGTTTTGATGATCACGCACACGTGATCGAACCTCGCACCCACGGGAGTTACTGAGCGATGAGCGAAAACCGTTACGTGGCGCTGTTGCGCGGAATCAATGTCGGTGGAAACAATCTGATCAAGATGCTCGATCTGCGTAGCAGCTTTGCCAACATGGGCTTCACCGACGTCGAGACCTACATCCAAAGCGGCAACGTTGTGTTCTCCTCAAAGCAAGCGAACAAAGCAAAACTCACGAAAATAATTGAAAAAGCGTTGAGCGATGCTTTCAGCTATGAATCGCGCGTCGTGGTGGTATCGGGCAGCGAGATGGAACGAGTAGTCGCGCAGGCGCCAAAAGGGTTCGGCACAGACGCCGTCCTTTATCGCTACGACGTGTTGTTTGTGAGAGAGCCTTTCACTACCAGCGAAGTATTTGCCGACGTCAAGGCGGCGCCCGGCGTCGATACCGCTCATGCCGGCGATCACGCGATCTATTTTCGGCGCCTCATCAGCAAAGCCGATCAGAGCACTCTAAACAAACTCGTTCAACGGCAGTCATACAAGCACATCACGGTCCGCAATTGGAACACCACGATGAAGCTGTTCGGAATGATCCGGAAAGCGTAGTCACGCCACCTTCGTTACGAAATTAATCTGATCAAGTAACGAAATTTCGAACGTACGCAACCGAACCGATAAGTCACCCGTTCGCTGTTAGCCTCGGCCTACGTCTCCCCTTTCAATCCGTGTATCTGTGTCTAAGCAGCGCATAGTGGGCGGGTAGTTTCCGCCTCGATCAAGGAGGTATTGATGAATAACCACCAGTTAATCAAGTATGCACACATATGGGCCCTGGCTGTGCTACTTGCGTGCGGGCTCGTGGCTATCGCTGTCAAAGGCGGGATAGCTACCCGGGATCAGAACTCAAACCAAAATAGCAACAGCAACACCGGCTCGCAAAATCGCAACGCAAACAGGTCCGCCAATCGCAACTCGGGAAATACCGGCGCAAAAGGCGAACAAACCGGCATGGCGACGATGACTTCTCAGGATCGAAATTTCCTGATGGACGCAGCCGAGGGCGGCATGCTGGAAGTTGAACTCGGTCGCGTCGCAGCACAAAAGGGCACGAGTGAGGCGGTGAAACAGTTCGGCCAGAAGATGGTCGACGACCACGGGCAAGCAAACACTGAGCTTATGTCTATCGCTACGAGCAAGGGCGTCACGTTGCCGACCGAGCTCGACGAAAAACATCGCGCACACGTAACTAAGTTGTCGGGCATGACAGGCGCCGAGTTTGATCGCGAGTACTCGAAGATGATGTTAAGCGATCACAACAAAGACGTGTCCGAATTCGAAAAGGAGAGCACCCAGGGCGCCGACCCGGACCTAAAAGCGTTTGCCGCCAAGACGCTGCCAACGCTCCAACAACATCTCGAGATGGCCAAAGCACTGCCCGGTAACGAACGCGGCAATAGCGGCAACAGCAACCGCAGCGGTTCGCGAAACAGCAACAGCAACATGAACCGCAACAGCAACGGCAACTCGAACCGGCCATAGCTCTCGCCGGCATAAGTAAATGTGCGGTGCGTGGAAGTCTAACGCGCACCGCACGAAGCGAACACCTCAATCTTTCCTGACGAACTCTGCGCTCGGCAGTACTTCCCTGCTATATTCTCTCGCCAACGATCCACCTAGTTTGCCATTGATGGAGCTTCAGCCACTTCTGCATGTTTTTGTTGCGCAAGCCTTCTGACCTGCAAGTGCGCGCCTTCATCACGGCCCAGCAGCAGTCGAGCTTCTCTTACAGTCCGCTCGGAATCACCCGCGATTCGTCGGCTGGTTTCGATTACACGGTGGACCACAACCGCGTGCAGCTTGGTTCAGGCGCTCAGTGTTTCGACGCCGCGATCGAAGCTATTCGACACTGGAAGATGTTTGACCTTGGCTGGGTGCAGTTGTTCTCGCAGCGCACGCCGATCGAGACGGGCGCTACGGTTGCGGTGATCGTCAACCATCTTGGCTTTTGGTCGATGAACGCGTGTCGCATCGTGTATGTTGTCGAGGAGCATGGAGCGCAGCAGAAATACGGCTTCGCGTACGGAACGTTACCCGAGCATGCCGAAAGAGGTGAAGAGCGGTTCATGGTTGAATGGAACCATGATGACGACACTGTCTGGTACGATCTACTGGCGTTTTCGAAACCGGGAGCGATGGCGAGGCTGGGTTATCCGTATGCTCGACGGATGCAAAAGAAATTCGCGCAGGATTCGAAGACAGCGATGCAGCGAGCTGTTGTCAGGGCAGATAATCCAGCGCAAGATTTGGCAGGAACATAGCGATGGCAATAACGAATGCGGACCACTTGTACGAGGTTGAGCGACGGGTGCGCCATGCCGAACGCTCGAACTTTCGCATCTCCGAGCTTCAGATCTCGCCGTCGCAATTCGTTCCGTGGCATTGCCACACGCGCATTAGCGACACGTTCTATGTCATCGAGGGCCGCGTGCGACTGCTGCTCCGCGAACCGGTAGAGGAGGTGCTGTTGAACTCCGGTGAAACGTATGCCGTGCGTGAGCGCCGCCCTCACCGTGTCGAAAACGCCGGCGAAACATCGGCCACCTTCCTGGTCCTACAAGGCATCGGCGAATACGACTACGTGCCGTTGAATATCCCCGACTAAGCACCTACCTTCACGCTCGCTAACTCACTGTGGCAAAATCAGGCGAATCCA
>DATANW010000367.1:0-14171 GCA_036266055.1 Pyrinomonadaceae bacterium | reverse complement strand
AGAAGGTTCGGGTTTCATGACCAGTTTGACCTTGGTATCGACCTGCCTTCCCGTTACAACCTCATCGCACGTCGGACTTGAAAAAGGCAGACCCTCACCCTCTTTGATGTCGATACCCTCTGCTTTTTTGCCAAACACGATCGAGGAAAAGAACTGCTTCAACGCTTCATCCGCGGCGAGGTTGCCGTGAACGCTAAATTGATAGAGGCGTCCTTCAGTCGCAAAAAACTGTGCCGTCCGCCGCTGGGTGTTGTCAGCGGACGAGTACTGCTTGCCCGTGACGTCGCCCAGGGTCACGGGCGTTTCCGTCGCCAGGTCCCACTGGTTGCGACGACGATTCTGTTCGAGGATGAAGTCTCCGAGTGACTGGTGCGTGATGTTCTCTAAAACACTAACAGTGTAAACAGCGCCGTCGGCATAAACACCCAGTTCGTGTGAACGGCGAGTCTTCCGCAGTTCCCAGATCAGCGTGTTGTAGCTCGTCATCGCAGGCATCGTCGGAAACTTCACGGAAAACCGCTCACCGTTGACTGTGTATTGCTTCCACGTGCTGAGTTCGGCCTGCTTCGTTTGCACGACAGCGGTGTTTGAATCGCTCTGGGCCATGGCGGCGGTCGAGGCAAACACGAGGCAGGCGAGTAACGACAGTTGCTTCTTCATCGTGAGACCTCCTCGAGAGCGTTGGCAGTCAAACCCCTTAAAGTCCCAGCTCGTTCATGCGCTTGTTTTCGTACATTGAGTCTTCCGCGGGATAGCGCAGATTTTTCGCGATCGTTCCCTTCTCTTTTGCGATGGACCAGATGATGCTCTCGCCGGCCGGGACCACTTTCGGTTGGGCCAGGAAAACGGAATCGGTGAAGGCTTCCTCGGCGTCAATGGGTTCCCAACCTTTTCCTTTGAGCATGCTGATCATGTCGTTCAGGAACAGGCCGTTCAGCAGATTGAAATGCACCAGGATCGTGTGCTTCACAGGCCGGCCGGCGACGCGGTTCGCCAGCGAATCGTAGTACTCGGCGCGCGCCCACATGTGTTCGAGGTAAAAGTCGCGGTACGGTTTCAGATCGGCGTTCGGATCTTTTTTGAGACGAGCAGTCAGCCGCTGATCGATCGCCCAATCGGAGTTGTCGATGCTGACGTGACCGTTGCGATAACCATGCTGCGACATAAACGATCGCATGCCATCGCGCTTCTCGGCCGTGTCGCCTTCTTTGAGCATCGGGAAACGAAGGTACTTGCGAAAACGCGAATAGTCTTTCAACAACGCTTCGGCGCGCAGGATGTCGTCGGAGTAAGTCTTCACGTCAGCTTCAGGCGCGTTGAAGTCTCGATGTGAATAGGTGTGGTTGCCGATCAGGTGACCAGCTTTGTCCCACGCTGCGACGATGTCTTTGCCGTCCTGCGCCTCGACGTTGCGTCCGACCACGAACGCGGCGGCTTTGATCGAGTGTTTGCTGAACGTGTCGAGAATAGACGCATTGCGTTCCTGCGCGGTCTGCTTGACGGCGCCCTGCCAGTAAAAGTCGTCCATCGTAATGGAAAACTGAGTCGCAGGTTTGCGCGCGAACGCGGGAACACCGCCGATGCCGATCGCTGCCGTGGTTACCGTTAGTGATTGGATGAATGTTCTTCTGTTCATGATTTACACCACCGATGTTTCTCGATATTCGCCCCACACGCGACGGAGCGCGTTGCTGATCTCGCCCACTGTCGCGTACGAGTCGACGCACGCGAGAATTCGCGGCATCAGATTCTCCGCTGTCGCGGCTGCTCGTTCGAGCTCTTGCAACGAGACTTCGACTGCCTGCGAATCGCGTCGCGCCCGTAATGCTCTCACGCGCTCCACCTGCGCTTGTTCCAAAGCCGGATCGATCCGCAACAACGGCACTGACGGTTCCGACTCGAGCTGGAATCGATTCACGCCGACGACGATCTCTTCCTGCGACTCAATCGCGCGCTGATAACGATACGCCGACTCCTGAATCTCTCGCTGCACGTAGCCGGTCTCGATCGCGCGTAACATCCCGCCCATCGCATCGATCTTCTCGAGATACTCCTGCGCCTGTTGCTCGATCTGGTTCGTCAGCTCCTCGATCGCGTAGGAACCGGCCAGCGGATCCGCAGTGTTCGTCACGCCCGACTCGTACGCAATCACCTGTTGCGTTCGCAGCGCGACTCGCGCGGCGTCTTCCGTCGGCAACGCCAGCGCCTCGTCCATCGAATTTGTGTGCAACGACTGTGTACCGCCGAGCACTGCCGCCAACGCCTGGATCGTCGTGCGCACGACGTTGACGTCCGGCTGCTGCGCCGTCAACGACGAACCCGCGGTCTGCGTATGAAACCGCAGCATCAGCGAACGCGGATCGCTCGCGTTGAAACGATCGCGCATGATGGGCGCCCACAGCCGCCGGGCGGCGCGATACTTTGCGATCTCTTCGAGCAGGTTGTTGTGCGCGTTAAAGAAGAACGAAATGCGCGGCGCGAATTGGTCGACTGCCAGACCGGCGTTGAGCGCTGCTTCGACGTACGTGATACCGTCCGCCAGCGTGAACGCGACTTCCTGTACGGCAGTCGAGCCGGCTTCGCGAATGTGGTAACCGCTGATCGAGATCGTGTTCCAGTTCGGCACTTCGCGCGCGCAGTAGGCGAAGATGTCCGTGACGAGACGCAGCGACGGCGCAGGCGGGTAGATGTAAGTGCCGCGCGCGATGTACTCCTTCAAAATGTCGTTTTGCAGAGTGCCGCGGAGCTTGTCGAAGGGAACGCTCTGCTTGCGCGCGACGGCGAGATACAGCGAAAGCAGTATCGCGGCGGTCGCGTTGATCGTCATCGACGTGGAGACTTTGTCGAGCGGTATGTCCGCAAACAAGCGCTCCATATCGTCGAGCGAATCGATTGCGACGCCGACCTTCCCCACTTCACCCACGGCCAGCGGATCATCTGAGTCGAGACCGATCTGTGTTGGCAGATCGAAGGCTACAGAGAGTCCCGTCGTGCCGTGGGACAGGAGATACTTGTAGCGCGCGTTCGACTCTTCGGCGGTGGCGTAGCCGGCGTACTGCCGCATGGTCCAAAGACGCCCGCGATACATGGTCGGATAAATCCCGCGCGTGTACGGAAACTCGCCCGGATCGCCTAAATCCGCCTTGTAATCGATGGGATCCGTGTTACCAGGGTTGAAGACGGTTGGGAGTTCGATGCCTGCTGCCATGCTGGAGCGTAGCATATCGCAATTTGACATGATTACACGATTGACACGAGAGTATTCGGGATGAAAACGGTCCGGGTTAACAAAAAAGGCGCCGATCGCGTGCGGCACGGACACCTGTGGATCTATCGCAGCGACCTGATCGAGATTGATGCTGAAGGCGGCTCGATCGTTACCGTAAAAGACGAGCGCGCGAACCTCATCGGCCAGGCACTCTTCAGCAATTCCTCGCAGATCGCGCTGCGCTTTCTCACACAGGGAACGGAAACGATTGATCGCGAATGGTGGCGGCAACGGATCGAGGAAGCCGCGGGCCGCCGCCACATCACGCGCGACACCAATGCCTATCGCGTCGTCTACTCTGAAGGCGATCTGCTGTCGTCGCTGATCGTCGATCGCTATGACGACGTGTTGGTGTTGCAAACCCTCTCGCAAGGCACTGACGCGGTCAAATCGACGATCGTCGAGATACTGGTCGAGCAATTCAAGCCACGCGCTGTCGTGGAACGAAACGACGCGCGCGTGCGACAGCTTGAAGGACTGCCGTTGATCAACTCCACTCTCTTCGGCGTAGCACCGGAAGAACTTGAAATCACGCAACACGGTCTGCGATTCATCGTCGCGCCAATGGGCGGACAAAAAACGGGATCGTTTCTCGATCAACGCGAGAATCGTCTCGCCGCACGCAAGGCCGCCGCAACGACAAACAAAACTCGCGCCCTGGATTGTTTCACCTTCAACGGCGCGTTCGCGCTTCACCTTGCGAATTTTTGCGACAAGGTGATCGGCATCGACATCTCAGGCGAAGCGGTCGCAGCAGCCGAACGCAACGCCACGCTCAATCGATTCGACAATCTCGAGTTTCGCGAGGCGAATGTGTTCGATGCGTTGCGTGAGATGGAAGCGACCGGCGAACGTTTCGACACGATCGTGCTCGATCCCCCGGCCTTCGCGAAGAATCGAGCTAGTTTGAAATCAGCTTTGCGGGGTTACAAAGAGATCAACCTGCGGGCGTTGAAGCTACTGAATCGCGGCGGGGTGCTTGTGACTTGCACGTGCTCGTACCACGTTTCTGAAGAACTGTTCGTCGACGTTCTGACCCAGGCAGCCATCGATGCGCACCGTCGCCTGCAAATCGTAGAGAAACGAATGCAGGCGACGGACCATCCGGTACTGATCACGATGCCTGAGACTTACTATCTCAAGTGCGTGATCGCGCGCGTCATTTAGATCACGGAGTCAATCCCGGATCGTTTTCAATCACGACCTTGGTCGTGTAGTCCTTACCACCAACGGACAGCTTCACGAGATAAGTACCGGCTTCCAGCGGCAAGCCCTGGTTGAAGAAGCCGCCGCCGAAGCCGCCGCCTCCACCACCGCCGCCGCCTCCACCGCCAGCGCCACCTCCGGCGCCCCCGCCACCGCCACCTCCGCCGGGGCCGCCACCCGGGCCACCGCCACCAGCCGGACGCGGAGGCGGATCGCCACGAAGGTTCCACTGGATACGGTTCAAGCCAACATCCTTCGTGCCGGTGATGTTGCGCACCACCTTGCCGGTGTAGTCAGCGATCGTGATCTTCACGTCGCCGCTCGGCGCGGACTTCAGGTAGTAGCTGATCGCCGTACCCGGTTGCGGGTTGGTGCCGCGGAAGAGCTTCGCGCCACCCCAGTAACGCCCGAGTCGCGGATCGTTTTGCCAGATCGTTCCCGGTCTGATGTCAAACAAATGCGCGTCGGAATCCATCACCTTCTGCGTCATCTGCTGCAAGGCGCTGACGTCGTCGAGAATGTAGATGCCGCGGCCGTGCGTGCCGACGATCAGATCGTTTTCACGCGGATGGACCAGAATATCGTCGACGCGCATCACGGGCATGCCCGACATGAACGGCTTCCATTCCTTGCCGCCGTCCATCGAGACGTACAATCCAAACTCCGTCCCCACGTAAAGTAGGTTCTGGTTCTTCGGATCTTCCGTGATGACGTTGACCGTGCCCCACTTGGGCAAATTGTTGACGAGCGAGGTCCAGGTCGCGCCGTAGTCTTTGGTGACGAACAGGTACGGCTTCATATCGTCGAGCCGGTGTCCGTCGACGGCGAGGTAGCAAGTTCCCGCGTCATAGTGCGACGGCTCGACGCGCGAGATGTGATACGTCTCGCCGATGCCGGGCACGTTCTTGCTGACGTTGGTCCAGGTAGCGCCACCATCACGACTGACTTGAATGTTGCCGTCGTCAGTGCCGACCCACAGAATGCCCGGCACCTTCGGCGACTCCGCTACGGTCACGATATAACCGTATCCGGAATAACCGTCGTGCTTCGAAGCCATCGGGTCTTTGCCGGGGACGCCCATGATCGGCAGCGTGTTGCGATCGATCTGTTTGCTGAGATCGGGCGTCGCCGTCCACGTATCGCCCCGATCCATGGAGCGGAACAAGCGGTTGCCGCCGACATAAACGACGCGCGCATTGTGTGGCGAAAGATGTATCGGCGTACTCCAGTAGAAACGGTAAACCTCACCGGCCGGCGGTGTCGGCACAACGTTCGATGGAGCATTAGCGCCACCAAAACCACCGAAGCCCTGCGCGGCTGCGAACGCCGCGAGTTGGGCCTGCGGATCGGGACTTGGCGAACCTTCAGGCGACGGGCTTGCGCTCGGCGTACTGCCGGTGCTGCCCGCCGGAGTACTACCCGGACCTTGGCCGCCTCCTTGTCTGCCACCGCCTTGTCCGGATCCACGTCGCTGCGGCACACCACGCGGACGAATGCTCTGGCTCCGTCCCGTACGCAAATCCAACCGCTGCACGGCGCCGCCCTGCGACTCCGCATAGACGATGTTGTAATCCGTCGGATCGACTTGCGTGTAAAAACCGTCGCCGCCGCCAACGCGATACCAATCCGCGTTCGTGATTCCGTTGTTGCCTCGCGTTTGGCTTGGACCACCCCACGAGCCGTTGTCCTGCAACCCGCCGTAGACGTAGTACGGCTTACGCATATCGACGCCAATCGCATAGAACTGCGCCGCCGGAATAGTGTTCACAAACTCCCACGTCGCTCCCTGGTCGTAACTGACGTTCATACCGCCGTCGTTGCCGACGAGCAGGTGATCGCCGTTCGCGGGATCGACCCAGATTGCGTGATTGTCGCTATGCGCGATGCCCTGTTGCAGCGATTTGAAGGTCTTGCCGCCGTCGGTCGACTTGCTGAAGTTCAAACCGCCGACATAGACAATCTCCGGATTCTTCGGATCGATGCGAATCTGGCTGTAGTACATCGGGCGATTGTTTTCATTGCTGACGACGCGCCACGTCTTGCCTTTGTCGTCCGAACGCCAGACTCCGGCTTTCTTCGGATCGGGCGGACGCGGCGTCGGCGAAGCTGCCGGGCTCGCAGCGGGCGCAGGGCTTGCCGACGGCGATGCTGACGCCGACGGCGACGGACTCGGGCTCGGCGCCACCTGACCGCCGAACGTGTTCTCTTCACCGCCCGTTCCCGCACTCGCGCCTACTTCGATCTGCGCGTAAAGAATGTTTGGGTTTGATCGCGAAAC
Source organism: Pyrinomonadaceae bacterium (assembly GCA_036266055.1). Lineage (GTDB taxonomy): Bacteria > Acidobacteriota > Blastocatellia > Pyrinomonadales > Pyrinomonadaceae > PSRF01. The sequence goes on along the minus strand of DATANW010000367.1, from coordinate 7,419 downwards.
GTCGATACCGATGCGACCGAGAATTCCCTCCGGCAGGCCCGCGCCTTCGAGCTTCTTCCACGTCTTGCCGGCATCGATCGTTTTCCAGATGCCGCTGTTTGGACCACCGCCGTTGAAACCGAAGCTCGTGCGGCGTCGCTGATACGAAGCGGCGTACAGGATCTTGCTGTCCGAAACGTCCATCGCGATGTCCGTGAAGCCGGTATCTTCGTCGACAAATTTGACGTTGTTCCAGGTCTTACCGCCGTCCGTAGTTTTGTAGACGCCGCGTTCCTTGTTTGGTCCAAAAAGGTGACCGAGGACCGCAACGTAAACGACATTCGGATCTTTCGGATCGATCACGATGCGGCTGATGGTCTGCGACTCTTCGAGGCCCATCTTCGTGAACGTCTTTCCGGCGTCGACAGATTTGTAAATGCCGTCGCCGTAGCTGGAACTCTGTCGATTGTTTGGCTCGCCGGTCCCCACCCAGACGATGTTCGGATCAGACGGCGCGATGGCGATGTCGCCGATCGAGTGCGTGCCGTACGTGTCGAAGATCGGCGTGAACGTCGTGCCGTTGTTGGTCGACTTCCAAACGCCGTTGGTCGCGAACCCGACGTAGATGACGTACGGGTTCTGTTCCGGCACGGCGAAGTCGTCGATGCGTCCGCCCATGCTCGCAGGGCCGATGCTGCGAAACACAAAACGCTTGAGCGTCGGGTCGGTCGACCAGTTGATTGGGGTCGGCGTTGGACTGGGGCTCGGGGCCTGAGCCGCGCCTTGATTCTGCGGTGTCGCAGCGTTCTGCGAATACACCGTCACCGTAGCCAGCGCCACGGCCATAACGATCACGATTAGTAAGCCAAAATCGTAAACGGAGCGGGACCGGTCTTTCATGCGAAAGTGTCCTTTCACTTATTTGGTTTCGAAACTTCGTGGGATAGAACTATTGCCTTAGAAAAAAGGCCATCAGAACGGTAGCAACGCAACCCGATTTTTCGTAGGTTGAATGCGGAATATAAATAAGTAGCGGCGCGAATGCAATAGACCGATCCGTGTTACCTCCGGCGGCAAGATCCCGGCCAACAACTCTTCGAAATACTCTCGAAAGACTTTTTCCATCGGATCGGACGTAGAATTCGGCACTCATCCAAGGTCGAGTAAAGGGAAGCGATGATCACTAGGGTGCGGTTGGTTTTCTGTTTTTGGCTGGCTGTCGTTGTCTGTTTCGTCTCCTCTCCTTCAACCGCAGCACAGGAACGACTCTGCGATCCTTCATTCGAAGATTGCATGGGACAAATCCAGCAGTGGGTGCGATCGGAAACGGTCGGCATCGACATGGCTTTTTACATGATCGAGCTGCCGGGACTGGTAGACGACGTCATCGCCCGTCACAACGCCGGCGTTAAGGTCCGCATCGTCATCGAGCCGCGCGCGAACCTGAAGTTTCCGCAAAACCAACCATTAATCGATAAGTTGAATGCAGCCGGCATCCCGCTGCGTTACAAACTCGGCGACGGCATCGTGCACGTGAAGTTGGCGCTGTTCGCGGGTCAGAACAAGGTGCTTTTCACCGGTTCCAACTTCGGCGATGCGGACGTCGCGCCGTATGTGCCGTTTGATAACTACGTCGACGGCGCGTGGTATTTCACTGACGATCTGTCGGTAGTCAACAGTTTCAAGACCAGGTTCGACGACATCTGGACTAACACGACTCTCTACGGCAATTACTCGAACATCAACGGACCGCTCACACGCACGTATCCGACGCTGCCCATCGATCCCGCGATGAACTTCGTGCCCAATCAAAACGTCGCGGAAGACTACGGCACTCGGACGATTGCGGAACTCGATCGCGAGACCCAGAAGATCGACATCACAATGTATCGAGTAACTGACGTCGGGATCGTCGATGCGTTGTTGCGCGCCGTGGCGCGCGGTGTGCCCGTGCGACTGCTGGCCGAGCCGAATGAGTATCGTTTCGACGCGAGCAGGTTGGGAGCTGAGTTTACCGGGCCGTACAACATGGACCGAATGTACGCCGCCGGTGTGCAGATCAAGATGCGCCAGCATCGCGGGTTGAATCACCAGAAGTCAGTGACGCTCTACGGGCGCGGGTTGACGATCTTCGGTTCGTCGAACTGGAGCTGGCAGTCGTTCAACTATCAGGAAGAGCACAACTACTTCACGAACAAGACGTGGTTCTTTCAGTGGTTCGTCGATCAGTTCAATCGGAAGTGGAATTCGGCGACGGAGTATACGCCGTTTGCGCCGCTGCCGCCGAGTGTGCCGATCAACCTCGCGCCGGGGAATGGTACGACGGCGGGGACATCGGTGATGCTGAAGTGGGAAGGAGGAGGTTGGGCGCACAAGTACGACGTGTATCTCGGAACGAACCCGAGCAGCTTGTCGAAGATTGCGGCTGATGTGGTGACAGGTACGTTGGGATCTGATGGCAACGAGACGTATCTCGTTTCAGGATTGCAGAGTGGAGTGACGTATTACTGGCGTGTGACAGGTAAGACGATGGCAGGCCAGACGGCTGATGGTCCGGTGTGGAGTTTTGGAGTCTCCAGCACTGCACCGACGCCGACGCCAACACCAACGCCAACTGCAACACCCACACCAACGCCGACGCCTGTTCCAACACCTACGCCTACACCTACCGCGACCCCGACGCCAACTCCAACGCCGACACCGCCGAGCGGGGAGTCGCCGAATAACACGCGCGTTCCACCGGCGACTCAGATTGTGGATAGCCAGGGCGTCGTCTGGACTCGTGCGGCGGATGGAAGAATCTTGCGCAACGGCAGCTCATCCGCGGGTGGCTCAGGGTCTCAAATTCTTTACTGTAATCACATCGTCTACGTGTTAGGCGGCACTACATGGTGGCGCTGGGCCGGTGATTGGGTAGCGGCGGGAAGTGTAGACCCGTGTGGCGGTGCACCGAGTCCTACGCCTACACCAACGCCGACACCAACTCCCACTCCAACGCCTACGCCGACTCCAACTCCGACGCCGAGCGGAGAGTCGCCGAGTAACACACGCGTTCCACCAGCTAATCAGATCGTGGATAGCCAGGGTGTAATTTGGACGTTGTCCGGTTTCAACATCCTCCGAAACGGCAGCTCAGCCGCCGGCGGCCAGGGATTTGAACTTCTATACTGCAACCACATCGTTTACACGTTCGGGACCGATTCGGCCTGGTGGCAGTGGAACGGTTCGTGGATACGAATCGGCGGTCCCGATCCGTGTGGCGGAGCACCAAGTCCGACGCCGACACCAACTCCAACTCCGACTCCCACACCGACGCCTACGCCGACACCCACACCCACGCCAACTCCGACTCCGACTCCGACTCCGACTCCGACGCCAACACCGTCAGAGACCGTCCTGCTCGACGACGATTTCAACGACAACTCGTTGAACGTTGCGAAGTGGCAAGCAAACAATCTGTGGAGCGGATTCAGTGATGCTTCCGTCTCAAACAGCGAAACGACCCAACGCTTGCAGATCGGCCCACTCTTCGCCGGTCTCTCAGGTTCGCATTACAACGGCATCCGATCGAGCAGCGCATTCAACTTCAACGGCGCATACAGCTACGTCGAGCTGGTCCAGGGACCGTCTGCGTCAACGAAAGCAGACGCGATGTTCACGATTGGCATCGATGCGAATAATTACTATCGCATCTACGTCGAGGAAGGGCTGTTGATCTGTCAGGCGAAAATCGGAGGAGCGAAGCGAAACATCTTTGTTGTCGCTTACAGCCCGGCGACCCATCATTACTGGCGCATACGCCACGATGCAACCGGCGGAAACGTCGTCTTCGAAACAGCAACTGACAACGGCGGAACACCGGGAACGTGGACGCTCCGCGCGAGCGAACGATGGGACACCGCGGCCGTCCCACTCGGCGCATTGCTATTCGAACTTAAAGGTGGAACCTGGCAACCGGAACCGATCGCACCGGGAATGGTGATCTTCGATAACTTCCGAGCGGCGCGTCCTTGATCAATTTAGCTAAATGCGGATCAGCCGCGCCACACGGTGCTGCGGGCGCTGTCGGCGAGTCGCTTGGCGTCGGGGAGGGCGTCGATGGCGCGGAGCACTTGCACGTCGCTGTCGAGCAGCACGCGAGCGCCGGCGTCGTTGGAGAATGAGGCAGTTATGATTTCCTGACGGAGCCGCAGTTTCGCGAACTCGAGTTCTTCATCAATCTGTGCCGGCGAAAGGTGAAGGTCAGGTTGCGTGCGCACGAAGTTGCGGAAAGCTTCGAGCACGCGATCGGTGATCGGAAAGTCAGTCGCCTTGGCCGTCTTCCCGTACTGAACCTTATCAACCTTGTACGACTCTAACGCCGGCAAAACTCCCGCAGCCAGCTGACGCGTGAAATGAAACGCTGCTTCGGCGACACGCAACCGCAGCGGAGTGTTGGCGGGTTCTTTTACTTCAATATCGGGTGTGATGCCGCCACCACCGTAGAACACCCGCCCAACCGCAGTCTGCACTCCTGGTCCACTATGCGGGTGCGGAGTTGGCGACGCCAACTGCAGGGGCGCCTCGAGATCTCGGGAGCCGGTGGATCCCGAAGGAGCAGGCGCCGGTGTCTCAGTTTGATCGTGACGCGTGTAGTAATCGTAAAGCGAGCCGCTCGAATAATCGCGCTGCAACGAACGGCCGTAAGGCGTGTAGTAACGCGCGGTCGTCAACGTCAAACCGGTATTGAACGGCAACTGGTAGATGCGTTGGACCAACCCTTTGCCGAAACTCGTCTCGCCGACGATCAACCCGCGCCCGTGATCCTGAATCGCCCCGGCAACAATCTCAGACGCAGACGCGCTGTTGCCATTTATGAGCACAACCAACGGCAGCGTAGTCGGATTCGATCCGGTGGACTTGTAAACAGTCGGCTCGCTGTACTCGGTTCGGCCCTTGACCGAAACGACAACCTCGCCGCGCGGCAGAAACTCACTGGCGACATCAACTGCTTGCTCAAGAAGCCCACCGGGATTGCCGCGCAGATCCAAAACGATCTGGCGCATGCCCTGTTCCTGCAGACGCTTCAACGCCTTCGACAACTCTTCGTCACTCGCGCGCTGAAAACCGCCGGTTAGACCAATGTATCCGGTGCCCGTACGAATCATGTAGGCGTTGCGAATCGTGGGCAGCGGAACGGACGCGCGCACAATCGTGAAAAACAGCGGCGCCGGACTGCCCGCGCGCTCGACTTTGATCGTGACCGGCTCACCCAATCCGCCACGGACGTTTTTCGAAACCTGTTCGCTGGTCCAATCGCGCGCGTCTTTGCCGTCGACTTCGACGATGCGATCGCCATAGCGCACGCCCAGTTTCGCCGCCGGCGCGCCGTCGACCGCCGACTGAACGTAAACGCCGTCGCGATGCTGGACGATGGTGACGCCAATGCCGTAGAACCGCGAATCCTGGTCTTCTTTTAGCTTCTTAAATTCGGCGTACGGAAAGTAAGACGAATGCGGATCGAGCGTCGAAAGCATGCCTTGAATGGCAGCCTGCGTCGCTTTTTCATGGTCGATGTCGCCGGAATAGTTGTCGGTGATCGTCGCGATCGCCTCGTTGTAATCCTTCTCGATGTCGTCGACGACCTGGTAGGAGTTCTTCGCGCTGCTTGAAGCGAAGCTACTGAGTTTTTGCGAGCTACCGACAGTGCCGCCAAAGATTGCCGCAGCCAGTATCACCGCGGCTGCCGTCAGGGTGAATTTCTTCGTAACCCATCCTTTGTACTCTGAAGCGGATGGTTCTAGTTGGCGGGCGACTTCCATTGCCAGAATATAACACAGGCATCGCCGGACTTCCGAAGGTGCGAATCGGCGCACCGAGCTGTGTGTTATATTCCGGTTGGCACCCGAATGTCCCAGTTTCTCTCGATCGTAATACCTGCTTATAACGAAGCGGTCCGGTTGGGTAAAACCCTCGAGACCGTCGTCGAGTATATGCGCCGGAACTACCCCGAAGGCGAAGTGATCGTGGTCGACGACGGTTCCCAGGACGAGACCGCCGAGCTCGCCCGGAGGACGCTGGCAAATAGCGGCGCCTTCCGCACGTCCGTCATCAGTTACAAATCAAATCTCGGAAAAGGACGAGCGGTGCGTCTTGGATTGCTTGCCGCGCGTGGCGAAGTCGCGCTCTTTTCCGACGCCGATCTCTCGACGCCGATCACGGAAGCGCCAAAACTGTTCGAGCCCATTCTCAGCAACGAGGCGGATGTGACGTTTGGCTCGCGCGCGCTGGATCGAAAACTCATTGGCGTGCATCAACCATGGCGGCGCGAACAAGGCGGACGATTTTTCAACCTGGTGGTCCGTCTGGCGACCGGAATGCCGTTCTGGGACACGCAGTGTGGCTTCAAAGCGTTCAAGATGTCGGCGTGCCGTCCACTGGTTGAAGCGGCGACTATCGATCGGTTCGGGTTTGACGTCGAACTGCTTTATCTCGCGTATCGCGCCGGACTGCGGCTGCGCGAAGTTCCCGTTCGCTGGGACCATAACGAAGGCAGTAAGCTCAGCCTGTTCAGCGACAGTTTTAAAGCGTTGAGCGAAGTCGGACTGATCCGTCGGCAAGCGCGCCGCGGTGTTTACGATGCCGCCATTCGCGCCGTGCACGAGCGGACGACTTCGTGAGCTTTGTACTTTGGGATTTGTGCTTTGTACTTTGAGCTTTGTCCTTGGTATTTTCTCTACGAGCTAGTCAGACTGTTCATCAACGGCTTAACAAAGTACAAAGTACAAATCACAATGTCTGCCCGCCTCAACGTCAACATCGATCACGTCGCGACTGTGCGACAAGCGAGACGCGCGCCCGAACCGAGTGTGATTGCGGCGGCGATGGCGTGTGAACAAGCGGGCGCCGACGGCATCACGGTCCACCTGCGCGGCGATCGCCGCCACATCCAGGACCTCGACATTCGACTGCTGCGCGAATCGGTCACGACGTATCTCAACCTGGAAATGGCGGCGACTGAGGAGATGCTCGACGTCGCGCGTGAGGCTAAACCTGACGCCGTCACGCTCGTCGCCGAAAGACCCGATGAAATAACCACCGAAGGCGGACTCGACGTTAAGTCAAACAAGGCGCCGGTGAGCAACGCCGTCGATGCGCTGCGGGAGAGTGGGATACTGGCGAGTCTGTTTATCGATCCCGATCCGGCGCAGATCGAAGTCGCGCACGAGGTGGGTGCGCAGCAGATTGAATTGTGCACGGCTGCTTATGCGGATGCGATGTTGGGTGCGCGCGGTATTCACGGCGAAGGCGCGGTGCGTGCAAACCAGGAGCTACGAAGATTAAGAGAGTCGGCTGAACTGGCGGCGCAGTATGGATTGCTGGTGGCCGCGGGTCATGGTTTGACGTATCGAAACGTCGGCGCTGTCGCGGCGATCGAGGAGATCATCGAATTCAATATCG
>DATANW010000366.1:0-9344 GCA_036266055.1 Pyrinomonadaceae bacterium | reverse complement strand
CGAGCTTCAATCGAAGGAGTCGTTCCCATGCGCCGCTTTGCATTATTTCTTTCCATCTTCGCCCTCACCCTGTCGATTCACGTTTCTGCCCCGGCGCAGACCCCCGAAGCCGCGGTCAATAACTTTAAAAACGCCTTGAAGAAAGCCGGCAACGGCGATCTCGACGGCGCGATTGAAGACTACACACGCGCAATCGCGTTGAGCTCCCGTGTCGAAACGGCAAAAACGAGTAGTAGCCGCACGGGAAATTCGTTCACCGCAGGCGGCGGGGACGCATCGCCCGCGAGCGACATCGTCGTCGTCGATCCTTTCATCGCGAATGCCTACAGCAATCGCGGCCTCGCTCGTTATCAAAAAGGCGATCTTGAAGGTGCGATGGCCGATCTAAACCAGGCTATCCGCATCCGACCGACGCTGGCCGTCGCGTATCTCAATCGTGCGGCGGTTCAACGAGCCCAAATGGAGCCTGCGGCGGCAGTAAAAGATCTCGACCGCGCCATCTCGCTGGATAAGGATTTGTTCCAGGCGTTCAGTAATCGCGGTAGTTTGCGACTGGACATGGGCGATCCGCAGGGGGCGCTGGCCGATCTCAATCGGGCTATCGAGATCAAGGACAATATTGCGGAGCCTTACTACCATCGTGGCTACGTCCAGCTCGCGTTGAAGGATTTTGACGCCGCCATCGTCGATTTCGAGAAGGCGATAAAGCTGGCGCCTAACATGGCGTGGGCGTATCAGGGGCTGGGGACGGCGTGGATGTACAAAGGCCACATGGAGCGGGCGATCGAGAATTTCGATCGGGTCATCGCGCAGGACCCGGCTATCGCGTGGGCATATTGCAATCGCGGCGTCGCGAACGTATATCTTGGCCACGAGACGCAGGCGCAGGCCGATTTCGATCAATGCGTGAAACTAAGACCGGATCTGAAGTCGCAAGTCGAAAAGCGTGCGGAGCTCGCGCGGGCCTTGAGACGGATTGGTAAGCAGGATTGATCTTCTACTGATTGTGGCAGAGGCTCAGGCGTTCGATTGATCGCGCCTGACCGGTAGTTTCGTCGATATCGATGACGGCCGCGCAGATGCGCACCTGGCCACTCGAATGCTCGGCGCGTTTCGCGATCACCGACGTGAAACGCGCAATCACATCCGTTTTGTTCATTCCGATCACGCCGGCGTAACTGCCAGTCATTCCCAGGTCCGTTAGATACGCTGTTCCTTCCGGCAGGATGCGCTCGTCCGCGGTCTGCACGTGGGTGTGGGTGCCAACGACCACAGACACGCGTCCGTCGAGGTGCCAACCCATCGCAACCTTTTCCGACGTGGCTTCGGCATGAACGTCGACGATCCGCACCTTTACTTCCGCCGGCACCGAGTTCAATACCTGATCGATAATGCGAAACGGGTCGTCAGACGGTGGCATGAACACTCGGCCCATAACGTTTGCGACCGCCACGGGTGTCCCTTTCACTTCTCCGACCCAGTGACCGCTTCCCGGCGTATTCGGCGGATAGTTTGCGGGACGAATCAGCCGCGGCTGTTTGCGGATGTAGTCGATTGCTTCCTTCTTGTCGAAGATGTGATTGCCCGAGGTCATCACGTCGATGCCGTTGGCAAAAAGTTGTTCGCACAGCGAAGGAGTGACGGAGAAGCCGCCCGCGAGGTTTTCGGCGTTCATGATCGCGAGGTCGATATTGTGTTGTTCGCGGAGGTCCTGGATGCGTTCGAGCACGGCGATTCGGCCGGGCTTCGCCACCACGTCTCCAAACATGAGGACTTTCATACGGGTGAACTTGGTTAGAAACAAAAAAAGCCGCGCAATCACGGACCGCACGAGCGTGACGAACGAATCACGATCTACGATTCACGATTCGCGGTGTAATTGGCGAGAGGGAGATCCGCGTTTGCCGTTCCGAAGCCGTAATTGAACCTGCATAGACAGGTGGGTGACCTCTTAATGCCGCAGCCTCTGGCAATTCTTAACGATGAAGAATTGCACTGGCTAGGCGACCTCGGTCTCCCGAATCAACGGCGTTGGCTCAATCATCGTACACTCGGTGACGAACACCGCAGAACGTTTCCCTCCGCCGCGACGGATAGTAACACAAGACCTTTTGGTCGAGAAGCGGGTCAGATTTTTAATTCGGATTTTATTAACTAACCGAGGGACAGCTTGCCGGCCCCGCCTTGTTCGTGCTCGAGCGTGGAGCGGACTTTCAGCAGGCGGTCGAGCATTTCGGCGCACTCGGCGCTGCGGGCGCCGAGCTGGGAATCGGCTTGCTCGTGCATGTTCTTGAGGCGATGAAGTTCGTCGGCGATGTGCAGCGCCGCGAGAATGGCGACCTTCAAGGAGTCGACGGTCAAGGTACCCGACGAGATCTCGCGCATGCGGCTGTCGACGAATTCGGCGAGTTGGATGATGTATTCAGTGTCGCCGTCAGACCGAATGTTGTAGGTCTGGTTGTAAATCTCGACACGGATGGTGGGACTACTACTCGTGGCTTCCATGCTGCTTTTATTGATCATGCGACCCAGCCCGGAGCTCATCTGAGCTCCTCAGCCATCTCCGGATCCAGAGCGGCCACGGCATCGAGCATCGCTTCGACTTTCATGCGGATCGTCTCACGTTCGGCGAGCAACTTTTCAACCTGACTTTCAAGTCGCTCTTTTTCATTCAAGACGTTACCCATGTCCCGATGGATCAGCGACAACTCTTTCTCGAGGTTCTCTTTTTCCTGACGCAGGGTTTTGGTAAGTTCGATGGTCCGGTAGATCTTATCTTCGAGATGCGAAAACTTTTCCAAGCCTGACAAACCAACCATCTTTTGTCTCCCGTGAACGTTTCGACTAACGTGAAAATCGACAGCGATTATCCGCCTTCGCGGTTGCAAGCGCAAGACTCATTTCGCAATCCCGCGCGATTTATTTTCAAGCTGCTCCCGCAGGTTGTAGCTGTTCCCTATGAGTGCCGCATTAGCTGATGTTACGCAGCCAGAAAGAACACGGATTTAGCGTTGCTCGGCGGCGAAGGTTTGCAAGAGCGATGACGTTAGCTGCGAGTGTCGCTCTTCAACTTCTTCATCGCGCAACGTGCGTTCGTCAGAGCGATACTCGAGCCGCAAAGTGACCGATCGCTTGTTCGCAGGGATGTTCCCGCCGGCAAACGTACCAACCAACGTGACGTTGCGGCAATCTGCCACACGCTGATTCCGAACAGCGGTCAAGATCTCATCAAGAGAAACTGTGCGACTCAACAAGAGCGAGATGTCGCGCATCACGGATGGATACCGCGGCAACGGCGAGTATTGAATGACGCGCTGCGGTCCACTTAATAATGATCCTAGATCGAGTTCCATTACATACACCGGCTGACGAAATTTGTAAGCAGAGGCGACCGCTTCCGCAAGACGACCAATCGTCCCGATCTCAATCCCGTCAGCGCGCTTGATCGCCGCAGCCTGACCGGCGCGCAAATGCTTCGCCGTCGTGCTAGTGAAGATGAGCGGACTCAGGTTCATCCAATCGACTGCCGCTTCAACCGCGCCTTTCACGTCGAAGAAATCGATCTCGCGATCGGCCTGCGCCCTGTTCTCCTCGACGGCGGCGCCAGTCGCGATCATCCCCAGAGCCAGTGGCTCATCCGGCACTTCGCCATCGCGAGAAATGCCAAAAACACGCCCAATTTCGAACAAACGGACGTCGCGAATGCCATGGTTGAGGTTGTGACGCAGCGAGTTCATCAGACCCGTCATTAAACTCGATCGCATCCATGTCGCGTCCTCGATGATCGGATTCTGCAGTTCGGTCTGTCCTTGCTCACTCAGCGCCGGGATCAGCTCAAACTGTTCCTCTCGACTGATGAAACTGAAAGTGATCGCCTCGTCGAAGCCGCACGCGTTGAGCGCACGTCGCAACGACCGTTGCTGCATCTCGCTCGGTTGATACTCACCGGGAATGTTCGACGGCGGCAGTTCGGAAGCAATCTTGTCGTAACCCGAGTGGCGGGCGATCTCTTCGACCAGATCTTCCTGCTGCTCGACGTCGATGCGCCAGGATGGAACTTCAACGCTGAATTTCTCTAGCGGGAAATAATCAGACTTGAAACCGAGCCCGGTCAGAATACGGACCATCTCGTCGGGTTTGACGGTGAGCGACGTCAGTTCCTTCACGCGAGCCGTGCGAAACTCGATAATGCGCGAGACGTATGGTTGCGGATACACATCGACAGCGTCCTCGGTTGCAACACCTCCTGCAAGCTCGCAGATCAGTTCGACGCAACGTTGCTGCGCGCGCAGCACGTTCTCACGATCCGCGCCACGTTCGAATCGTCGTGAAGCTTCCGTATCCATGCCGAGTCGCCGCGCGGTGCGGCGGACTGAATTGGGATCGAAGTACGCGCTCTCGATGAGCACGTCGGTGGTGCCCGGAGAAATCTCGGATTCTTCCCCGCCCATGATTCCAGCCAGCGCGACCGCCCTCTCGGCATCGGCGATCACGAGCATCTCGTCAGTCAGTTCGCGATCGAGCCCGTCGAGCGTGCGCAGCTTCTCACCGCGAGCGGCGCGACGTACGACGATGCGCTGACCGCCGAGCTTATTGAAGTCGAACGCATGCAGCGGTTGGCCCACCTCGTGCAGGACGTAGTTGGTAATGTCGGCGACGTTATTGATCGGACGCTGACCGATGGCTTCGAGACGTTTCGTCAGCCAATCGGGAGATGGACCAATCTTCACGCCGCGCACCAGACGAGCAGCGTATCTCGGACACAGATCCGGGTCTTTAATTTCCACGGATGTTAGATCCGCTGACCGGCCGTCCATCGGCACGGATCCAGCCGCTGGAAGGTTTAGCTGTTTACGATCGATTACCGAAACCTCCCGCGCGATACCTACGTGCGACAAACAATCGGGCCGGTTCGACGGCACTTCGACGTCCAGCACGGAATCGTCAGCGTGCGTGTCGACCGCGTCGATTGCCAGCCCGACCATCGTCAGTCGCTCGCGCAGCTCGTTGGGTCTGAGACCCGTATTCGTTAACTCACGAAGCCAGTTAAAACTAATCAGCATTTATCTGTGTAAATTCCGAAGGTCTACTCAAACTGCTCCAAAAACCTCACATCGTTCTCAAAGAGTAGGCGGATATCGTCGAGCTCGTACATCAACGCGCACATCCGGTCGATACCCAAACCAAACGCAAAACCCGAATAAATCTCCGGATCGACGCCAACGGCCCGCAAAACGTTCGGGTGCACCATCCCGGATCCACCCAACTCGATCCAACCTGAGTTCTTGCAGATGCGGCAACCGCTGCCTTTGCACTTGAAGCAACTGAAGTCGAACTCCGCACTCGGTTCAGTAAATGGAAAATACGACGGCCGGAAGCGCGTCACCGTGTCCGCGCCAAACATCCGGCGCAGAAACTCCGCGACAGTTCCCTTCAAGTGGGCCATCGTTATGCCGCGATCGACGCAGAGACCTTCGACCTGAAAGAACATCGGGTTGTGCGTCGGGTCGGGCGTGTCGCGACGGAAAACGCGGCCCGGCGCGATCATCCTGACCGGCACGCCACGACGTTGCATCGCGTGTATCTGCACGGTCGATGTTTGCGTACGCAGCGCAAAGCCTTCAGTCGTATAGAACGTGTCCTGCGACGCACGCGCCGGATGATGTTCGGGGATGTTGAGCGCGTCGAAGTTGTAGAAGTCCGTTTCGATCTCGCGATCGTCTTCGATCGCGTAACCGAGCGCGACGAAGATGTCTTCGACTCGTTCGCGCAGCAGCGTGATCGGGTGGCGGTGTCCGGCACGCGGACGGCGACCCGGCATCGTCACGTCAATACTTTCGAGCGAGATTCTTTTGGTTTCAATGTAACTCTTTAAACTTGCCTCGACCCTCTCGGCCATTTGGACCATTGCATCCTCATTCGACTGGACCAACTGACCAAAGGCAGGGCGCATTTCGGGAGCTACACGGCCAATCAACTTCTTGGACACGGCCAAGGCGCTTTTTTTACCCAAATGACGAGCACGGATTTCGGCGAAGGCTCGCTGCTCCGCGATTGCGGATTGAAGATCAATTTTTGTCGCATGCGACGGATCACAAAAGCGAACAAAGCGTTCGATTTCCTGGTCGAACGCTTTGCGGGCTGCTTGTACCTGGCGCTCAGGCGATTGTTCTGCTTGGCTCTCTGTCATCAGTCAGTTCTTTTTCTGCGCCACCCACTTGCCTTGCACCTGGCCGGCTAAATCGAAATCGCCGGAGAGTTTGCCTTCGACGACGACGGCGGTCATGGAAATCACACCGCTCTGGCCTTCGAGCTCAAACACCAGCTTCCCATCTTTCCAAGTGCCGTTTTTGATCTGTGCCTCGCCGAGCTGCGAACTGCTGCTGCCGGTGACCGTTTCCCCATCGATCTTCAACGTGAGCAGAAACGGAAACGCCTGGCCTTGAGCGTCGGCAACCGCGTCCCACTGACCGTTCAGGTTGAACGCCGCCGGCGCTGCTGCGGGGGTCGTCGCCGCCGCGGTGGCCGCAACTTTCTTGAGTTCGAGAGATCGCTTTGCCGCACCCGCGAGCCAATCGCCGGTGATTTTGTCGCCGTCGACGGTGGCGTTGATCGTTCCCTCTTTCGCTGCGGCGCCCAGCTTGAGAAAGAGCTTGGGGCTGGTCAGGGTGCCTTCTGAGATTTCGATCGCAGTCTCGCCTTTCAGCAAACGGCCGGAAATCTTGCCGCCGTCGTTCTTGAGTTCGAGTGACACTTTCTCATCGCCGGCAGCACCCTTCACTGTCCCTTCATACTTCCCGGACAGCGTATCTTGGGCCAGCGCCATGGCGGATCCAACCACAAATGTAAGCACGAACAACGCGGCGGTTCGGCTGATTCTCTCGATAGTATTCACGGATTTAATTTCCTTTCGACAAAACTATTAAGCCGCCTTGTTCCGCTGCTCGCTATTTAGCGCGTTCTTCGCCTGTTCGGCAACGCTTGCGAACGACTCCGGCTCATGAACGGCAAGATCGGCAAGCACTTTGCGATCGAGCTCGATGTTGGCGAGTTTCAGACCATGCATCAGCTGTGAATAGTTCAAACCATTCAAGCGGGCAGCGGCCCCGATGCGCACGATCCACAGACTGCGGAAGTCGCGCTTCTTCAATTTTCTTCCCGTGTACGCAAAGTTCAACCCGCGCTCGACTGACTCTTTCGCGGAGCGATACAGCTTCGACTTCGTGCCGCGATAGCCTTTCGCCAGCTTCAATATCTTCTTGCGCCGTTCGAGACGCTTATTGCCACGTTTTGCTCTGGGCATAATTAATCCCCTTTCAATTTATGAACACTTTATTAATCGTGCTTAGTCTCGGCCGTACGGCAGCATGTTCATGACGCGCTCGTGATCTGACGGCGAGACGAGGACGTCGATATCGAGTTGACGTTTACGCTTGTTCGTCTTCTTGGTCAGGATGTGTCGCGCATGCGAATGACCGCGTTTGATCTTTCCCGTTGCGGTCAGGCGGAACCGTTTCGCGGCCCCCTTGTGTGTTTTTAATTTAGGCATTGGTTACTCACCTTTCGCTGTAGTTCTGGATATCGCTGTTCTGTGCTTTGTACTTAGTACTTTGTTCTTTGCTCATGTCTCGCATCAACTTCACTCAAGTTGAAACTCACTGAAGCGAACAAAGTACAAAGCACCAAGCACCAAGTTCCCTAATCATTGATTCGGTGGCGCACTTGAGTGCACATCCTTCGGGCCACCGGACGACTTGTGTCGCTTCGGTCCGAAGATTATGAACATCTGGTTCCCTTCCATTCTGGGCCGCGCCTCGACTTCGCCGACGTCCACCAGGTCATGTTCCAGTCTCTCGAGGATGCGCGCGCCGAGCTCGCGATGCGTCATCTCGCGTCCGCGAAACCAGATGGTCGCTTTGACTTTGTCGCCATCCTGGAGCCACTGGCGGGCATGCTTCATGCGGTACTCGTAATCGTGATCATCAGTGCCAGGTCGAAACTTCACTTCCTTGACCGTGATCGTGACCTGCTTCTTCTTGGCCTCGTTCGCTTTCTTCTTCGCCTCGTACTGGAACTTGCCAAAATCGATGATCCGGCAAACAGGAGGATCGGCGTTCGGAGCAACTTCGACGAGGTCCAACCCCTTTTCGCGAGCGGCGCGGATGGCGTCGCGCACGTCCATCACACCCAGCTGCTCTCCTTCCTCGCCGATCACCCGAACTTCGGGCACTCGAATTCTTTCATTGATACGGACCGGCGGCACACGCCGGTTATCAGGACGCTGTCCGCGACCGCGAAAGCCTGTAGCTATTTCTGCACCTCCTAAGTAACGTCTCGAGTCCGCGATCCTGGTAGCGAAGTCAGATCGCAGTCTCTCGACTAGTTGTGGGTTAACGCGCGCGTTTCAACTAAACGCCGCGCCATTTCCTTGAATTCGTCGACCGACATCGCACCGATGTCGCCTTTTGCGCGTTCACGTACGGCAACCACGCGTTGTTCTTTTTCCCGGTCGCCGACGACGAGCATGAACGGAACTTTCTGTAATTGCGCGTCGCGAATCTTCGCGCCGATTTTTTCGCTTCGCAAGTTTGCTTCGACGCGGAAACCGCAGGCGACCAGATCGTTTGCCAATTCCTGTGCGTAATCGTTGACGCGGTCCGTGATCGGCAGGATCGCGACCTGCACCGGCGCCAGCCACATCGGAAACGCGCCCGCATAATGCTCGATTAACACGCCGAAGAAACGCTCGACTGAACCGAACAGCGCGCGATGGACCATCAGCGGCTGATGCGGTTTATTGTCTTCGCCGATGTATTCCATCTGGAAACGCTTCGGCAGGTTGAAGTCAAACTGCACTGTCGTCAACTGCCAGTTGCGGCCGATTGCATCCTCGACGCGGATATCGATTTTCGGACCGTAAAAAACCGCCTCGCCTTCGACGCGCGTGTAGGGAATGTTTCGCGAGTTCAAGGCGTCGACGAGCGCTGCTTCCGCGTTCTCCCAGTCTTCGTCGGAACCGAGATAGTTCACGTTCGGATCGTCGCCGCGGACTGAGAGTTCGACTTTGATGTCTTTGAACCCGAACACTTCGTAGACGTGGAAAGCGAAGTCGATGCAGCCGAGGATCTCGCCGCGAATCTGCTCGGGCGTGCAGAAGATGTGGGCATCGTCCTGCGTAAACCCGCGCACGCGCGTCAGTCCGTGCAACGCGCCGGACAATTCGGCGCGATAACACGTGCCGAGCTCGGCGTACCTGAGCGGCAGATCGCGATACGAACGCTGGCCCGTTTTGTAAATGCCGATGTGAAACGGGCAGTTCATCGGTTTAATCCGGAATTCCTGTC
>DATANW010000365.1:0-15877 GCA_036266055.1 Pyrinomonadaceae bacterium | reverse complement strand
CGATCGAGTAACGCTCACCATGAGTCACTGGTGTCACTTCGTGCGTCGTCTCGGAGCGAAACGCGATCAGCGTTCCGGGCTCGGCGCGTGCATGAAATTTCGCACCGTGTAGGTTTGTAAAAACCAGCGAACCGCCGCAGTAAACGTTCGACGCCTCATCGTCGCGCGGCGCCGAATCCACTTCGCGAGTCAGAAAAACAACAGTCGAGACCAGCCGGCTTTCCGTGTCCAAACGAAGCATTCCAGTGTTGCCGTCCTGATGCGCCACGAAGAAGTCGCCCTTTTGATACCGGAGAAACTGCGGGTCTTCGCATTGGTTGAGCTTCACGGCGAAACGCTGTGCGACCTCGTTCATGCACGCCATCAACCTGCCTACAATCAACTCGACAGTTTCCGTGGACGGCGTGAGTCGTAGCGAACTGCGCGTAGTTTCGTTGACGACGCCCGACTGTGAACTGCCGTAAACGACGGATGAGCGCCCTTGAATGGCGCTCATCTCGCTCACGATCTTCTCGCACACGACTGGCTCAAGGAAGTCTTTCACGACAAAGAGATCCGGCCACGTAGAGTTGTCTGTGCGTTTGAGGTTCGTCTTGGGCTACCTCGACGTTGCGGCTGGTTGGGGAAATCTTTCCGCCGACCGAGCGCGCGCTTTGGCCGCTTCGACCTCGCGGTCGCGCGCCGGGGCAGTCGTGACCAGCGAATCGAGCAGATCGTGCGCGGCCTGGGCCACCTGGTCCACCGCACGATTGAAGGCGGCCTCGTTCGCTTTCGACGGCTTATTGAAACCGCTGAGCTTGCGCACGAACTGCAACGACGACGCACGAATCTCCGCCTCCGTTGCGGGCGGCTTGAAGTTGTAAAGGTTCTTGATATTTCGACACATAATTAATTCGTATAATAAACTGCCCTTTTTGCGAATGGAAACGCGGACTAAAACACGAATATTTCTGCTTTTATCGGTGCAGTTTTTGGCGGTGTGCGTCGCGGTCGCGCAGAGTCCGAACCTCGACGTCAACCGGCAGGACGCACTCGATCTTCTCAAGTCGCTCGCGCGCAGTCTGAAGAGCGAACCGGACAAGCTCGGCGCGGCCCGACTTCAAGCGCGTATTGCGGACGAACTGTGGACGTTTGATGAACCGTTCGCGCGCGAGGCGTTTCGCTGGTCCTTCGAGGCGGTCTTGCAACCCATGCCCGACAATCTTCCGAAAGAAAAGCGATCCGAATATGTCAATCGACAGGCCTCGACACTAAAGGAAGCGTTACGACGCTTCGGCACTCACGACAGCAAACAAGCGGCAGAGTGGTTGAAGAGATTCGAGATCGAAAGCGTTTCCGACGGTGACCCCGCAGCGAAATCCGATACCTCGCGACTCGATCTGTTCATGCAGATCGCCGCGCAACTCGCGACGTCCGACCCGGATAAGGCGATCGTGCTCGGACGGCTCGCTCTGTCGGGCAATCGCATTCCTGAAGGTTTCGGATCGCTGTTGTTTGGTTTGAGTCGAAACCGGCCGAACCTGACCGACGATCTGTTTCGCGCGGCAATCGCCACCCTCCGCCGCAACAACTACGCTTACGATCCCGCGCTAATGATCCTCGCCAACTACCTGTTCACTAACGATGGGCAACTGCATTCGAGCGCGCACCTCGCCGAGGCTCAACTACTGGCTAATTACTACGTGGACGCAGCGTGGAAACAAGCGGGCGGAGACGGCAATCCGGTGCCGCCGTCGAGCGCCAGTTTTTACACCACGCTCGAGCTTCGCGCGCTGCCGATCGTGTCACGTTACGCACCCGCACGACTCCCGGAACTGCGCGGACAGATGACGCGCATCGCCTCAGGCCTGAGCCCCCAACAGATTCAAAGCACCGAACTCTTCCGCTCAACGCACCAGCAACAATCTGCCGTCTCCACGCGCAACGATGGCACTCTCGACGAACAAATCGAACGGGCTGAGAAAGAAAAGAACCCACAGCTGCGCGACGCATTGTTCCTCAGCATTGCGAACGGGCTCATGCGTCTCGACTCGGATCGCGCGCTCACGATCGCCAAAAAGATCGACGATGAGAAGATGCGTACCTCGGCCCAGGACGACATCTACCTGATCAAGATGCAGCAGCTTACGCGGTCGGCAGACACTGTCGCCGACGCGCGAAAACTCTCACTGCAATTCAGCAATCCGGTCTTTCGCGCGAAGCTCCTCGTACAGTTGGCGGCGCAGGTCTGGTCGCGCAGCAAAGACCGGGCACAGGCTGTCGAGCTGCTCGGCGAAGCACTTACCGCCACGGCGAAGGCCGAAGATATTCCCGACAAAGTGCTGGCCCAGTTGCAGGTAGTCGAACAGTTCGCGAAGTTTGACTCGATTCGAGCTTTCGAAACACTCGGTGCGGCGATGGCTACGATGAATCGCTTGAAGGTTGAGAAGGAACCGGTTGCCTCAGCGACGGCGAAGCGGCCGCTGCTGACGATCAAGAACTTCACAGTGATTAACGGCGTCGAGATGACGACCGGCAACGAGGCAACGATCGATTCGATCGATTTTAGTGAGGTCCGATCTTTAGCTACTCAGGACTACATGCAGGCCCGGCTGCTCGGAACGAAACTCGAACAACCGGTACAACGCGCAAACTATCTCATCGCCGTGGCAGCGAGTGTGATTCGTTAAGCTCTTTCCTTACGCTTGTCGTCAATGGCGCGCTGCTCGATCGCGCGCAAGACTCCCAACACGATCAACGTCATCACTGTGGCGATCAAGGCGAGACCAATCGTGCCCAGCCCGCAGGCGACGCCGATCGCTGCCGTCATCCACAGACCTGCCGCCGTCGTCAGTCCCTGGATATGCCGTTCCTGGTCTAACTTCAGAATCGAGCCGGCGCCGATGAAACCAATGCCGGTCACAATCCCCTGAATCACGCGCGACAGACCGTCCATACTCATCTGACTTCCGGCGCACGCGAGCACGACGATCGCCGTACCGAGGCTTACCAGAATGTGTGTTCGAAATCCCGCAGGCTTGCCGGCCCTTTCGCGTTCGAAGCCGACGACCGCGCCCAACAGCGTCGCCGCAATAACGCGCAACAACACGCGTTCGATCTGTCCGAAGTTGTTGAGGCCGGCGGATAGCTCTTGCCAAAGCACGGAAAAAAATTCCATTCAGTTCCCCCTCGAAGTCTCATTCACATTCCGAAAAATCCGGGATCCATTAAGAACCAATTGAGCAATCCTGCGAGTATGCCTAAAGCGAACACTGCAAGCACGATGAACTTATCTCGAGAGGTCGTGGGTTTGCCGGTCATCTGCGGAAAAATCAGCAGAAAGATGCCGCCTACAATGCCCACTGGTCCGAACGCCGCTAACTTAAGGTTGTATTCGTGCTGCTGCCAAAGCTGGTGCCAGTTGTAGTAAGTGAGACCGGCAAATCCCAAAATCAGGGCCACGGCAAACAAACGCTGCTTCGTGTACATTCGCTCGTCCTCCAGCTGATTCGTTATGGGGCGTGCGACGTCTGCAAAACCTCCTTCAGCACAGCGACGGTGCGCTCGCACGTGCGCGCCGCCGTGTATCGCTCTTCAACTCTCTGCCTGTTCTCTGCTCCGATAATAACGCGCAACGCGGAATCGTTTGCGAGTTTTAATATCGCGCCCGCCAGCGCCTCGTGATCTTTCGGCGGCGCCAGGAACTCCGAACCGCCGGGCCCAACTACCGACCTGATCGCGTCGATGTCCGTTCCCGCGACAGCCAACCCTGCCGACATGCTTTCCAAAACTCCGTTCGGACAACCTTCGCTAACGGAACTGAACACGCCAAGATCCGCGGCGCTCAATAGTCCCGGCACGTCCATCACCTGACCTGCGAAGCGAACATGTCCGTTTAAATTCAACTCCCGCGACAACGACGTAAGCGACTCGTACGCCCCATCGTGCCGCCCCGCCAAAACCAAGACCGCTTTTCGACCATTGAAACGATCGACCACGCACTTCCACGCTCGCAACAGCGTCCGGTGGTCCTTCATGTCATGCAGGTTCGCAACCATGCACGCCACGAAACAATCGTCGTCGATATCCAGCCGCGCCCGCCATGCCGATCGATCGTCCGAAGGTGGCGACGTTGAAACCCCATTCTCGATAACACGGATCTTCGATGGATCGACGCCCAAATTCGTGCGTAAGAACTCCGCGCCCACCTCCGAATTTGAAATAAACATCGGCGTCCGCCGCACCGCCGAACGCGCCCAATTCGCGACAAACGGCATCCTTCCCTCGTCACGCTGGTTCCACACACACGCCCGCACGCCGGCCCAACGCCAAACCAAACCGCAAACAACATTCGGCACAAACGTGTAAGGAAGAAGCAGATCAGGACGCGCGCGTCGCAAACTCAACGCCACCCTCGCAAGCGCGATCGATCGCGCCACGCGACCGCCCTTAAATGGAAACGGAACGATGCGCCACGACACGCCAATCTGATCGCAGATCTCCGCCACCGGCCCTGACTTGTTGAAGCCCCAAACTTCAACCGCCGCCTGCTCCTGTTCGAATAAATGTTTAGCGAGGATCAGCGCCTGTCGCTCGGCGCCCCCGAGCTCCAGATTGAATAGCACAAAGACGACGCGACGACCTTTAAGAGTCGAACTCGAGAGAGGTGTTAGTGGTGGGTCACTCTTCTTCAAGTGCGGCACGCACTTTCTACAAATCCGTGTTTCCTACGAAACGTGACGCATGCGCCACGTCCGCGTTATCGGACACAGATGAAGTCCTTTACGCCAACGGCACCGACTGCCCAGCCTGGACGTACGCATGTTCGAAAAGCATCATGCCGATCAGCGCCAACGGCGACCCTGCCACACCGTAGGTCAAATCCAAAACATTCAGGATCGCAAGCAACGGAAGTAGACCACCGAAGAATGAAAGCAGAATGCCCATCCAGAACTCGCTTTTGTAACGTCCCTTGACCAGCTCCCAAACGGCGAGTCGCGAATGGGAAGTCGGATGCGTCAACGACACTTCGCCCCATACCATCAGCAAATGAATGAGGCTGGCGACCACGAGTATCCACGCCGTATTTCTAACTTGAAAATAAAAGTAGTCGAGGTAAATGAGCAGGGTGCCCTCGTGGCTCGAACGATGAACGTATTCAGAGCCGGGCAACAACACAGCCGCGCCCAACAAAATAGCCTGGATTACCAAGTGCGGCGGCAACAACGGGTTCTGCCATAGATCGCGCGCCTTGGCCTGCGCAAACAAATACGCGGTGTAAACTGCCGTCGCGATCGACAACGGAATCCCCGCAATCATCAACCACCATTGCACCGACGTGGATCCCGCAAGACTCGCAGCAAAGTGCGCCGCAAGCACGAGCGTGTATCCGGCGATAATAAACGCGCCCTTTACCAACCAGCTGCGCCACTGCGGACGCGTGAAGATCATATAAAAACGCGCCGGATGCTCGAGGTCCCAAAGCAACAACGCGCCCGTAACAGCGAGAAAAGCACCCGAAGCAATAGGCGCGACCCAAAGCCACAGCGGATTCTCGTTCCCCAACAGGCCAAGCAAAACGAGTAACGCCGCGACGAGATAAACTCCTGACGCAATTCCTTTGGTCCAGGTGTAAAGACTGACCCGCCAGTCCCAGGGAATCGAATGCGCCACGTCGTACGACAGCAACGCCGCCGCCGATGAGTTGTTGTATTGCGGATTGCCGGCGACGACGAGATCCGTTCCCGACTGTTGCTCGCTCCACATGAACAAGCCGCCCTCGGGGCGTCGCGCCGCCAAAGGATCGAGCGTCGCCTGATGCGCGCCTTTGTAGAACAACTTCGGCAGCGTCTCTTTCTCCGGACGCCGCACTGCCACAGCTTCACGATTCACGATCTGCGCGACATATGAATCGCCGTCGTTCATGTCGCCAACGAGGATCGCCTGCGTCGGACAGACGACGACGCATGCCGGTTCGAGTCCAACGTCGATCCGGTGCGCGCAGAAATTGCACTTCTCCGCCGAATGATCTTCCGGGTTGATGAAGATCGCGTCGTACGGACACGCCGCCATGCACGCCTTGCAACCGATGCAGATCGATTTGTCGAAGTCGACAATGCCGTCGGGCCGCTTGAACATCGCGGTGGTCGGACACGCGGTGACGCACGGCGCGTGCGCGCATTGATTGCAACGCGTGACCTGATGCGCGCGGCGCGCCTGCGGAAACACGCCGACGTCGACGTGTTTCACGTAAGTGCGCGTAACGGAAACGGGGACGAGGTTTTCAGACTTGCAAGCCGTCGTGCAGGCATGGCAGCCGATGCAGCGAGTATGGTCGATAACCTTGGCCCACTGAACGGAAGTTGACATAGTTTTGATGTTGGGACTTTGGTCTTTGGTTTTTGGTCTTAGGTCTTCGGACTTTGGTCTTGGGTGTTTGTCAGCAGTCACTGATCAGTAGTCAGTGGTCAGTGGTAAGCGCGATCCCTTAAACGATGGACTACTGACCACTGACCACTGACAAAGACCAAAGACCTAAAACCCAAGCCCCTCGCTCTCACTTCTTCTTATCAACAGGACGGCCTTCTTTCTCCCACGTCTGAAAACCACCAAGGAGTGCTGCTACGTTTTCGAAACCCTGAATTTTGAGTGCACCCGCCGCACCGGCGGACGTATGTTCGCTTGGTCAAGAACAGTAGGTGACGATTTTTTTGTCGCGCGGAAGCTCCTTGCCCCGCTCGCCGATTTGGTTCACCGGTATCAACTTCGCCCCGCGAATATGGCCCTTGTCGTACATGTCCTGCGTTCGCACGTCGACAACGACAACCTTGCCTTGCTTCATCAGCTCGTCGAGTTCAGTGGTGGTGACGCGGGGAACTTCCGCTTGATGGACGGCGTTCGCCGGGGTCGGCGTCGCTGATTTGTTTGCCGTGACGCCGGCCTTGCTGTGAATCGAATTGCAAGCAGCCAACGCTACCGCAGCAAAAAGGATAATTGTTTTCATGGTCGTGATTATGTCTGGGGTACGGCCTGCGTGACGAACGCAGGCAACGGCGTTACAACTTTCGCCGCCGGAACACAAAGCACCGGACACGGCGAGTTTCTTATCACGCGTTCAATCTCAGATCCCAACACCTGATTGCCGCCGAACAGCGAACCGTGAACAGCCGTGCCTAGAACAATCAGGTCTGCTTCGATGTTCGCTGCTAATCGGACGATCTCCTGATACGGGCGACCTTCGACGACGTGCGTCTGCGCTGCCGGTCCGCCGCTGCGCGAGAAGTGCGCCATGCGTTCCTGCACGTGACTACGCAAGCGTGTCAGTGCTGCCAGTCCGCCTTCGGGAAACATTACCGAGATTTGTTCGAAGTAGTCGCCGATGACGTAAACGGCATGAAGTTCCGCTCCGAGTTGGCTGGCCAGACCGGTCGCGATTTGGGTGGCGGCGGCGGAAGAAGGGCGGAAGTTGGTAGCCAGCAACACGCGATTCATACGGATCTGAGTTTGACCGCCGCGATGTTCGACAAAGTCGTGTTGCGGTGGACGAACCGTCAGCACCGGGCACGGTGATTCGGCGACGATCTCCTCGGCGATCGAGCCGCCGAACGCGCGTGACAGCCGGCTGCGATCGCGCGTCGCGACGGTGATCAGATCGATTTCGTAATCGATTGCGCCTTGCGCGATCTGCTTCGCGGGATCTCCTTCGAGAAAGACTGGTTCGGCTTCAACGCCTTTCAGCAGCGGATCGATGAGCAGTTCTTTCGCTTGTGCTCGCAGTTGCAGGAGCCAATTGTTGTTCTGGTCTTCGAAGATGCGTTCCGGCAGCGTCATCAAGTTGGCCGGGACTTTCGCGTCTTGCACGTTCAGCAACACAACGCGGCCTTGGTTCTCGCGCGCAAATGCGGCTGCATACTTTAACGCCGCATGCGCGTGCGAAGAAAAATCGGTCGGAAACAGGATGTTTCTGAATGGATACATTTGGTCTTCACTGACAAACTAGATCAGGTGGTTTCAAGTTTCAAGGGTTGACCACGGATCGCAACAAATGCCAAACTCCGCACGCCACAGTCGCAACACCAAAGTAAGTGAAATCTAAATCCTTTCCACGGAGGCGACACATTGCTTCGAGGACTCTTTCGTACCAAGAACCTTGACGACATTCTGTCAACCGCAGGCGGCCCCGGATTCGCACTAAAACGTACTCTCGGAGCTTTCAATGTGACGCTCATCGGCATCGGCGCGATCATCGGCGCGGGCATTTTCGCGACCGTCGGTTCCGCCGCTGCGGGCGACCCCACCGCCGGACGCCCCGGCGCCGGGCCGTCGCTGATGCTCTCTTTCGTGATCACCGCGGTCGTCTGTGGTTTTACCGCACTGTGTTACGCCGAACTCGCCTCGATGGTCCCGATCTCCGGATCCGCTTACACCTATTCATACGCGACCATGGGCGAGCTCATCGCCTGGATTATCGGCTGGGACTTGATCATCGAATACGCTATCGGCAACGTAGCCGTCGCGATCAGCTGGGCCGAGTACTTTCACAAGCTGCTACTCAATCTCGGCATTCACTTCCCACACTGGCTCGCCGCCGACTATCACTCGGCAATGCTGCTGCGAACCGAAAACCCCGCTGAATATGCGCAGCTATTCGGCAGCGCGCCCGTAATCGGCGGCATTCCGATCATCTTCAACTTCCTGGCGGCGGCGATCGTGGCGCTGATCACGATCATCCTCGTGTGGGGAATCAAAGAGTCGGCGAACTTCAACGCGGGCATGGTGCTCGTGAAAATACTTGTGCTGTTGTTCTTCATCGGCACCGCGCTCTACTTCGTTTCGCCTGGCGAGATGGCCGCGAACTGGCGGCCGTTTCAACCGCAGGGCTGGGGCGGAACATTCGCCGGCGCCGCGCTCGTGTTCTTCGCCTACATCGGTTTCGACGCCGTGTCGACCGTCGCTGAAGAAACCAAAAATCCCGCGCGAGATATGCCGATCGGCATCATCGGCTCGCTGATAATCTGCACGATCTTTTACGTCGTCGTGGCGGCGGTCTTTACCGGACTGATTCCGTTCCCGATCTTGCAACAGGTTTCGTCATCCGGACAGGCGGAAGCATTGACGATGGCGCTCGATCACGTTGCGCCAAAGGGAATCACGTGGCCGCAAACGATCGTCGCGGCCGGATCTGTCGTCGCGCATACGGCGGTGCTGCTGGTATTTCAGTTGGGGCAACCGCGCATTTTCATGTCGATGGCGCGTGACGGCTTGCTGC
Organism: Pyrinomonadaceae bacterium; assembly: GCA_036266055.1. Lineage (GTDB taxonomy): Bacteria > Acidobacteriota > Blastocatellia > Pyrinomonadales > Pyrinomonadaceae > PSRF01. The sequence goes on along the minus strand of DATANW010000365.1, from coordinate 6,630 downwards.
CATCTGTCTTCGCGACTGTTCACCCCAAGTTCAAAACACCGCACGTTACCACGATCCTGACGGGCATCTTCGTGGGCGGTATCGCAGCGTTCGCGAATATCGAATCGATGCTCAACCTGACGAACATCGGAACGTTGTTCGCGTTCCTGCTTGTGTGTCTGGGTATTCCGATTCTGCGTCACAAAGATCCGTCGCGTCCGCGGCCGTTTCGGGTACCCTTGGGCGCTTTCCTGATGCCGTTGCTGGGCGCCGCGTCGTGTATTTTTCTCATGTACTATCTCGCGGCCGACACGTGGTGGCGCTTCATCGGATGGCTGGTGCTTGGTCTCTCGGTTTACCTCGCGTACGGCTACACGCGCAGCGCGATTGGCGTGAAACTGGGCCGGCCCGAATTCACGCCGCTGCCGCTGAAGATCGCCGCGCTCGGGTTCTTTGCGCTCGCGGTCGGCTTGTTCACCGTGCCGCATCACATCGGCTTCACCGGCGTGTTCCAGGCTGCGGCTAATTCCGCCAACGAATATCACAACCGTTCCCTGTTCGGTGTTTCGTTCATCTTGATCGGGTTGGTGCTCGGTGTTGCCGGCGGCGCGATGACGAAAGCCAGTATGAATAACGCGAAACCAAACGGATGAACGCGCTGCCCATCATCATCGGTTCTCTATGCGTGATCGCGATCGCGTATCGCTACTACTCCGCTTTCATCGCCGCGAAAGTGCTGGCGCTCGACGACTCGCGTCCCGTGCCGTCGCAAACGATGTATGACGGGCATAACTACTATCCCACGAATAAATGGGTCCTGTTTGGACATCACTTCGCCGCCATCTCGGGTGCGGGGCCGTTGATTGGCCCCGTCCTGGCGGCGCAGTTTGGTTTCTTGCCGGGACTGCTGTGGCTGGTGATCGGCGTGTGTCTCGGCGGCGCAGTGCACGACTTCATGATCATGGCGGGCAGCGTGCGTCGCAAAGGCAAGTCGCTCGCGGAGATGGCGCGTACGGAGATCAGTCCGCTGTCGGGACTCGTTGCCGGCATCGCGATTCTGTTCATCGTGGTGATCGCGCTCGCGGGGCTCGGTCTCGTCGTCGTGAATGCCCTGGCGGAATCGCCCTGGGGAACTTTCACCGTAGGCTTCACGATTCCCCTCGCACTGTTCATGGGCCTTTACATGTATCGCTTCCGCAAAGGCAAGATCGCTGAGGCGAGCATCATCGGCATCATCGGACTTCTTTTCGCCGTCTGGCTCGGTGGGCGTATTGCCGACTCGTCACTTGCCGAACACTTCACGTTTTCGCGCAACACGCTGATCGTGATCATGGCCGCGTACGGCTTCATCGCGTCCGTGTTGCCGGTCTGGATGCTGCTCTGCCCGCGCGACTATCTCTCGTCGTACCTGAAAGTCGGCACGATCATCTTCCTGATCATCGGCGTGATGGTCGTCGCGCCGAACCTGAACATGCCAGCGTTCACGCCATTCACGGCAGGCGGTGGACCCGTCATTCCCGGAAAACTTTATCCGTTTGTGTTCATCACGATCGCGTGCGGCGCGATCTCCGGCTTTCATGCGCTGATCTCGTCGGGCACGACGCCGAAGATGATCGCGAAGGAGACCGATACGCGGATGATCGGGTACGGAAGCATGTTGATGGAGGGCGTGGTCGGCGTGGTCGCGCTGATCGCCGCCACGTCGCTGTTCCCTGGCGACTACTTCGCCATCAACACCGCGCAAGGCACTGACGCGCAAAAAGCCGCTTACGCGCAACTCGTCGACACGCACAGCGGCACCGAGTTCAACCTGCAACCGCGCGAGATCGATCAACTGCAAGCCGAATCAGGCGAGAAAAACCTGCGCGGACGCACCGGCGGAGCCGTTACCCTCGCGCTCGGCATCGCGAAGATCTTCAACGGCATTCCCGGTCTCGGCGGACTGATGAAGTACTGGTATCACTTCGCGATCATGTTCGAGGCACTGTTTATCCTCACCACGATCGACACGGGGACACGCGTGGCTCGTTTTCTTGTCGGCGAGTTTGGCGGGAGGTTTCATCCAAAACTGGAGGAGCCGAACTGGCTGCCGGGATCGATTGTGACGTCGGCGCTGGTCGTCGCTGCCTGGGCGGCATTCATCTGGTCGGGCTCGATCTCGACGATCTGGCCGATGTTCGGTATTGCCAATCAACTCCTGGCGGCGGTCGCGTTGTGCGTGGCGACGACGATGATCATCAACTCGGGAAAAGCGAAATATGCCTGGGTTACGCTGCTTCCGCTCGCATTTGTAGGCTCCACTACCCTCGTCGCAGGCTTCAAATCGATCACCGATATCTTCTGGCCGCTCGTCCAAAACCCGAAGACTTCAACGCAAGGCTTTATCAACACGGGTCTTACGTCAATCATCATGCTCGCGGCCGCGGTTATCATGCTGGATTCGATTCGCCGCTGGACAGGCACCCGCAGTCGCCCCCAGATCACACAAACTCCCGAGCCCCTCTTTGAAAAATCTGTGTAATCTGTGGATAATACGCGTTTTCGTAAAGCGTACTCGCCATTATCTAGACAATCAGAAAGGAATTTCCTTCAAGTGGAACTATCGCTAAAACTGCGCCGTGCCGGAATTTTTCTGGCGGCTATCGTTACGACCCTAGCCTGTGGGCTACCAGCTTACGCCCAACAACGTCACGGCGGTGAAGCGAGCCTGGAGCTGCCAAACCTGTCGGACGTCACCTTCCTCAATGGAATCAACGGCCACAACTTGCTGCTGTTCGGCATCGGTATCAGCGTTCTCGGGCTGGTGTTCGGTCTGGCCATCTACATGAACTTGCAGAAGATGCCGGTGCACCGCGCCATGCGTGAGATCTCGGAACTGATTTACGAGACCTGCAAAACGTACCTGATCACGCAGGGCAAATTCATTCTGATTCTCGAAGCGTTTATCGCGGTAGTGATCGTGCTCTACTTCGGTGTGCTGTCAGGCTTTGAGGTCAGCCGCGTCGCGATCATCCTGCTGTTCAGCTTGATTGGTATCGGCGGCAGTTACGGCGTCGCGTGGTTCGGCATTCGCGTCAATACGTTCGCCAACTCGCGCACAGCGTTCGCCAGTCTTCAAGGCAAACCGTTTCCGCTCTACGCGATTCCACTAAAGGCCGGCATGAGCATCGGCATGATGCTGATCAGCGTCGAGCTGCTGATCATGCTGTGCATTCTGTTATTCATTCCCGGCAGTTACGCGGGACCATGCTTTATCGGGTTTGCGATCGGCGAGTCGCTCGGCGCGGCTGCTTTGCGAATCGCGGGCGGCATCTTCACGAAGATCGCCGACATCGGTTCCGACCTGATGAAGATCGTCTTCAAAATCAAGGAAGACGACGCGCGCAACCCGGGCGTGATTGCGGACTGCACGGGTGACAACGCAGGCGACTCTGTCGGGCCCAGCGCCGACGGTTTCGAAACTTACGGCGTGACGGGCGTCGCGCTCATCACCTTCATCATCCTGGGCGTGTCGAACCCACGCGTGCAGGTTCAACTGCTCGTCTGGATCTTCATCATGCGCGTCATGATGATCATCGCCAGCGCGCTGTCATACTTCGTCAACGACGCAATCGCCAAGGCCCGTTACAAGAACGCCGACAAGATGAACTTCGAATCGCCGTTGACGTCGCTCGTGTGGATCACGTCGATTGTCTCGGTTGCGATCACCTTCATCGTTTCGTACCTGACGATTCCGGAGTTGGCCGGTAACAACACGCTCTGGTGGAAACTCGCCGTGATCATCTCGTGCGGCACACTCGCCGGCGCGATCATTCCCGAGCTCGTGAAGGTGTTTACGTCAACCGAGTCGCGGCACGTGAGCGAGGTCGTCACTTCGTCGCGCGAAGGCGGACCGTCGTTGAACATTCTTTCCGGTCTTGTGGCCGGAAACTTCTCGGCTTACTGGCTCGGCATCAGTATCGTCGGGCTGATGGCGATCGCCTATTTCTTTACGAACTTCGGCGCTGGACAAGGATTGGATCTCGGTACACTGATGGTTGCCCCGATGGCGGCGCCGGTGTTTGGTTTCGGACTCGTGGCGTTCGGCTTCCTCGGGATGGGTCCGGTGACGATCGCGGTCGACTCGTATGGTCCGGTGACTGACAACGCTCAGTCGGTTTACGAACTGTCGCTGATCGAGCAGGTTCCGAACATCGCGCAGGAAATCAAAAATGATTTCGGAATGGATGTAAACTTCGAACGCGCCAAGCACCTGCTCGAAGAGAATGACGGCGCGGGTAATACGTTCAAAGCCACAGCCAAACCGGTGTTGATTGGTACGGCGGTGGTCGGCGCAACGACGATGATCTTCTCGATTATCATGGCGTTGACCGAAGGCTTGCGCGTTGACGTCGAAAACTTGTCGGTGTTGCACGCTCCGTTCCTGCTCGGATTGATCACGGGCGGCGCGATTATCTACTGGTTCACCGGTGCGTCGACGCAAGCAGTGACGACGGGTGCGTATCGCGCGGTAGAGTTCATCAAGGCAAACATCCGGCTCGAAGGCGTTGAGAAAGCGTCGGTTGAAGACAGTAAGAAGGTCGTGCAAATCTGTACGCAGTACGCGCAGAAGGGCATGTTCAATATCTTCATGACGGTGTTCTTCTCGACGCTGGCCTTCGCGTTCGTCGAACCGTTCTTCTTCATCGGTTATTTGATTTCGATTGCGGTGTTTGGTCTGTACCAGGCGATCTTCATGGCCAATGCCGGCGGTGCGTGGGACAACGCGAAGAAAGTCGTCGAAGTCGATCTGAAGATGAAGGGGACGCCGCTTCACGATGCGACGGTTGTCGGCGATACTGTTGGCGATCCGTTTAAAGACACGTCGTCGGTCGCGATGAATCCGGTGATCAAGTTTACGACGCTGTTTGGGTTGCTGGCGGTGGAGCTGGCGGTTAGTTTGACGCGGCGCAACAACGATACGACGGTGACGCATATTTTCGCGGCGGTGTTTTTCCTCGTGTCGGTGTTCTTCGTCTGGCGCTCGTTCCACGGCATGCGCATTGGAACGACGGCGATCGAGCCGAGGCCCGCCGAGCGCGAGGTTGTTAAGTCTGCTGTGGGAGATTAGAAAGGCGACTTCAGTAGCGCAATCGTGAGTCTCACGGGAAAAGAAATTTATAAAAAGAAATTTTTAAAATTTTTCTTTTTCCCCATGTGAGTAACGCAAGCGGATCCACCATTGGAAACACGTCATGAACAGTTACGCGAATACTGACACCCTGATCGGCGCGGCACTCGCGCCACTCGACTGGACTCGATCCGTCGGTCTCGTGATCGTCTTCAGTTTGTTCATTGCTGCCTCCGCGCAGTTTGCAATCCCGATCGGCGAGGTTCCGATTACCGGACAAACCTTCGCCGTGTTGCTCACCGGCGCACTGCTTGGTTCGCGTCTGGGTGCGGCAGCTGTGATTGCTTACCTGATCGAAGGCGCGCTCGGTCTGCCGTTCTTTGCCGCGGGCGGGAGCGGGATCGCGCGTTTCATGGGACCAAGCGGCGGCTATCTGATCGCGTTTCCAGCCGCCGCCTACGTCACCGGCGCGTTCGCGGAGTTCGGTTGGGACAGGCGTTATCACACGGCCGTAATCGCCATGGCGATCGGGTCGGTGGTGATTCTCGCGACCGGTTGGGCCTTTTACACCGTCGTCACGAACACGCCGCCGAACGTGAGTTTCTCGCTCGCGGTGTTGCGTTTCATTCCCGGCGACATCATCAAGATTGCTCTCGGCGCCGCCGTGCTGCCGACCGGTTGGGCGTTGCTCAAACGCAAGGCGTCGGGCGACAAAGATCAGTAACTTCCGTGGTCTACACACTTAAGGTCCGCTCTCATGATCGCGAGGAACTCGTCGAGTTCACGGACCTTGTCAGCCAAAAGCTCAACGAGTCGGGCGTGCAGGAAGGCATCGTCGTCCTGTACGTCCAACACACCACCGCCGGTCTAACCATTAACGAAAACGCCGATCCTGACGTGCCGTGCGACATGCTGCACGCGCTGCGCACGCTGATTCCTCAACACGGCATGGGCTTCCGTCACAGCGAAGAAAATTCTGACGCGCACATCAAAGCGAGTCTGACCGGATCGTCCGTCACAATCCCATTCGAGCACGGGAAGCTGTTGCTCGGCCGCTGGCAAGGCGTGTTTCTTTGCGAGTTTGACGGCGGACGCGAGCGCAACGTCATCATGACGATCCGTTGATCGCCAATCCGGCTCTTCAATCCGTGTCTTATGGTCCAAGCGCCTTACGACAGCGTGGCTCAGCATTACGAAGGCGTGATGGGGCCGTTCCAGCGTTGGGGTCTCGTCAAACTTCGTAAGGAAACCCTGAGTCAACTACCGCCCGGGAACATTCTCGAGATCGGCGCCGGAACTGGTTTGAACTTCGTGCACTACCCTCAAGACGCGCACGGCGTCGCCACTGAGTTCAGCCGTGAAATGCTGAACATCGCCGTAACAAAACCGCGACCCGGCGGCGTTCAACTGCTCCAGAATCGCGCCGAAGACCTGCCGTTCAAAACACATTCCTTCGACGCCGCATTTGCAACGCTGGTCTTCTGTTCGGTTGAACACCCCGCGGCAGCGTTTGCGGAGTTGCGACGCGTCGTTCGCCCGGG
>DATANW010000364.1:0-17363 GCA_036266055.1 Pyrinomonadaceae bacterium | reverse complement strand
CGACCCCCTGAATAAGGCCCCCAGGGCCCCCTTTTCTAATCCGACCCACGGCCGTGTGTTGGATTCTCTACGCCTAATAACGCGAGAACTTTCTGCGAAGATCACCATCGAGCATGGTCCAAGGCCCAAAAAAATTTTTTCAGCGAATTCTGGAATCACGCTGGTATTAAGTGTTTTCGGTAGTCACGGCGTCCTTGCTGACGCCCTGTTCTATCGAGTCCTTCCGAAATACCTTCCTACGAAATTTCCTTGGCAGGTACGAATAACCGAATATAGAATATAGACTAACGTCTGAGAGCACTTACCTTTAAGTCCAGGAGACAAACTAATGCCGCATTCACGTCGCGCCTTCCTGAGGGATGGACTGTGTTCCGCTCTCTCAGTAGGCTTACTGCTAGCCGGCTCCCGCGTCGGATTTGGTCAGGATCCAAAAACTCCCAACGCAATTCCAATCGAAGCTCAAAAAGATCCGGTTTTTAGGTTCGTCGAAGAGACCTTCAAACCCTACGTCAACGGCATTTTTACTGCGCCGAACGCAAAGGGAGAAAAGATCGAATTACGGCTGGTTGAGCTGGTGCCGTTCAAGCCGTCGTCGAAGCTGACGAAACTTTCAGTGCCGTCGAAGTCGTTCACTTTAATCTTCAAGGCTTCGGGCGAGTTGCCGCCCTTCACTTCAATTCATACTATTAGCCACCCCGCGCTCGGCGAGTTTGATTTGTTTCTTACCAAGCGCAAGAACGATGACGGCGACATCTTTTACGAAGCCGTGATCAATCACTTGGATTAAGCTGGACCATTTGATCAGCCAGCGGCTTTTGATTTATCGATGAGCGACTCAACTAACCACGAATCTCCTGTCAGCGTTTCGCTACGCCCGGTGACTCCTGCTGACAGGGAGTTCCTGGTCGTCGTTTATGCGGGCACGCGCGCGCAGGAATTAGCCCAGGTTGACTGGACCATCGAACAGAAAGAAGGGTTCGTTCGCTGGCAGTTTGAGCGGCAGGAAATAGAGTACAAACAGCGCTACCCTGATGCGCGTTATGACGTGATCCTGGTCGACGGAAATCCTGCCGGACGGATGTGGGTCGGGGTTGACGACAAGCAGATCCGGTTGTTGGACATCGCCATCATCCCGCAATTTCAAAATCAGGGAGTCGGCACGCACCTGGTGAAGCAACTGATGGACGAAGCAGCGCAGACGAACAAGGTATTGCGGCACATGGTTTTTGTGCTGAACGACGATGCGCACCGCTTTTACGAACGACTCGGCTTCGTAACCATCGAGGACATCGGCGGGTACAAACACATGGAGTGGCGCCCTAGTTCGCCCGGGCAGACAGCCGCGTCCTGATCGTTACTGCTTCGCCTCTTGAGCGCTGGATCTGTAGTAGTTGTAGACCGCTTCGTACCGGTATCCATCGGCCTCTTTCCCGATCGCCACGAGAAAAACGTCAAGCTCCCCCATCTCCGGATGCAGCAGGCGGTAGGTAGCCTGCGGCAGGAGAAACTCCGGCGAGCCTAAAAAAAAGACCGAGAAACGTTCCATCCCTTGCTCTTCAGTCGTGTCACTGGGCCGCGACTCAGTCCCGACGAGCATGAGATCGATGGGTTTGGGCGCGTTGACCTGGAGACGAAACGGCGTGTTTAAGTGCTGTTTGAATTCCTCTTCGGTCTTAAAGTCACTCATCAATTAACTCCTATGTTTGCGGTAGTAAATAACTCCTGAATCTGCTGCTCGGTCGGGCGAACGAACTCCTGATACCACATGCCGGCATGTCCAAACTTGTCTGACCAGAAAATACAAACAACACGATCCGCGGCCTGTTCAATCGCCACGCGACTGTTTTGGTCCGCAACCGGAATAGCGACGATGATCGATCGCGTTTCCAACCTACGCAGCGCGCGAATCGAACTCAGCATCGTCGACCCGGTGTGAATACCGTTATCGACGAGGATCACGTTCTTGCCCGCGAGCTCCGTCGCGATTCGTTCACCTCGCAACGCACGCTCACGTTGGGCCAACTCGGCGAGCGCGCCGGCAATCGCGTGGTCCATTCCGGATGATGGCGTCGCCGCACGTGGTCCCAATCCATCATCGACAACCAGCGTGCCGGCGACGTTAACTGCGCAAACCGGTTTCGCCGCCCCATCCGGAACGAGCAACCGGCGAATCATCAACAACTCGAACGGCAACTGAACCTGCCGCGCCACGGCCGCGCCAACGGGCACGCCACCCGTCGCAATCGCCACCACTAACGTATCAACCGCTCCGGCGTAGTCTTGCAAGTGCTCGGCGAGTTCACCTCCGGCCGCGGCGAGACTGGCAAACCTTCTCATGAGGTGGACTTCAATTTTGCGCGGAGGTTCAGGTTTCGAATCAAACGATGCAGGTAGTTCGGATGAACTCCCAACAGTTTCGCCGCCTCGGTGTAGTTGCCCTTCGCCTCGTCGATCGCTTTCAAGATGATCTCTTTCTTGGTTTGCGTGACGGCCTCGTGGTAACCCATCGTCGAGTGGAGCGCCGAAGTCTCGCGTTCGAGCAGAGCTTCGGGCAAATCTTCCGGAAGAATCACGTCCGTCGTGCCGAGCACGATCGCGCGCTCGATTGCGTTCTCCAACTCACGCACATTGCCCGGCCAATCATAAGCAACTAAACGCTCGCGCGCGTTTACCGAGACGCCAAGCAACTTTCGATTGCATTTCGCGCCATATTTGTCGACGAAGTAACTCGCGAGCAGCATGATGTCTTCGCGACGTTCGCGCAACGAAGGCATTTCGAGCGCGACCACATTGAGCCGGTAATAAAGGTCCTGCCGAAACTCGCCGGCTTCGATCGCGTCTTCGAGGTTCTTGTTCGTCGCCGCGATCACTCGCAGATCGACTTTGATCGTCGCCGTTCCACCGACGCGCTCAAACTCTCGCTCCTGCAACACGCGGAGAAGTTTGACTTGCAACGCCGGTGTCAGTTCCCCGATTTCGTCGAGAAACATGGTGCCGCCGTCGGCGATTTCGAGCCGGCCTTTCTTCTGCGAGAACGCGCCCGTGAATGCGCCTTTCTCATGACCAAACAACTCGCTTTCGAGGAGCGTTTCGGTCAGCGCGGCGCAGTTCACGGCCATAAACGGTTTCTGAGCGCGCTTGCTGTTGCGATGAATCGCGCGCGCGGCGAGTTCTTTTCCAGTCCCACTTTCGCCCGCGATCAAGACCGTAGAATCGGTTGGCGCCACCTTGGAAATGAAGTGGTAGACGCGCTGCATCGCCGGACCCTCGCCGACCATGTTGTGCTCGATATTCACGTCCGCGAGCAGGCGTTCGTTCTCGTTCTGGAGCCATTCGAAATGGCGCGCGTTCTCGATCGCCACGGCGGCGATGCTGGCGATGGCCGTGACGAGCTGTAGATGATCCCGGTTGAAGTGATCGTCGGCGATCGTCGTGTCGAGATACAGCACGCCCAGCTTGTGATCGATCATCACGAGCGGCACGCACATCACTGAATGCGTCCGCGCCTCGATCAAGCTTTCCGACGAAAGCGTCGGTTGCGTGGCCGGATCGTTGGCGATCAGCGCCACGCCCTCGCGTAGCACCTGCTGGGCAATCGTGCGGCTGACGTTTACCGCCTTGTCTTTTCCGTTGACACGGTCGAGACCGAAAACGACACCTGAATCGAGTGAATCGCCAATCGTCAACAGGATCGCACCACGCTGCGCGGGCACGACTTCAAAAAGTAATTCGATCAGCCGTTGCAACAGCTCGTCGAGGCCGCGGATGGCGTTGATGCTGGTGCTGACCTTCATCAACGCGCTGAGATCGCGCGCCATCACGTACATCGCATCATCGATGTGGATCTGCATCGTCGGCCCGCTAACTACCTGCGCTTCGTCCAGGTTCACTTCGCTCGACCGCGACTCGATGCCGCCTTCCTCGGTCAGAAAGATGAACTGCGAATCGCCGATCCTGATGCGATCGCCGTGTTGGAGAATCCGCGACTTGACGGGCAGATCGTTAACGAACGTGCCGTTGAGACTTTCCAGATCGGTGATGACGAAGCTGGTGTCCGTTTTCTCAATCTTTGTATGGCGGCGTGAGACAGACGCGTCGGCAATGCAGACGTTGGCGGCCGTTTCTCGACCGATCACGAAAGTCTCTTCGTTGATGGTGAAGATGCTTCCTTTGAGTTTTCCTGAGATAGCTGCTAGTCGCGGGCTCATGTCGTTGAAAAGCTACCGGCCAGAACTAATTCGGGAGAGTCTACCGCATCAGCTACGAATCGGCTATCCGATCAGATAGCCGGGTTATCTGATTGGATAGGGACCATGGATTTTGAACGTTCAAGTGCCGCGTATTTCGCGGATTTTGATCGCAGACGATGTGGCACGAGAGTAGCTAAAGGAAGAGTGCACTTGGAAGGGGCTCGAGTAACCGGTTTGAAGCAAACCAGAGAAGGAAGCCCTGGTTTGCCGGGAAAGCTGCGCAGCAAGTACCAGATCAAACGAAGAGTTGCTGTCACAACTCGTTCGCTCGCTTGTCTCCCCAAAAGCAGAGCAGCAACCCAACGCCCCCGGGTTGCTGTTCTGCTTTTTGCTCCATCCTGAGGGAATATCACCACGCTTTTCGCGTTAATAGCTGCAAGCAGGAACCGATTGCCCAGAAGGTCTTGGACCAGCGGCGGGGCTTGTTGTTTAGTTCACTCGGCGGCAGCCACCTGCTGCTGTTAGCTGGGTCGAAGCCAGTCCATACCTTTCAAACGTTCAGCATCTCGCGCTTGATTCCCACGCGGCGCAACGATCAAGCAGCGGAACTGAACGGCTCACCCAACGCAGCATTAGCGGCCGAACCGGCCCAGGAGGATTGTATGACGCAAGAAGAGCTTAACGCGGAACAACAAGGTATTAACGACGGGCAACGCAAAATCAATGGCCAGCTTTGCCGCGTCGACTGGATGATCATTGAAGTTCTCCGACTATTACGAGTAGAGATTAAGAAGTTGCCGGCGGCTCATCAACTTGATTTCGAACGGATCGACGCGATTTTGACAAGGGCCTATCACACGAGCGCTGCCGTTGCCGAAATCCGGCCTCCAGGTTGTGAACCGACGCTTGTAGCCGATCCAAACTGGACGATCGAGCGAGCCGCCTGATCCACCTCACAACGGCCCCAGGTTTAGAAGAAATCTCGGAAGCCTCAAACGCCCAGAACCCTCACACATCAGCAGCGGACGGTTACGATTTACTTACCGTTCGCTGCTTATGATTGTCACGTTACTGATTTTCCCGCCCCGCTGATAAGCCACTTGTTTGAAATCGGGCGACCACGCGTAGGAGAAGATCTGTTCGCTGTTGAAGTTTGTGAGTTGCTTCTCGGCGCCCGTTTCGAGATTGAGGGTCCAAATGTTTACCGCGCCGTCGATGCTTTTCAAATAGCTCAATGTGTGATCGTCCAGCCAGTAAACGCGTTGCCAGTCCATTCTCGGGATCTTGATGTTTCGCACCGCGTCGCCACCGGAGGTGTGATAGATAAGCAGGTCCTGTGAGTCAGACTTGATCTCGTCGTAACGCACGGCAATCCACTGATTGTCACGCGAGAAAGCCGGCATGCGGTATCCATCAGCCACCTTCACCGGAGTTCCACCGTACGACGGCACTTTCCAAACAGTGGCCTTGGGCGTCACGAGACTATCGTAAGCGACCCACTGGTTGTCCGGTGACACGGAAGGATAGAAGTTGCCGTCAGTGAATGTCAGTTGTTGAAGGTCGCTGCCGTCCCTGGCATTCATGCGCCAAAGATTGAACCCATTGGACTGTTTGGAAGAGAACACGACGAAACGGCCGTCGGGGGATGCGGCTGGATTGTAATTGTCGCCGGCTTCGGTGAGTAAAACGTTGCCGGAACCATCGGGAGCAATGCGCGAAAGGTTCAGATGGTCCAGGAACATCGACGAGTAGACAATGCTTCCGTTGCCGGCCCACGTTACGCCGTAGCCGAAACCCGTACCGGAAGTGATCTGCTTCGCTTTGGTCAAATCGGCGACGTCGGCAACCCACAACCGCCATGAACGATCCTGCCTCACCGTAACGATCTTGTCGCCGGCCAGGCTCACGCTGTTGTACTCATTCAGGTCCGAAGTTATCTTCCTGACGTCTCCGGCGGGGTAACTGATTCGCCATAGCTGAAAAGGTGTGGTTTCGCGCTCTCGCGCACAGATCACCAGGCCACTCATGTCATCGCGCCATACGATCTGGTAAACCATGAACCACGACTGCTCATTGATCACGTGTTGGGAGTTGTCTTTCAAATCAAAGGCGACGAGGTCGATGTGAAAACCCTGGTCCCAACGTCCGGTTGGACACACGATCTTGCTGCCGTCCGGCGACCAGGCTAACCCGTAGATCGACAGTGTTTCGTGATTGTTACGAGTAGCGATAACTCTCTCGTTCGCGCCGTTGGCGTCGCAGACAATCAACAGGTACTCATCTCTCGCGGTGTCGAAACGTACGAAGGCAAACTGCTTTGCTTGCGGCGAAAAAGTGATTGGACTGTCAGCATGTTCTTTAACTTTGGTTGGCACGCCGCCCTGAGTTCGCAGTCTGTAGACGTTGCGCGCCCCATCCGTGTCTTCTCGCGTGAAGTACAGGAACAGATTGTCCGGAGAGAAGGTGAGACCAAGATAACGAACATAGTCCGGGCCGATTACTTCGACTGCACTGTTCGTCTCGGTGGTGGTCAACATTAAACGCTGCTGTCCGCCCTGCTCTTCGGCGTGGGCGATGAGTTTCCCGTTCTTGCTGATTGCCGACGTAACGGAGGTGCCGGAGTTCGCGGCGAACTTCATCTCCGCCAGCGCATCGTCCGCTGGCGGCCCCCAAAACCAGTGGATGAAATTCGGAATGGCGAAGAGTAAAGCGAGAACAACCGTAACTCCGGCAAACAAACTCGCGGCCTTGTGCGTCCTGATTTCAGTGAACAGCGAATCGGCCGTGTGCAGCGCCTGCGATTTCAGGTGATCGAAGATCGCGGAGCCGGCGGTGAGCGACCGGGTTTTCTGCCCGCTCACTTCCGCCGTAGACCATGCAAGCGGGAGCGGCAGGCGATGAGGCGTCAGATCGTTCTCGGTTTCACGTTCGAGCTCCCTTTGCAACGCGCCCAGGTCGGCGGCGAACTTTGTGACGCTTTGATAACGGTTGACTCGGTCCTTCTCGAGCGCCTTCTTCACGATCTCACGGAAACGAGTAGGCACGTGGTCCGGCAGATCGAGCACCGGCGTTTGTGGTCCAACGATCAAAACGATCGAGCCGTTTGGATTGCGCGACTCGAAGGGCGTCGTTCTCGTCAGCATCTCGTACAAGACGACGCCGAGGCTCCAGATGTCGGTGCGTTCATCCAGCTGCATTTCACGCAACTGCTCGGGAGACATGTATTTCACTGTCCCCATTAACGTGCCCGATTCGGTGCGGACGGTCGTGGAAGAATGTTGCACCGGCTGGCCCTCGAGACGAGGCTCCGGGACGATCATCTCGGTCAGTTTCGCGAGACCAAAATCGAGGACTTTCACGTAGCCGTCAGGACGCAGCATGATGTTCTCGGGTTTGATATCGCGATGCACGATGCCGGCGGCGTGAGCGGCGGCGAGCGCCTCGGCTACCTGACGCGCGATTTGAATTGCTTCGAGCGGCGCGATGGGTTCGCGCGTGAGCTTGTCGCGCAGAGTGATCCCCTGGATGTGCTCCATCGCGATGAAGTGACGCTGGTTATCGGTCACTCCAGTCTCGTGGATCACGCAGACGTTCGGATGATTGAGCGCAGATGCGGCGCGCGCTTCCTGTTCGAAACGAAGTACGCGGCGCGGGTCAGTCGCGAACTCGCGGGCGATTAGCTTGAGCGCGATCTTCCGGCCGAGTTGTTCATCCTGGGCCAGGTAGATCTGGCCCATGCCCCCGCAACCCAAGGGACACAGAATCGTGTAGCGTCCGACCTTCTGACCGGCTTCAAACTCATTCGCCCTGACCTTCTCATCGGAAAGCATGCCGGCGGCAAACTCATACGCGGGAGTGCTGAGGAAACCGTCGCTGTCATTACTCTCGTCGGCCGTTAACAAAGCCTCGACTTCTTCGCGGATGGATTTGTCGTCGCCGCAAACCTGGTTGAGAAAGTCTAAGCGCTCGGTGGGAGTCCTTTCCTGAGCGGATTGGAAGATCTCTTTTATACGTTGCCATCTGTCATGGGTGATCATGTTTGATTTTTGAGAGGTGTTATATCGCAACGGTTACTGCTTATAACGCGAGATTCGCGGCCTAAATCCCTCACGAAGAATCCGCGATGCGGGTAAGTTCCCGCTTCAGAAAGGCTTTGGCCGTCCGCCACTCCCGCTCGACGGTCGCGTGGGAGGTCTTCATTACTTCCGCAGTTTCCCTGATGGTCAGACCACCGAAGAAGCGCAACTCGACGATCCGGCCCTGGACCGGATCAATTTCTTCGAGATGATTCAGTACGTCGTGAAGCGCGAGCAAGTCGGCGTCGGGCTGCGCGCCGAACGCCGGCACGTCCCGCAACGACACCGCGAAACGATCGCCGCCGCGCTTGCTCGCGTAGTGGGCGCGGGCGTGGTCCACCAGAATTCGCCGCATGATCTGGGCCGAAACGCCAAAGAACTGCGCACGGTTCTGCCAGCTCGTACTGTTCTGATCGAAAAACTTCAGAAACAGCTCGTTAACCAATGCCGTTGGTTGAAGGGTGTGTTCGCGGCGCTCCCGACGGAGGTAACTCTCGGCCAGGCGGTGCAGTTCGTCATAGACCAACGGCATCAACTGCTCAAGTGCCTTGTCGTCACCCATGCTCCACTTGCGGAGTAGCTGGGTGATCTCTGCAGACGAACGAGTCGTCATGAGATAGCTCTTTCTGTCGCACGATTTGGGAGAAGTGGGCGATCACTTCACGAGGCCCGTTTGGCGAGAGATTCTAGCATCTAAAAAATATTTTGAGGCAATCTTCTCACGAAACTCGCGTTAGTAGTCGGACAACGAACATAGGGTCAACTTCTGAGGGGAAAGGCGGGGGTTCATGAGCGACAAGCTGACGGGTTGTTCATGGACAAAGCCTGGCAAGAACTTTCTCACCCCCGCCCGCTAAAAAACAAAGCGGCAAATACGATCCTCCGCTCTTGCCGCTTTGTTTTTATTTTGTTCCGTGTTTCTTTCGACGCCTCGATCGAAGGAAACACGGAGTTTTGTTATGGCACGATGCGCCAGTTGTTGTTGGGCTTCGTGGGGATGGTCTTGTTTCGTTCGAGCCAGTCGATCATCAACTCGCGAATCTCCTCGCTCGAGCGATAAACGACCGGGGCATTCTTGTACATCGTGTAGCCGCCGCCACCATTCACTCGATAATTATTGGTCGCGAGACGAAGCTTCCGCGTCATCGACAACGGTTGCCCTTTGAACTTCAAGTTCTGAATGCGGTTGCCGATAGGCTTCGACACATCGAGGTCGTAGGTAACGCCTTCGGCGATGTCGAAGTTGTACGCCGGGATCTTGTCGTTGATCAGTTCGCGAGGCGTTTTGCCACGCTCATACGCGTTGTAGTAATTCGCGGAGTGTTCGAGCGCATCTTTCAGTTGCTGACCGGTCACCTCCAGCACTGCCAGCGTGTTTTCGTAAACGTACAGCTCTGCGATGTCTCGTACCGTGACCGGACCTTTCGCGATCCGCGCCTGCTGATTGAAACTGGCCACCATCGAAACGTCGGCTTTACCCGCTTCGAGTTGGACCTTCTGGATCAAGTCGAGGATCGCTGTGTCGCGGAAGCGGGCGTCTTCCGCCGTCAACTCTTCCGCCGACTCCCCGACTACTCGTTCGAGCCACTCCTCAGTCTGTCGATTGTAGGGTTCTGCCAGCTTCACGACTTCCGGATCGGGTTCAACGCGATCGTCGGTCGGAATGGTCCGCGCCGACTTCGCGTAAACACGCCAACCCGTGGGCGACTTTTGCAAGTACAGATCAGCGCGGGCGAGATGCCGGCCCCAGTGGTTTGCCTGTGTCAGGAGAACGCCGTTGATGTAGAGCGACGGAACGTCGCGATGCGTATGGCCCATGAAGATGACGTCGACGCCGGGAACTTCCTGGGCGATCGAGATCGCTTCGTTCTCGTGTGGAATCTGTCCGGGACTGACTTCTCCAGTGCGCAAGTCTTCCCCGAGACCCATGTGCATCGCGATTACGACGACGTCAACTTTCTCCTGCGTGCGCAAGGTCGCAACCCACTTGCGCGCTTCTGCAACCGGCTCCCGAAACTCGAGCCCCGCGTAGTTCGGCGGATTGTCCCAGTACGGAATTCCCGGCGTCGTTAGACCAAGAATGCCGATCTTCACGCCGGCGACTTCCTTGACGAGGTACGGTTTGTAATGCGTGCGCTGGGTTCCCTTGTCGTAAGTGTTTGCTGAAAGCCACGGAAACTTCGCTTCGCCGCGTGCTTTGTCCAAAACCTTGAGTCCGAAGTTGTACTCGTGGTTGCCGACAGTCATCGCGTCGTAGTTCAGCGAATTCATCACGAGCATCATCGGATCGGTCCGCGTGTTGTTCTTGCGACTGTGGAACGACTCGAGCGGCGAGCCCTGAATCGTGTCGCCGGAATCGATGAGCAGCGTGTTTGGCTGCTCTTTGCGGAGGCGCTTGATGAGCGTCGCGACTTTCGCGAGCCCGCGGTTGTCGGGTTTGTCGGTGTAGTAATCTACGGGCTCGATGTTACCGTGCAGATCGGTCGTGCCGAGGATCGTGATTTGCACCCGTTCGGGCACGAAGCTCTGCGCGACCAGAACGATTACAAGCAGAAAAACCAGAATGCTTAGGGAGTAAACGAGCGGCGGAAGTTTTCGAATCTTCATTTGGTTGATGTTTGTTAGCTTGGCCTAAATCGCTTATGTTAATAGGCAACGCGGATCAATAGCCAATACGGATTCTGACACATGGATAATTTAGTTACCTCCAACATTCGCCAACGACCCATTCGCACGCTCGTCAGCGTCGCGGGAATCGCGCTCGGAGTAAGCCTGGTGATGCTTTTCACCGGACTTGCGCGCGGCATGTCAAACGACCTCCAAAGACGGGCTAGCAACGTGCGCGCCGAGCTGATCTTCATGCGGCCGGGCGCGATGCAGTTAACTGCGTCCACGGCCAACCTCGACATGCGTTACGTCCCTCGGCTCCAGGCAATTGAAGGTATCGAAACGGTGCTGCCGGTGATCCGCCACATTTATCAGGGGTCGAGAGGTTTCGGCTTCGAACAGATCGATGGCGTCGACTGGAACGCGTACGCGCAGATGAACGGCATCAACATCGTCGAGGGTCGCGCTCCGCAAGACGCGAAGGAGGTGGTGATCGACGCGACGAAAGCACGCAATAACAATCTTCACGTCGGCGACTCGCTCAAGCCAATCGGTACCGACGACTATCGCATCGTGGGAATCTATTCACCGGAATCGGGCGCGCGCGTGAAAATGACGCTCCCCGTCATGCAGAAGGCGATCGAGGCGGAGGGGAAGTGTACGCTGATTTTCCTAAAGCTTCGCAATCCGGACCAGGTCGAGGAAGTGGCTGCGCGGATCGATCGCGAGTTGCCGGGAAATACGATTCAACCGACGCGCGATGTGTTCACGAGCTTTGAAAAAAGCATTCCGTACCTGGGTGTGTTTTTGCGGGTGCTGGTAGGACTTGCAGCGGTGGTGAGCGCGTTGGTCGTGATGCTCGCGATGTACACGACGATCACGGAGCGCACGCGTGAGATTGGAATCCTGAAAGCAATGGGTGCGTCGCGCGCGTATATCGTCGGCGTGATCGAGAAGGAAGCGATCCTGATCAGTGTGATCGGATTGATCGCGGGTTTCATAGTGTCTGTGATTGCGGGTTATTTCATTCAGAGAGCTTACGGGCTGATTTTTGAATACAGCTGGCAATGGGCCCTCGTAGCCGCAGCGATCGGACTCATCGGCGGCGTACTCGGCGCGCTGTATCCGGCCTGGCGTGCTTCAAATCTCGACGCTGTGAATGCACTCGCTTACGAATAAAGATTCTATTCACTCGCGGTAACGGGTTGGGGTAGATCAGCGACGGCTTCGTCGGACAGGTTGCGCAGCGACAATCCCCGTTTCCAGATCAGTGCGACACCGATCGCGCTCCAGAAAATGTCGCGGCCCTTGCGCACGATCGCGAGGGTCACGCCAATGTCGCGCGCGAATCCCAGCACTTTCGAAACCTGCCCGGTCCCACCCTCGTCGACACCGGCACGCAACGGCACAAACTTGAACGCTACGTTGATGATTCGATTCACCGACTCGAGAATGAACGCCTGCGTCAGCGTCGGCCCAACCGGACTGATGAACGACAGCGTCACGTAAACCTCCAGCACACCCGCCGCGTGAAAACAGCAGTCGAGCAGAAAGATTGAAAGAAACCGTCCCTGGTTTCGCTCGTAGAAACCGTAAACCCGATCTTCAAGCACGGACGCGCGCGGTCCCATCCTCGTCATCAACTTCGTTGCGATTCCGCGTCGCGCAAGAAACCTGAAAAACCCACTCAAGAACCGCGCCTGCGTGCGCACGAGCAAGTAGAGCAGTGGCACGATCACGAGCGTCACGCACACGGTTCCGATGCTTGCATAGCGCAACGCTTTCGGCAGCGTGAAGCTGAGCAGCAGCGTCGTCGTGCCGGCGAAGATGAACAGCGCAACCGACATCGCGTAGAAAATATTCTCGATTGCGAGCGCCGGCAGTCCGACCATCAAGGGGACTTTGTCTTTCACGAACACGCCTTTCGACGGCTCGCTCACGGCTACACTGACGAACGGAATGATGTTCCCGAGCGCATCGCCCATGAGTCGCGCCGCAAACGCATCGCGAAACGGCAACCGGTACGGCGCTTCGACACAACGCGTCCAGGCCCACGCGCGCGCGACGTATCGCAAACTGGAAATGGCAAGAATCAGCAGGAAACCCGCGCCGAGTCGTTGAATTCCGGCGAGTATCTGACCGAGGCCGGCGCTACTCACGAAGTAGATGAAAAGGAGGAGTCCGAGTAGACCGAATATGATCCCAAGTGGCGCGAATCTCCTGCTTCGAGCTCGCGTCTCAACTGGATTCGATTGCGATTTTTCTGCTGACATCGAGACTAAACGTACCACATGGATTTGTCGGTTCCGCAACCAGCATGCCGCCAGTTTGAAACCCGGATAATCTCGATTATGATGCTACGTTCATTGAAACAATCAGATCGAGCACCACATCTATGAGTCAATCCCAAACGGCGGTGACGCAATTTTCACCCAGCCCTCTTACGACGCTTTCCGAAGACGAGACGATGTTTCGCTCCAGCGTGCGCGAATTTGCCGAGGGCGAATTGCGTCCGCGCGTCGAGCACATGGACGAGACCGCGAAACTCGACCCGGCGATTATCAAACAATGTTTCGACCTCGGTTTGATGGGGATCGAAACTCCGGAAGAATACGGCGGCGCGGGCGCAAACTTCTTCACCGCCATCCTCGCGGTCGAAGAGTTGTCGCGAGTTGACGCGTCGGTCGGCGTGTTCGTCGACGTGCAGAACACGCTCGTCAACAACGCGTTCATCCGCTGGGGCACGACCCAACAGAAACAGACTTACTTGACGCGCCTCGCCGGCGAGCACGTCGGGGCGTATGCGTTGAGTGAACCCGCTTCCGGCTCGGACGCGTTCGCGATGCAAACTCGCGCCGTGGATAACGGCGATCATTACGTCTTGAACGGACGGAAACTCTGGATCACGAACGGCATCGAAGCCGAGATCTTCGTGCTATTCGCCAACGCGAATCCGGAAGCAGGTTATCGCGGCATCACGGCGTTCGTCGTCGAAAAAAGTTTCCCGGGTTTCTCAGTCGGCAAGAAGGAGAACAAGCTCGGCATCCGCGCGTCGTCGACAGTGGAGTTGATCCTCGAAGACTGCAAGGTGCCGAAGGAGAACGTGCTCGGCGAAGCGGGCAAGGGTTACAAGATCTCGATTGAAACATTGAACGAAGGCCGCATCGGCATCGGCGCACAGATGATCGGCATCGCGCAGGGCGCGCTCGAAAGCGCACTCGCGTACACGGCGGAACGGCAACAGTTCGGCAAAGCGATCAATCAGTTTCAGGGCGTGCAGTTTCAACTGGCGGAAATGGCCACCGAACTGGAAGCCGCGCGTTTGATGGTCTACAACGCCGCGCGCATGAAAGACGCCGGAATCAATTTCGTGAAAGAAGCGGCGATGGCGAAACTCTATTCGTCGCGAGTCGCGGAACGTGTGAGTTCGAAAGCGATCGAATTGTACGGCGGGTACGGTTACGTCAAAGATTACCCGGTCGAGAAATACTGGCGCGATTCAAAGATCGGCGCCATTTATGAAGGCACGTCAAACATGCAGTTGCAGACGATCGCCAAACTGATCATCGGAAAATGACCACATCGCGCATCGACATTTTCAAGCAGATGCTCGCGACCGATCCGGGCAACACGATGGTGATGTTCGGGCTCGCGAAGGAATTCGAGAAAGCCGGCCGTGATGACGAGTTGATCGAGACTCTGAATCGTTACCTGGAAGCCGCGGAGGACGAAGGAAACGCCTTCGGCATGTTGGCCGGCGCGTATGAAAGAACAGGTCAAAGAGATAAAGCGCGCGATGCGTATCAGCGCGGGATCGAAACCGCGCAACGCCACGGACATCCCGGAATGGCAGAAGAGTATCGTATGACCCTGGCTGGCAATTATGAAGACTGATACCAAAGTACTGAAGCTGGTTCCGAAGAGTACGTCGCCCACGTCGTCGTCTTCGACTAGCCCGCAAACTGAGGAACCCGCAAGCGTAGAAGAGATCGCTGGTGCGTCGATGGCCCCCGCCGAGTCGGTCGCGCGCCCGTCGACGCCGCAGGCCGTACCACCGCCAACCGTGCCTGAAACGTCGAAGGCCGGCGATCTACCTGACAGCAAGTTGCTGATCGACATGTATCGCACGATGTATCTCTCTCGCCGCATCGACGACAAAGAGATCCAGATGAAGGGACAGAACCGGATCTTCTTCCAGATCAGCGGCGCGGGTCATGAGGCGGTGCTCGTCGCCGCCGGCGTCGTGTTGAAGCCGGGTTACGACTGGTTCTATCCGTACTATCGCGACCGCGCGCTTTGTTTGCAGTTGGGAATGACGCCGCTCGAACAGTTGCTCTCCGCCGTCGGCGCCGAAGCAGATCCGAACTCGCATGGACGCCAGATGCCGTCGCACTGGGGACACAAGAACCTGAACATCGTTTCCCAATCGTCACCCACCGGCACGCAGTTGCTCCAGGCAGTCGGCTGCGCCGAAGCGTCTTATCGTTTCGAGTTGATCCCTGAGCTGAAAGAACGGATCAAGAATTTTCATCACGACGAAGTGACCTACGTCTCACTCGGCGAAGGAACGACGAGTGAAGGCGAGTTCTGGGAAGCGCTCAACACCGCGTCGAATCTGAAACTGCCCGTAGTTTTCCTGCTGGAAGATAACGGTTACGCGATCAGCGTTCCGGTGGAAGTGCAAACGGCCGGCGGCAATGCTTCGCGGCTCGTCGAAAACTTTCCGTCGCTGTACGTCCAACGTTGCGACGGCACCGATCCAATCGAATCGTTGGAAACGATGCGGCGCGCTGTTGATTACGCGCGACGTCGTCAGGGACCGGCGCTGGTCCACGCCAAGGTGATCCGCCCCTATTCACACTCGCTTTCCGACGACGAAAAGCTTTACCGGCCCGACGAAGAACGCACGGGCGACGCTGAACGCGATCCGGTCAAACGGTTCGGCGCGCTTTTGATCGACGAAGGAGTCATCGATCAGGAAGGACTCCAGAAGATCAAAGACGAAGTCGACGCGTCCGTAAACGAGGCCGCCGACCAGGCGCTCGCAGCCGCACAGCCTGCGCCGGAAACCGCGACAAACTTCGTCTATTCACCCGACGTCGATCCGACGTCGAAAGAGTTTGACACTGAAGAAGGCGCGGAACTCTCGGGCACGCCCGGGACGATGGTCGATCTGATCAATCGCACGCTGCACACCGAGATGCAACGCGATCCGCGCATCGTCGTGTTCGGCGAGGACGTGGCGGACTGTTCACGCGACGAGTATCTCAACGTGGTAAAAGGAAAGGGCGGCGTTTTTAAAGTCACCGCCAACCTGCAAAGAAAGTTCGGCAGCAACCGCGTCTTCAACTCGCCGCTCGCGGAAGCAAACATCGTCGGTCGCGCGATCGGCATGGCCACGCGCGGGTTGAAACCCGTCGTCGAGATCCAGTTCTTCGACTACATCTGGCCCGCGATGCACCAGATCCGCAACGAGCTTGCTCTGCTACGATGGCGTTCGGCCAATGATTGGAAAGCGCCAGTTGTGATTCGCGTCCCCGTAGGTGGTTATCTCAAGGGCGGCGCGGTTTATCACTCGCAATCGGGCGTTTCGACGTTCACTCAGATTCCCGGCCTGCGCGTGATCTATCCGTCAAACGCGCTCGACGCGAATGGACTGCTGCGCACCGCGATTCGCTGCGACGATCCGGTGCTGTTCCTCGAACACAAACATCTCTATCGCCAGGCGTACAACAAGTCGGCTTACCCCTCGGACGACTTCATGATCCCATTCGGTAAGGCGAAGAAAGTACGCGAAGGAAAAGATCTGACAATCATCACGTACGGCGCGTTGGTCCAGCGATCGATCGTCGCCGCCAAGCAGGCGGAACAGGAAGGCACGAGCGTCGAGATCATCGATCTGCGCAGTCTTGTTCCTTACGACTGGGACGCGATCGTCGAGTCTGTAAGAAAGACCAACCGCGTGATCGTCGCGCATGAAGATTCGCTGTCATTCGGCTACGGCGCTGAGATCGCCGCGCGTATTGCCGACGAGTTGTTCCTCGAACTCGATGCCCCGGTTCGCCGCGTTTGCGCGCTCGACACGTTTGTCGCGTACGCGCCGCAACTCGAGGACGCAATACTTCCGCAATCTTCCGACGTTGCGAAAGCGATTGCCGAATTGAAGGCTTATTAACACATCCGATTAATACAGTCTGTACTGGAATGTTTCGCACGAACCTCACCTCGTGCCCGCGATTCTTGCCTCATCAAACTGGCATAAATCTTGCCGAATTTCACCGCGAATACGCCTGTGAAAGCGTCTCCCCGACACAGTTCCCCCATGCTGACAATTAATCGCGATTGATTAGACACAAGGGAGGTAAAACTGATGAGCAAGCATAGGTTGAGCGTTCTCGCGGCCGTGGCTTTGACTCTAGCTTTAGCCGCACTCGCTGTGGCGCAGACAACCGAAAAGAAGGTAGTGCAAAACCCCGACGGCACTTACACA
>DATANW010000363.1:0-8927 GCA_036266055.1 Pyrinomonadaceae bacterium | reverse complement strand
CCGTGCAACAACCGCAGCGTGTAAATCGTGGTCAGGAGAAAAAACAGTCCGCGCCGCAACCGCAAGCAGCGCCGCGTCAACAAACCGTGCAACAACCGCAACGCGTTAACCGCGGTCAGGAAAAACGGCAAGCGGCGCAGGCTGAACGGCCGGTGAGACAGCCGCAGCAACAACAACCCAAGGCCGAACGTGTGGCGCAACCAAGAGGTGGCCAACCTAAGGCTGAGAACCCCGGTGGTGGACAGGGTCAGAGTAAGCCGAAAGGCGGACAGGGCCAGAGTAAACCTAAGGGCGGCAAGAAACCGTAACGCGCAAGAAACCGTAACGCGCAACGGGAACACGGATCTTAAGAACTAAAAAAATCCGTGTTCCCAATTTTTCTTCCTTAACCCACCTCACCTGTGATAAAAAATCGCCCACTTCAAGTCCGGAAAAATCTCCCGACTCGCTGTTTAGTCCTGTAGATCCACATTTCCCATCAGAAAGGCGGGTTTCCCCGTGCAATCGAATAGACGTGCATTCCTCGGCAGTGTAGGCGCTGCCACTCTCGCTGCCGGCGCGATCGGTGTCGAGCCCCTACTGCAAAACGAAAAGTCCCAGGTGCAAGCCGCCACCGGCTCGAATCAGCGCGCCAATCAGTGCGCGAAATTGCGACGCGACGCCGCGGCCGCCGGCCTCCAGGCCACTCCGCAAAACCTCCAGCATCCCGACAACAACGACGAAGAGCTCTATCCAAACAAACTCGGGAGCTATTCAAAAGGACTGCCGCACAACGACGACGGAACCGTCGTCGCGAGTGCTTACGCCGCGCTCATACAAGCTATCGACAGCGGCCGCCCCGCCGACTTCGATGCGATTCCACTTGGCGGCAATCGCCGGCTGACCAATCCCCAGTCGGGTCTCGCGTTCGACATGCAGGGGCCTGATGCGCACGCGCTGATCCAGCCACCCGCACCCGCCTTCGCGAGTCGCGCCCAAGCCGCGGAGATTTCGGAGAACTACTGGATGGCGTTGCTGCGAGACGTTCCTTACTCGCAGTACCCGGGAAATCCAATTGCCAACGCCGCGGCCGCCGACCTCACTTTGTACGGCAGTGATTTCAAAGGACCAAAAAACGGCGGCACAGTAACAACGTCTACTCTCTTTCGCGGCCTGACGACGGGCGATCTGCTTGGACCATACCTGTCACAATTCTTCTACCAGGATTGCAACTTCGGCGCGAACAAAATTGAACAGAAGATTACAACCACCGTGCCCGGCATCAACTACATGACCGACTTCGCCACCTGGCTCGCGGTCCAACGCGGCATAAACCAACCGCCTGATGCATTCGATCCGGTGCCGCGCTACATTCGCAACGGTCGGGACCTCGGACAATGGGTGCATGTGGACGTTCTGTTCCAGGCATACTTTCACGCCTTTTTAGTTCTGGCCGGCGCGGGCGCGCCGTTCGACGACGGCAATCCCTATAACGGCAATCCCACGCAGGACGGGTTCGGCACTTTCGGCGGTCCACACATCGCGACGCTGCTGTGTGAAGTGTCAACGCGCGCTTTGAAAGCAGTTTGGTTTCAAAAATGGTTCGTGCACCGTCGCTTGCGACCCGAAGTTCAAGCCGCGCGTGTTCATCGCACACTCTTCAACGGCGCGAACTACCCCGTGCATCCCGAAATTCTCAATTCGTTCAACGACAACAACCGGCTCAAAGGCTTCATGCCGGCGGGCAATGCGCTGCTGCCGATGGCGTTTCCGGAAGGATCACCGACGCATCCCGCGTACGGCGCCGGCCACGCGACGGTTGCGGGCGCGTGCGTGACGATCCTAAAAGCATGGTTCAAGGAAACGACACGGCTCGTCGACATCGGACTCACTCCGGTGCAACCAACGGACGATGGTTTGAACCTGGTCCCGTATTTAGGTTCCGACGCGGGCGACCTAACAGTCGGCGGCGAACTCAACAAGATTGCTTCGAACGTCGCGATCGGAAGAAACACTGCGGGTGTTCACTGGCGTTCCGACGCAACCGAGTCGCACAAACTTGGCGAGCAGATCGCGATCGGCATCCTGCGGGACCACCGCGCGTGTTACAACGAAGTGTTCAGTGGTTTTAGTTTGACGAAGTTTGATGGGACGACGATTACTGTCTAAAACGCAAAGTCGCTTCAGGGTCTGACGCGGATCTCGACCACAGCAATTCCCCCGGCCGCTAGCTGCACCGTGATCGGATCCGTAGTCATGGCCCAACCGGTTATCCAGTTGGTCGCACCTTGTAGCCGTCCTTGCCGCAACGTGAGCGTTACGTGGACTTGCGCGAGGCGATCGACCTGGGCCATCCCCTGCTGCGGCTTGAACACGCCGTCGTTATTGATCAACGTCACCACCCACCCGTTCGCGTTGCGATTGATCAAGTATTCGACGTCGTCATCGGCTGTAACCCACACCGGACTGGCATCCGCAAACACATGCGCCAGCATGTGAGCCGCAAACGGCGTCATTCGTTCATCCATTCCCAGCAGATCGGGCAACGCGGCAAACACGACACTTCCCTTCCCGACTTTATTCACGGTCACCAGCGGATCGCCATTCGGTGCGGCAATCAACGTCGTCGCTCCTTTGAGCTCAACCTTCTCGTAACGAAACATCTGCCCACTCAAATCCTGCGGTTCCTCACCAGGCGAGACGCATCGCGCGCTATCAACTTCGATTAAGGCATTCGTCAACCGCACGCCGAGCAACTGCGCCGGCACACCTTTGATCTGCGCCGCATTGAGCACCACCGTCCCGCCATTGCGCACGTACTCCGTCACGCGCTGTATCCACTCCGGCGACCACTCGATCCTTCCTCCCGCAACAACCGCTCGATACGCACCGAGCGGCGACTTCGCTGCGCCGTCCGTCGCCGTCAGCACATCGAAAATGTCGCCAAACGCGCCGGACACAAACGCCTGCCTGTCGGCCATCGCCGGCTCACCTTCAACCACAAGCGCCGGATAATAGGCTGCTCCAAACAACTCACGCAGCGCGCGATCGCCACGATCGATCTGCGACACCTCAAACGGCCATTGCGGATAATCCGTCATCTCGAACCCATGCGCCGGGTCGAGCAAAAAGGCAATCGGCGTATACGGCGTCCCTCGATCCGGATGCTTCTCCGCAAAACGCATGAACTCATCTGTGATTCGGCCCAGCGGGTTGAGCTGAAACGGATGATCGCCCGGTCCCGGTTTGAAAAACTGATCGAACCCCTGTTCGAGATAGATCGCGGACGCGCCCGACATGTAGTAGAGGAAATAATTCTTGCGATACCACGAAAGCGATGGTCCCATCGTCGCGCCGTAACGCGAGTGATAGAAGTAGTCGGGGCCGGCGAAGTTTTGCGCGCGCGTGAACGTCGTCGCGGTGTCGCCGAAGTTCGGCGCGTGATAGTAAACAAACGCGCCGCCAAACTGTCGCACCGCGCCGCGCGTGAACGCGATGCGCATGCCCGTCATCGGCATCACCGCGGCAGTTTCCATGCCGAGCAGGTTGACGCCCCAGTTTGTCAACGCATGTGCGAACGAAGTGCTCGACGTCGATTGCGCCGGGATCAACTTGTTCCACATCGGACCAGTCTCGACATGAAATGTGTCGCGCCACTTTCGCGACAGCGCTTGCGAATAGAAATCTTTGTGCGCGTCGAGTAGCTGACGCCGCGTCATCGCGGGCGAGATCTTCAACTCGGCCGGCGCGGAATCCCACACGTAACCAACGCTTTCGCCCGAAATCCAACCGAGAAACTGATCCTTGAGCTCGCCGTTCAGCAGTTGCCACACCGCCTTGCCTTCGTCTTCTTTCATCGTCGCGGCGCCGTAGTTGATCAGGATCGCGAACGGAACTTTCGTCTCGCGCAAATAACGCAAGAACGCGCTTCCCTCTTTCAGGTATTCGGGAACGTTGTTGATGTAAATAACGGGCACGACGAGTTTCGACTGAAACAACGGCACATCTTTCACGCCGCTGTATTTCTTCACAAACTCCTCGATGGGTTCGGCGTTGAACGGATACAGCGGGCGCTCCTCGGGAGGCTTGTCCAACATGGGCCAGAACTCTTTCGCGATGTTCCAGGGCATGAGGAAATCGCGTCCCGCAACTTTCGGCCGCGACCACGAATCGGGCACGGTAAACGTGTCACCATTCAGCAGCGACGATAACGGACTGCGCGCCTTGGACCACGTGCGCAGGTAACGTTGCGCGGCGAAGACCGGCTTTTCCCGATCGTATGGTATGAACCCGAGATCGTTCGTGAGCAGGAAGCAGTCGACGTGTCTGCGCGCTGTGGCGGCTTTCTCGATGTTGATGGAAACGCGCGCTGGTCCCTTCTTCAACATCGTGCGCACGAAGTTCCACGTGAATGACCAACCCCAATACATACGGACTTCATCGTGAGGATCGACGATGTCGCCTGCGCCAAACTCGCGACGAAGCACGGTCGCGTTGTCCTGCGCGATCGTCACCGTGAAGTCTTCGTCTTTTCCGACCCAATCCCCGTATCGGACCCACAGGTAATACTCACCGGCGCGTGGCACTTCGAGATCCTGGTAGATCGTCGCTTTCGTTTCATCGGCACTCGCGGCCGCGGAGTTCCATTCGCTCTCGCCGCCCTGCGTCCACTCCGCCGCAACGCCTGGACCATTCATGCCCCAACCGGGCGCCTTGTCACGAGACAGGTTCAGGTACGATGGATTCAGCGTGGGAGCGCCGAGCTTGCCCGTCGTAAACCCGCGCATGTTCTCCGCTTCGTACCAGAGATACTCGGGGGTCGACTTAGTTTGTGAATAGAGTGGCGTGAGGGGAAAAAGTAGTGTGAACACTATAATCCACAGATTTCGGGCCCAACTCGATAAGGGCGCGAAATCTGTGGACCACTTGGCGATATCGTTTAGCCGAGGGCTTCGAGACATTCACTGAGCGTACGTTGACGGCAAGTAAACATCGGAGTGTCGCGAAGTGTGTAGGAGCTGGCTTTAGTTTCCCTGAGCTCCTGGACCAGATCGAGGAAGTCAGACGGGAAATCGGTTTCAAAGGCGACGACAAACTCCTGATCGTCGAGACCGAACGAGTACGTCGTGTGAAGTTTAACCGAACGGTATTTCGAACCGATACGAATGTGTTCGTCCATCATCTCCTGGCGCTGTTCGCCGGGCCGCGAGTACCACTCGCGGGTCTTCACAAACGGATAGACAAAAAGATACTGCGACTTGCCGGGAATGATGTGCAGGCGATCTTCGACGTGGTCGGGGTTGTCTTTGTCAATGTACATCGAGCGCTTCGTCATGGAGAGAAACGACACCGACGGTTCGATATACTTCGCCATCTCGGTGCGGTTCAGTCGCGACGTCATCTCCTGGATCGGTTCGAGGTCGTAACCGATGCGCCAGATCATGAAGTCGACGTTGGTGCGCAGGCCGATGGTCGAATAAGAATGGATCAGCAACGAGGAGCGAAACTCGTTAACTGTTTTTACAAACTGTTCGCGGCAACGCTCTTTATCTGCATCTGAAAGCAACCGCCACTCGGGCCGCGCGTGGTAGAAAGTGAAGTTGACGAACTGCCGGGGAAGCTTTGCCTTTTCTACTTCTACCTCTGCATTAGTGGGGGCGAGACGAAGAGAACCGCGAGTGGCATTACCTGGATCCTTATCGCTAATCATGTTGAGCTTACCTCAGATTAAAAAAAGACTGACCCTGGAAAGATGCTGCGATGCGAAGTTATTCTGCCCAGTCTGGTGTCCGATTGCAACCGGGGAAGAAACTCTGCCGCTGGCGCGTCTATAATCCGTGCTTAAAACCATGAGAGATTCCGATCAACCAACTCGACGCTCCTTCCTGCTGCTGGTGCCGCTCGGTGTTTTTGCGTCGATCGCCGGTGCTGCTTTTCGCTTCCTGCGGCCCAGGATCTCGGCCGCAACCGATCGCTGGCTCGACGTTGGGCCGGTGAGTGAACTTGCTGGTTCGCAACCGGTGAGCAGGAAAGTCGCCGCCGAGCACATCGCCGGTTGGGCCATCACGACGGAAGAGCACACCGTCTTCGTGTTGCCGGCCAAAGGCAATGAGGTGGTTTCGGCCGTCTGTCCTCACGAAGGTTGCGAGGTGTTGTGGGACGGACAGCGAAACCAGTTCGCGTGTCCGTGTCACGAGAGCTACTTTGCGGCAGACGGCACGCGGATCAGTGGGCCGGCGCCGCGCGGACTGGATGCATTGCCGAGCCGCGTGCAGGATGGAAACCTGCAAGTGCAGTACGCCTTGCCTCAGGAGCCTGGTACTCGCGCATGACCCCGCGTAACAGCACCGTCAGCAATCGCGATCGCGCCGGAGTTCTTGGCCCGATTCACCCGCACATTAATCATTGGCTCGAGACGACGTCGGGCATTGTCCTCGTGTTACTGGCCGTGCAGTTTCTGACCGGGATACTGCTCGCGTTCTACTACGTCCCTTCAGTCGATCACGCGTACACGACCGTCGACTTCATTCAGAAAACCGTGTCATCCGGCGCGTGGATCCGTTCGCTGCATCACTACGGCTCGCAATGGCTGGCGTTGTTTCTGTTCCTGCACGTGGTGCGGCTGTTCCTGAGTGAGGCCTATGTCGATCAGAACACGCAATGGATCGCGTCAGTGGTGTTGCTCGGTTTGGTGATGGCCGGCGGCGGAACGGGTTATTCACTGCCGTGGGACGCACGCGCGTTTTTCAGTACTCGCATCGCTGAAGGACTCGTGGGCGGGCTTCCGTTGGTCGGCCGCATCGGGCGGCTTTGGTTGTTGGGAGGCAGCGAGATCTCGACGCTCACGCTGTCGCGGTTCTTTGCTTTGCACGTGCTCGTTATCCCCGGGTTGATCGTCGGCGTGATCGTGTGGCGGCGATTGACAGCGGCTGATCCGCAACGCAACACGATCGCGGCGGGCGTGGTGTTTGTAGCGCTCGCGTTGTGGTGCTTGAAGTTTTCTGCTCCACTTGGACCAGCGACCACACAAGTGACCGCGGATTTTATTCCTCGACCAAGCGCGCAATTCCTTTGGTTATATCAATCGTTGAAATATGTGCCCGGCGGATTGGCATCGATCGTCGGTCTGGTGTTGCCGGGAATTGCGCTGTTGCTTTTGATTTTTTTGAGGAGGTTACGTGGACCCAGAGTGATCGGTGCGGTGATTCTGGGCGGTGGCGCATTGTTGATTATCACAATGACAACCGCTGCGTATGTCAGCGATTACAAAAATCCGCGTGTTCGTGAACAGCTCGCAATCACGGATCACGCGGACACAGGAGCGCCCGTGCTATACATCAAGTGGTGCGCAAACTGTCATGGGCGCAACGGCGAAGGCGGGCAGCAGGGCCAACTGCGCTTTCCGCCTTTAGCCGGCGTTGCTACGAAACCACGACGAACAGTCGACGACCTCACCGGTCTACTGAAAGATCCGCAGGCTTACGGTCTGCAGCCGCCGATGCGATCATTTGCGGACAAACTTACCGAACCGCAAATGAGAGAAATTGCCGAGTGGGTTCACAGATTGCGCTGATCTATGTTATCTGTGGCCCTTAAATCAAAACGGAGAAAATGTCTAATGAAACTGATCTCGCTTGCATTAACGTGTGCCATCATCGCCGTGATCGGGGTCGCCTGCACTGAAACCGCGACACCGACCAACACTTCAACCGCGTCCCGCGCCGCTTCGCCGACGCCGGCCGCCTCCGTCGACGAGTTCGCAAACGCGCGCGTTAATTACGCCAAGAATTGCGAAGCCTGTCATGGTCCAAACGGTGAAGGCGGACCGGTCAAGACTCCGAAGAAGACGATCAAGGTCCCTTCGTTGAAATCTGACCACGCCATGAAGCACACGGACGACGAGATCGTTAAGATGATTACCAACGGCGAAGAAGAGATGCCGTCCTTCAAAGACAAAATGAAACCTGAAGAGATCACCGAGCTCATGCGATTCGTGCGCAAGCATTTCCAGGGCAAGTAAGCCGGGATTACACAGATTCGCGGATCTGTGGTTAAATTACTCCCGTTACGCAGGCGTAGCTCAGTTGGATAGAGCGTCTGACTTCGAATCAGAAGGTCGCAGGTTCGAGCCCTGCCGCCTGTACCATTTGTCGCCCCCCATTTAGCCCGGAAAAATGCCGAATAAACTTGCCCTGATTGGAATTCGTTACGACGAAAACTCGTCGTTCACTAAAGGTGCGGCTGACGCGCCGCCGCAGATTCGCGCCGCGCTCCGCTCCGATGCCTGGAACCTAACGAGCGAAAACGGCACCGATCTTTCGGACGACTCAGTCTTCTTCGACGCCGGCGATATCGAACCAGTCGCGGGCAGCGACATGTTCACCCTGATCGAGAACTCGCTGCACACGCTGATCGCCGACGATCTCACGCCAATCTCATTGGGCGGCGATCATTCGATCACGTATCCGATCGTGCGGGCGTTCGCGCGGAAGTATAAAGACCTGAGCATCCTTCATTTCGACGCTCATCCCGACCTCTACGACAGCTACCAGGGAAATCGTAATTCACACGCGAGCCCGTTCGCGCGCATCATGGAACAGAAACTGGTGAAGCGATTGGTCCAGGTGGGCGTTCGCACGTTCAACGCGCACCAGCGCGAACAGGTGAAGAAGTTTGGGGTGGAAACGATCGAGATGTACCAGTTGCGCGACAATCTGCAACTCGTGTTTGATTCGCCGGTCTACATTTCGTTCGACGTCGACGCGCTTGATCCGGCGTTCGCGCCTGGCGTTTCGCATCGTGAACCCGGTGGGATGTCCACGCGCCAGGCAATCGACTTGATTCAACGAATGAAGGGGAAGGTCGTCGGCGCGGACATCGTCGAGTTCAATCCACGCATGGACCCACTTCACATCACGGGCACAGTCTGCGCGAAGTTGTTGAAAGAG
>DATANW010000362.1:0-12931 GCA_036266055.1 Pyrinomonadaceae bacterium | reverse complement strand
ACCCAATCGAGCGCTTCGTTGTGACGTCCGGCTTCGTGCAACGTGTCGATGAGGTTTAGATACGGGCGCTCAGGATTCGGCGCATCGGGGAAACGCGCGATGAAGTTCTTGTAAGCGGCGACGGCGTCGTCGTAGCGCTTCATGCGCAGATAAGTCGAACCGACAAAACTCAACGCCTCCCGCGCATTCGCTGAGTCGGGATAGACATCGGCGAGTTTTTGAAACGCTTTCAGCGCGTCGTCATACTTTGCTTCGAGATAGTAGCCGCGGGCGAGTTGAAACAGTGCGTTGGGGATGGTGGTGCTTTGCGGATAGCGATCGATCAGCGTTTGGTAATGGAGTCGCGCGCCGGCGAAGTCGCGGTTGAACTGGTAGACGGATGCGCGCAGCAGACGTTCTGCCTCGGGCAGCGTCGCGTTGTTGTCGGACGAGTCGAGTTTGCGAACCGCGGCGAGGGCAAAGTCGTCGGGCCGCGAGGCGTCAGGCATTTGCATGACGAGCCGCGTGAATACTTCGCGCGCTTCCGGGTTCTTGCCGGCGCGAGCGAGTGATTCACCCGTCAACAACAGTGCTTCGCGCGCGAGCGTCGCATTTTTCGCTACACTTAACGACCGGGCGCTATCGGCGGCTGCCTGGAAATCTCCGCTCTCGAAAAAACTCTGGGCCAGCCTCATCGCCGCTGTTTCGGCGAACATGCTCGACGGTGCGGTCGCGAGGAATTGTCGCAAACGTTCTCGTTCTAGCGGCAGATCGCCGGTCGCGCGCGCGATTCGCGCGAGTCGCCAGAGCGCATACTCTTTCAGCACTGAGTTGCCGGTGACAACTGCCTGGTAACTCGCGGTGGCTTTCGCGATGTCGCCGGAGGCTTCGGCGTCGCGCCCGCGCCGGTAGTCGGTGTTGGTCTGCGCGACGACAGGCAACACCGTCAACAGTGATAGTAGAATGAGTCTCAGGAACAACATGGTCGAATTATAATCGGAGCAATCTGTGTATACTATTGGTCAACAAATGGAAACTCGAGCGAGCTTGCTTGAAGGTGGGCCACTGGCCGCGAAGATCAAGCAGGAAGTAAAGACCGAAATCGAAGAGATGGTTCGGGCGCATGGCGTGCGGCCCGGCCTCGCGGCGGTGCGTGTCGGCGATGATCCGGCGTCTGCCGTGTACGTTGGAAACAAGATCAAGGCCTGTGAAGAGGTCGGCATTCGCTCGGAGCACCATGCGCTGCCGGAGTCGACGACGACCGCCGAACTCCTCGATCTAATCGCTTCGTTAAATGCCAGCGACGAGGTCGACGGGATTTTGACGCAACTTCCGTTGCCGGCCGGAATCGAAGAACGCGCGATCATCGAGGCGATCGATCCGGCGAAGGACGTCGATGGTTTTCATCCGGTGAACGTCGGGAACCTGGCGCTCGGCAGACCGTCGTTCGTGCCGTGCACGCCCGCGGGAATCATCGAGTTGCTGGTTAATAGCGGCGTCGAGATTCGTGGGGCGCGCGCGTGTGTCGTGGGTCGCAGTCAGATCGTCGGCCGTCCGATGGCCCAACTGCTTTTGCAACGCGATGCCACGGTTACGATCTGTCACTCGCGTACGCGCGATCTCGCTGCCGTGACACGCGAAGCTGACCTGCTGATCGTCGCGATCGGTCGCACGGGCATGATCCGCGGCGAACACATCAAGCCGGGTGCGACCGTCGTCGACGTCGGGATGAACAAAGTAACTGACGCGGATCAGGTGCGCGAACTGTTTGGTCCAGACGCCGGCAAACGACTCGATGTATTGTCAAAACGCGGCTACACGCTCGTCGGCGACGTGCATCCGGCCGAGGCCGCAGCAGTTGCAGGCAGATTGACGCCGGTACCTGGCGGCGTCGGTTTGCTGACCGTGGCGATGTTGATGAAGAACACTTTGAAAGCGGCGAAACTGAGATGCTCCGAGTCGGGTTAACCGGTTCTATCGCCGTTGGTAAATCGTTTGTGACATCCGTGTTTGCTGAACTCGGTTGTCATGTTCTCGACGCGGATCAAACAGCCCGCGAAGTGGTGATGCCCGGCGCGGCAGGTTTGCAAGCGGTCGTGCAGGAGTTTGGCGAAGAAGTACTTGCGCCTGACGGAACACTGGACCGCGCGCGCATGGCGTCAATCGTTTTTGCGGATGAAGAAAAGCGCCAGCGGCTTAACTTCATCCTTCATCCGTTCATCATCGTGCGCCAGGACGAGATCCTGCGCGAGTGGGAACGCGAAGACCCGAATGGGATCGGCATCGTCGACGCGGCGCTGATGATCGAGTCCGGCGGTTACAAGCGGTTCGATAAGTTGATCGTGGTCCACTGCCGGCCCGAGGTGCAACTCGAACGGTTGCTGCAGCGAAGCAATCTCACGCTCACAGAAGCGCAGCAGCGCATCGCGTCGCAGATGCCGCAGGAAGAGAAACAACGGTACGCCGATTATTTGATCGACACGTCAGACGGGTTTGAACCTACCAAAGAACGGACGGTTGAAGTTTACAAAGAATTACGTAAACACGGATGACACGGATGAAACACAGATCCCGACTATCAGCCGCTTGTTCCTTGCTGCTGATGCTGTGTTTGACGCACAGCGGATGTTTCACTGGTGAGGAACCATCCACGTATTACGGCGGCAACGTTGTCGTTCCGCACACGCAGGAGTTTCGCTGGAGTGACGGCGGACTCCCGCAGACGTTCGATCCGGCCTTCGCGGCCGCCCCGCCTGACACGGACGCCGTCCGCGCACTTTTCGAAGGACTGACCGATTACGATCCGAAGACTCTGGCGCCGATTCCGGCAGTCGCCACCCGTTGGGAATCATCCGCTGACGGACGCGTGTGGACTTTTTATCTTCGCGACAACGCGCGCTGGTCCAACGGCGAACGAGTCACGGCCGTCGACTTTGTTCGTTCCTGGGAACGGACACTGAAGATCGGTCCACTCGCGCCGCACACCGAACTGCTGTCGAACATCGAGGGCGCTACGGCAACTACAAGCACTTCTCAACCACAGCCAAACCCCCAACCGAACGGACCACCCTCGCCGCAACTGAAGACGAACGGACAACCGTCGCCGCAACCAACGCCCGCGCCGCCCGCGCCACCACCGTTCGGCGCACGCGCGGTGAACGATCACGTTCTGCAAGTCACGCTGCAACAGGCCGATCACAGTTTCGCCGCGCTCGTGGCCCATCCGGTGTTTCGTCCGGTGAAAGTGGAAGGTCCGGAGCACACGCAGCGTCTGAACTCGCAGGAGTTGGTCTCAAACGGAGCTTTTCAGTTGTCAGCGACAGAAACCGATCGCGTCAGCCTCCAGCGTGCGAAAACATACTGGGACGACGCCGCAGTCGGGCTCGATCGCGTGACGTTCGTAAACACGGCCACCGCAGAAGACGCCCTCGCAGCTTACCGCTCCGGCCAAATCGATGCAGTCACGAACGCTCCCTTCGAACCACTCGCGCTGAAGCTGCTCGCGCCCTACAAAGACTTCCGCCGTTCAACTTACGGCGCGCTCACGTTCTACGCCTTCAACACCGCGCGCGCGCCATTTGACGACGTGCGAGTGCGCGAGGCGCTGGCACTGGCGATCGACCGCGAACGTGTCAGTCGCGACGACCTCGGCGGCTCGACCGAACCGGCCGGAAAGTTTCTCCCGGAAGAGATGTCGGGGGAAAAGCCCGTGGTCGACGAAGCCGAGCTGCTCGAGCACGACGCCAATCGTGCGAAAGAACTGCTGGCACAAGCCGGTTATCCCGGTGGCGAAGGTTTTCCGCTCATCCGGCTGCTGATCAATCGCAACGAGCAACAGCGCGTCGTGGCCCAGTCGATCGCAAACATGTGGCGCTCGACTCTGAACGTCCAGACTCAGATCGTGATGAAGCCCTGGGACGAGTACGAATCCTCGATTGAAGCCGGCGATTACGATATCGTGCGGCGGGGAATGGTGATGCAAACGACGGGCGAACTCACTAACCTCCGCATGTTGTTCGACGGCGACTCGCCCGAATCGGAGGCGCAGGCGCTGAAAGATCTAAAGGCGATACCGATCTACTTTGCGTCGTCGTACGCGATAGTGAAACCGTACGTCACCGGATTCGAACCCAACGTGCTCGACGCCCCCAACCTCAAGAACACACGTATCAACACGAATTGGCGGTGAAAAGCCCGGACGACATCGTGAGAGAAGGCGGCGTGATCGCGTTTCGCACCGACACGTTCTACGGGCTTGGCGCCGATCCGTTCAACGCCGCAGCCGTGGCGCGCATAAGAGAGTTGAAGGGCAGGGAAGACGATAAGCCGATCCTGCTGTTGATTTCAGATCCGCATGAGGTCGAACGATTAATCAGTGATCCATCAAAACACTTTCAAGATCTTGCGGCAAAGTTCTGGCCTGGTCCATTGACGATTGTCGGCAAGGCGAACACGGATTTACCGGAGGCTATTACTGCCGGCACGGGAACAGTCGGCGTGCGACTTCCGGCCGACTTGAGTGTGCGGGATCTCGTCCGTGAATGCGGCGGGGCACTCACAGCGACGAGCGCGAATCCCGCGGGCCGCGATCCGGCCCGCTCTGCTGAAGAAGTTTTGAATTACTTTCCGGAAGGTCTCGATCTGATCGTCGACGGTGGTCAGGTCACCGCAATCGAGCCCTCCACTGTCGTCGACGCAACTGTTTCGCCGCCGCGTGTCATCCGCGAAGGCGCGATTCGCGCCAGTGCTATTGACCTTCGCGAGTAAGGTTTCGGACGAAGCCCCAGTCGCCGCTGGCATTCACCTGAATGTTTCCCACGTTCTTCTTCGCGATCACGATGTTTGATTGGTACCACAACGGAAATGCCGGCAAGTCGCGGCTCACGATGTCCTGGATGCGCACGTACAGCTCTTTCGCCCGCGTCCGATCGAAAGTATTCACGGCCTCTTCCAACAACTTATCCAATTCCGGATTGCTGTAACGGCTGCGATTGCGCGCTGACCTCGTCTGCGTCGGGATCTCCGACGTCGCAAACAGGTCTTTATAGAAGATCGGATCCTGGTTTCCGCCGACCCATTGCGAGTAGCCGATCTGGAAGTTCCCGCGTCGCATCTCATCAAACAGCGTGTTGCCCTCGTACGTTTGAATCTCGATTGGGACGCCTATGTCCTTGAGCTGGTTCTGAACCACAACAGACACGTCCCGCCCGACAATGCTGGTTCCCGACAATCCATACCTGATCGGCTTGTCGAAGCGCATTCGTGGACCATCGCCGTCGGGATCTCGAAATCCCGCTTCGTCCAGCAATTTTTTTGCCGCAGCTTGATCGAAAGAATAAGTTTGCCCGGGAGAATAGGACCACGACTCTTCCGGAATGATGGAATTGGCCACTTTGCCGTAGCCCTTCAACAGGTTGTTAACCATCGTCTGGCGATCGATTCCGTAAGCGATCGCCTGGCGTAGTTTCGGGTTGTCGACGGGCGCGGAGCTGGTGTTGAAGGTTAAGACAACGACGTTCGAACCGTTGAAGGTTTTGACTTGCAGATTCGGATCTTGTCCGAGCCGGTTTACGGCGTCGGGTGACAGACTCGTCGGCAGCGGCGCGATATCGACACGTCCTGCTTGCAGTTCAGCCTGCATCGCGTTCATGTCAGAGATGGCCCGCACCCGGATCAGCTGCAACTTGGGCGCACCTTCCCAGTACTCGGGAAAGGCTTCGAGATCGCAGATCTGCTGCGAGTTGTCGTAGTTGATGAACTTGAATGGGCCAGTGCCGATCGGATGCGTCTTCTGCGCTTCGTAACTGTCCTTGGCAATGATCGGAATCGCCACCAGGTTCGATAACAAACCGACCCAGGGTTTGTTCAAGCTGACGACGAGTGTTTTCGGATCGGGCGCTTCGACGCTCCTGATGTAACCGCGTTTCTCCTGTCCCGTACCTTCGAAAAAACTCGCAGCCTTGCCGAAGTCGCTGGCCAGCAGAAAATCGAGTGTGTACTTCGCGTCGGCGGAACTGAACGGGCGGCCGTCGTGAAACTTCACGCCGTCGCGCAACGTGAAGGTGAACGTGAGACCATCGTCCGAACGCTTGACGTCGGAGGCCAGCTCGCCGACGTAATCAAACTGCTCGTTCTTCTTGACGAGCGTATTGAACATCAGCGTGCGCAGTCGCTCGCTCGCCGCTTCAGTCGACGGCGAACCGATCGGATCGATCGTGCGGATGTTGTCGCCGATGGCGATCACGAATGCCTGGCTTTGTCGGCGGCAACCTGCCGGAACAATCAGTAAAACTATCAAAGAAAACAGCAGGATAAACTGGCTTATCCTCACTTAATCGTGCCTCCGTAAACGTAGTTGAGCTTGCGGTTGAGTTTTTCAATGCTGTCGGCCAGAAACTTGAACCGTTCGAGATCGAGTGGCAGCGGCGGCTCGACGATCGCTTTCGTCTTCGCGATTCGATGCAGCGATTCGCGGATGCGGTTCTCGGGTAATCGTCCGTTGTTTGCCGCTTCGAGCAGCGCTTCATAACCGCGCCGGATCTTGTCGGGCGACGCGCAGATGAGCAGCATATCTTCGCCGGCCCGTGATGCGCGCACCGCGGCGTCGCCGATCTCGTAGTGACGCGCGATTGCGCCCATCTCGAGATCGTCGGTGACGACGAGGTGCTTGTAACCGAGTTCCTGCCGCAGCAGCTTGGTGACGATGTTGTAGTTGAGCGACGCCGGTTCGAGCAGTCCGCCGGTGACTTCTTCTTTGATGTCGATGTTTGGAAAACCGCCGTGACTGACCATCACGCAACGCACGCGATCGTCGCGTCGTTGGAACAGCTCGATGTAAGGGGCGAGGTCCTGCGCTATCAGATCGTCGTGCGAAAGGCGAACGACTGGGATCTCCTCGTGCGAGTCGACTTCACCCGCGCCGATGCCCGGAAAATGTTTCAG
The DNA here is from genome assembly GCA_036266055.1 of Pyrinomonadaceae bacterium. Classification (GTDB taxonomy): domain Bacteria; phylum Acidobacteriota; class Blastocatellia; order Pyrinomonadales; family Pyrinomonadaceae; genus PSRF01. The sequence goes on along the minus strand of DATANW010000362.1, from coordinate 6,010 downwards.
ACAACCAAGACAGCCTGCACCCTGAAGACCGCGCATGTAGACGGTCGTGTAGCCGAGCACTTCACCCGGTGAACGCCCGTAGGATCGCGAGTAAAGACCGTTCGACAGCAGATCGCGATCGTCGGTCATGATCGACATTACCGGCGCGAAGTTGATGTTGAAGCCGAGCATCCGCAGCGTCTCGCCGGTGATCTGGCCGAGCGCGCGTGCGGCCGCGAGGTCGCCGTGCTGGCGAATCGTGCGAGCGGAGGGCATCGGCGTAAAGATGCGCCGCAATCGATCGACAAGTCCGCCTTCCTGATCGATGCCGAACAGCGGCGGCGTCGACACCAGCTCGCGCACGCCGTCGAGCAGACCCCTCAGGTGCTCTGGGTTCGCGACGTTCCGGCCGAAGATGATCACGCCGCCGGGCTGTACATCCGTGATGAGCGCGCGCGTTTCGGCGTCCAGTTCGGTGCCTGGAAGTCCGATGAAAAGGAATTGTCCGACTTGTTGTTCGCGGGGAAGTGAATAAAAATTTTCAGGAAGCATCGATGACGAAAGTTTAGCATACGATCCGTTTGATCTGTGGTTTAATAAACAAACCTATGCCACGCGAAATCACCGATCGGGGTCGCGTTGTTGAAGCCGTTCAGAACCTTTCTCTCACTGCCGAACTTTTCGAAGAGCAAAATGGGAAACAGAAGTATGGCACCGATCTGGAAGTAATCGTCCAGGGACGCGAATACGGCAACGGCAAGCGCGTCGGTCCTTACGTGCGGCTGCTCGCGTACGACTCCGGCGAAGAGATCATGCGTCAGGGCGAGTGGGGCGGAAACACTTTCTACATCGCAGTGGAAGGGACGCTCGAGGTGTACGTGCGCGAAGGCGACGGGCAAAAACGAATCGGCGGACTCGATCCGGGCGCGTGTTTCGGCGAGATGGCGCTGCTCGCCGGTATCGAACGCAATGCGACCGTGAGAGTTGCGGATGGACACCAGGCCGTCGTTCTGGAAGTGACGCGGCCCGCGCTGCGTCTGCTGCGGAAGTTGCCGAAGTTTGGCGTGAAGCTCGATGAGACTTATCGCGCGCACGGGTTCGGCCGCGTGCTCGAAGATCTCGCGTTGTTTTCCGACAAGCCCGTCGGCCAGGTGCTTGCGGACGAGTTGAGACGGTCCGCGCGGTACATGGTCTACGGCAAGAACCACGTGTTGTGTAAAGAAGGCGAGCCCATTGATCGATTGATCCTGATCAAGAGTGGTTGGGTGCGGCGCGCGCGTGGTGTGCCTTTTCACGCGAGCGCGCCGGAGGTCGTGATCAGCGTGAGCGAGAGCATCGGTGTCGACTTTCTCGGCGCCGGCAACTGTCTCGGGCTCGAAGCCGTTGAGCACGCGAACAGGTGGAAATACAGTGCGACCTTGATGGCGCGGACGGAAGTGCTCGAAGTTCCGCTTCGCGACTTCTCGCCTGATCCCAAAATGCGCGAACAATTGGTGGCGACGTTTGCGGCGTTTTCGAAAGCCGATGACTCGCTGCCGCTGACAATCGAAGCGGTGCCGGATCTCAAAGTTTTGAGATCCGCTGAGCATGAGATCGCGACCGGAATCGTCGACGGCGGGAACGTGTTGGTGATGGACATGGACCTCTGTGTGCGCTGTGGAAACTGCTCGCTGGCGTGTCACAAGGTGCATGGACAGTCGCGGTTGTTGCGTCGTGGGATTCAAATTGAAAGGCCGGTCGCGATTGGCAAGAAGCGTTTGCAACACGCGCTGGTGCCGCAGGTTTGCATGCACTGTGCGGACCCTGAGTGTTTGACCGGATGTCCGACAGGTTCGATCTTTCGCGATTCGCAGGGCCAGATCGATATCGACGCGGCGAGCTGCATCGGTTGTTACGACTGTGCGACGCAGTGTCCGTACGACGCGATCTCGATGGTGCCTCGTGAAGCGCCGGTCACTAATGGCGGCTTCGCGTCGAAGCTGCGCAAAGCTTTCAGTTTCAAGATCGATCCCGTGGTGACGCCCGAGCCTGGTGACGATCTGGTTGCGATCAAATGCAACCTGTGTGAGGGCACCGGGTTAAATCCGCCGGGCGCGCCTGCTTCTCGCCGTCAGGCGTATTCGTGCGAAGAGAATTGTCCGACCGGCGCGCTGGTCCGCGTGAATCCGATCGAATACTTCACCGAGATCGGAGCAACACAGGGGCTCGTCTTCAGAGACAAGACGCACGCCTTCGGACGCAACATTCACAAGAGCGATCCGCTGGCGCGCGCGTGGCACATTGGGGGTGCGCTGCTGACGATTATGAGTGGCGTCGCCGTCATTTGGGGACTCGCGCGCTACGGATTCGATGGCGTGCTCGCGGGGGCGTGGCTCACAATGCGCTGGCTCACCGGGCTCGTCGGATTGTTCGGCATTGCCGTCGTGATGACGTACCCGCTGCGGAAACAGATCTATCGCCGTCGTGCGGGCGCGTTGCGCTATTGGATGTTGGCCCACATTTATCTTGGCGCGATTGCCGGGATCGTTCTGTTACTCCACTCGGGCACGAGTACCGGAGGCGCGCTGACGACGTTGCTTTACATCGCGTTCGACGTCGTGATCATGTCGGGCGTGCTCGGCATCGTGTCGTACTATGTCGCGCCGCGGATCATGACGCGCATTGAAGGTGAGCCGTTGCTGGTTGAAGACCTTCGCGAACGACGCGCCGAGTTGCAGAAACAGTCAGACGAAATACTCGAGCAGAGTCAGGGCTGGCTGAAGGACGAGATTCGCGATCGAGTTTATCCGCGGTTTTTCTCGCGTGCGTTTCTGTGGCGGCAACTGTCGCGTCGCGAGCCGTTGAAATCCTCGGTGGCCCAGGCGCGTGAAGAGTTTAAAGAGCGAACGACGCGACTCGCCACGGACGAAGAACGCGACCTGTTGATTGCGGCAGTCGAGACAGCGGTAACGGCGCGCCGCGTCGACGCGCTGTTGTTGCTTCATCGATCACTCCGGGTTTGGATTCCAGCTCATGTCATCTCGACCGTGTTGATGCTTGCGTTAATGCTCGTCCACATCGTTCAGGTAGTGTTCTTCAAAGTGAATTAATTAGTCGACCAGCACATGGCCGCTCGCAACCAGTACGTCATAGTTCGCAACGACCTGGCAGTTGATCCGGTGACGATCATCAGCGATGGACTGTTGATTGGTCGTTTGCCGACGTGTGAGGTGTTGCTGAACCATCCATCGGTTTCGCGCGTGCAGGCGGGCATCAAACAAATCGAAGACGCTTACTACCTGTTTTCGCTGCGCCCGAAGAACCCCGTGCTGCTGAACGGCAAGCCGGTCGAGGAGAACGAAGCGCTGGCGTCGGGCGATGTCATCGAGATTGGCGCCTTCCACTTGGAGATCGATATTGTCGACGAGGGCTTGTCCATTCGCGTTGAGTTGCAGATCGGCGTGGGGCCGTCCGAGATCGACGTCAGCGACGCGGGACTGAGCACGGCCAATCTCGTGATGCCCGAGGGCGCGAAAGCGAAGAAGCCACGTGCGGCGCCGATCGCGAGCACGAAGGCGCTCGATATTTTTTGGGACAAGCGAATGCGCGACGTGGCGAAGATGGTCCGTCCATCGCCACTGTTTCCGCGCGCTCGCCGTCGAGAAGGCAAGAAGCAGGCGAATTGGACCGCGACGACGGATCTCGTTTCAGGTTGGCCCGTAGCTTATTTCGTCTGGGGATTTCTCGTCGTTGGTTTGATCGCAGTTGCCGGCGCGTACTGGTACACGCAAGCCTACGCACCCGCTCCGCTGTCGCATGCGCACGCAACGAGTGAGTTGACGATGCGGCCTGCGATTGCTGTCCGCGCGAATGCCGGTTCGTGCACGACGTGTCACTCGTGGCGCGGCAGCATGGAGGAGCGTTGCGCTTCGTGTCACAAGACCGACGCGTTTGTAGCGACTGTGATCAAGCCGCATGAAGCGGCGGGCGTTGGTTGTATCGACTGTCATGCCGAGCACAAAGGCGCAGGGTTTAGCGCAACCGAAGGCGCCATTGCCTCGTGTACAGCATGTCACGTTGACGGGAATCAGCGGGTGTTTAATGGTCGACGCGTCGGCACGCCGCACGGCGGGACGTTTGGATACCCGGTGGTGAATGGTCAGTGGAGTTCGAAGTCGATTAACGACGACGAGTGGGCGTTGCGGAAGTTAGCCGTGGTGCGTTTGCCGACTGATTCGGAGCAGAAGTGGCGCAGCAATCAGTTTCATGCGTTGCACGATCAGCGTGTGAAAGTGGTGGCGGGGATACCCGGCAATCATGAGGGGCGATTGTCTTGCAACAGTTGCCACAAGTCGTTCGATCCGATCGATCGCGTGACGCCCAGGACCACGTGCGCCGCTTGTCACAGCAAGGCGAATGGATTACCGGATTGTCTTTCCTGTCATGTGCAACACATCATCGATGCGCACAGATCTCAGCCGGCCGGTTTGTGACAGGGGACGCAATCGTTTGAGCCCGGCACCTTACCTTTGAGCGCGGGACGCGCGGCGATCGCTTTGTCGTGGCAGAGGTTGCAGTTCAGATGGTAGGCGACTTCGTTGGTGAGCTTCGTGGGCGCCGGCTTGTCGGGATATTGGACCGTTGCCAGCGGCGCGCTGTCGTCTCCCGCCTGAAGATGACAAACACGGCAACTCTTCACAGGCTTCGCATCCGCCGGTACCAGAATCTCCGCCGTCAGCACCACAGTACGTTCAGACGTCCTTAGCGGCGGCTTCAGGCTGGCTGCGGGCTGGTCCGTGTGGTGACACTCGACGCAACTCAGCACCGATTGGCCATCCGGACTGTACTTCTTCGACGAGTGATTCTCGTGATTGAACGGCACCTCGCCATACTTGTCCGACTGGCTGTCTTTCCCAAGCGTAATCTCTTTCGGCTGGACCTTGCTTTCCTTTTCCTGAGTGAAAACGAGAGCCACACAACCGAATGTAAGCAGCAGGATGAGAAGTATTTTCATGGACAGGAATCTTAGGGTTGCAATTCGATCCGTGTCAATTTTTTTATCTGTGGTCACGGCATCCGAAAAGTAGGACCAGTATGACACTTGCGGCAGTCTTTGAACGCGAGGTCGCCGCCGAAGGTGCGCTTGCCGTTGTGACACGTCACACAGGTCGCGCCGCGGGTGGTCGGGAAATGCTCGGCGGGTGCTGGTGAGCTGACCTGCCGTGTTTGTGGCGCGCCGGGTGTAAGCCGGTGGCAGTCAGTGCACGCGAGTCGTTCGCGTGCTCCATGGTCCGCGTGGCTGAAAGCATATCGATACGAACGCGCGCTCACGGGCGTCGGCCGGTACGGCTGCTGTCCGTGGCAAACACCACACGAGGCGATCTCGCGTCCGGACGAAGATTTACTCGACGGCGTGTGACAACTGTAACAACCGATGTGGGCCACCTGGTCTGCCGGAATCGACAAGGCTACGCCGCGGTTCGCCGGCGTATGACAGCCATTGCAACCCTGCTGCGGGCGCGCGTCGCCCTTCATGTGCTGCGCGTGATCGAACTTCACGTTGAAGCGCTCGTTGAAAGCCGTAGGAAAGCGTTTCAACGGCGGATTCCCGCTCTTGGTGTCGGTGTGGCAAATCAAACACATCGGAATCGCCGGCGTCGTGAATTGTCCACGATGACAGTCCGTGCAGGCCTTGTGACCGGGAAAGCGTGGCGTCGCGGAGTTGTCGGTGCGTTCGTGACATGAAGTGCAGGCGAGGGAACTGTGTCGCTGGCTCGTGTGCAGAAACTTCGAGTAATCCACCTCCGGTCCCTGTGCCGTTGCAGGCACGCAAAAAGCGAGCGCCGCAAGAATCACGCTGATGAGACCGAGCCGTTTACTCATTTGATGTCCTTGCGTTTTAGCGGCGGGCGTTCGGCAATCAAATAGTGCCTCGCCGGCGGATCGAGACTGCCCGTCTTCGCATCGTGGCAGTAGACACACGTGAACGCGCGGTTCTTATCGATGGCCGCCAGTTCCTTGCTGACGTCCTGTCGCAAACCTTCTTTGTTAT
>DATANW010000361.1:0-6966 GCA_036266055.1 Pyrinomonadaceae bacterium | reverse complement strand
GTCTTTCACCAGCCACTCGCGCACGTCGTTAAGCACCTTCGCGGCGTTTTCATCGCTTGGCGTCGAGATTCGATAATGCATCCAGATTCCCTCCCGCCGCGCTGCGACGATTCCCGCTCGACGCAGATAAGCCAGATGACGACTAATCTTCGGCTGGTTCGTGTTGAGGATCTCTACAAAAAAGCACACGCATACTTCCTGATCGCCAATCAGGTTGATGATTCGCAGACGCGTCGGATCCGCCAGCGCCCGGAAGAACAATTCCCGATCAAAAGATTTCAGTTTCTTCACCATACGGAGGCAAATGATAACACAAAGCATATACGTCTTGACATATGTCTTGATTAGGCGGATACTGCCACGCATATGCGCGCAAGCATATATACTAATCCCGGGGTCAGCCCCGACAGATGAAGGAGTAGTTGCAATGCAGCAGGAACAAAAACCGGTCCAGGCGTTGAAGGCGCATCTGGCGCTGAACGTTAAGGACGTGAACGTAAGCCTCGAATTTTATCGAAAGCTGCTGGGAATCGAACCGGCGAAAGTACGAACAGGTTACGCCAAGTTCGACGTGCAAAACCCGCCGCTGAACCTGACACTCAACCAACACGCTTTTAATGAACGCGGGGCGCTTTCGCACCTGGGCATACAGGTGGCCACCACTGACGACGTGCTCGCGGTCCGCGAAAAGTGGACCGAAGCAGGCCTGTTGACGCGCGACGAAATGCAGACTAACTGTTGTTATGCCCTGCAAGACAAGACCTGGGTGCGCGATCCTGACGGCAACGAATGGGAAGTCTTCGTGGTGCTCGAAGACAATCTAGCCGAGACCGCTCCCTGCGAGTGCGGGACGAAACTGGACGACGGCGCGATCGCTACGGAAACGTTGAAAGCTGAAAGCCCGGCGGCATGTTGTGCGCCAACACCGATTGGAGTCACGAATGCCTCAGCCGATAGCAAAGCGGTGTGTTGCTGAAGCGCTTGGCACATTCTTCCTGCTCGCGGCAGTAGTTGGCTCCGGCATCATGGCCGAGCGTCTGGCAAACGGAAATACGGCTCTGGCGCTGCTTGCCAACACCGTCGCGACAGGCGCCGCACTGGTCGCATTGATAATCAGTTTTGCGGCCGTTTCAGGCGCGCACTTCAATCCGGTCGTGACTCTCTCATTCGCGCTGAGTCGCGACCTGGCATGGCGCGACGCTCCTTTCTACTTGCTGGCCCAACTAGCCGGAGGAATCGCAGGCGTGATGGCTGCGAATACGATGTTTGGTCTGGCGGTGGTGCAGGTGTCGCGTCATCCGAGAACGGGGATGGCCCAGGTGTTCAGTGAGTTTGTGGCGACGTTTGGACTGTTGAGTGTGATTCTGGGAGCCAGCCGCTTTCACGTGGCCGTTGTCGCGATTGCGGTTGGCTCTTATATCAGTGCCGCTTACTGGTTTACGGCGTCGACGTCCTTTGCAAATCCGGCGGTAACCGTCGCACGTTGCCTGAGCGATACGTTTGCGGGGATTCGTCCGGCGGATGCAACGGGCTTTGTCCTGGCGCAGATCGCCGGTGGTATCGCGGCCACGTTCTTGTTCAGGTGGCTCAGGGCCAACAGAGATGACGAGACTTAGACCAATGGAAAACAGACGATACAAGTTCCTGTTTCTGTGCACCGGCAATTCCGCGCGCAGTATCTTCGGTGAGTATCTGTTGAGACGGCTGGGTGGATCGCGTTTTGAAGTATTTAGTGCCGGCTCGTTTCCGACCGGGAAAGTAAACCCGCTGGCGATTCAAGTTTTGAAGGACGTCTACGACATCGACGCCTCTCAGGCTCGTAGCAAGTCGTGGGAGGAGTTCAAGAATGTCGAATTTGATTTTGTAGTAACAGTCTGTGACAACGCTCGAGAGACGTGTCCGTTGTGGCCCGGTCAGCCGATCGTGGCCCATTGGGGGAGTCCGGATCCCGCGGCAGTCGAGGGCTCCGCGGCGGAGAAGTATCGCGCCTTCGAAGAAGTGGCTTTGGAAATTAATCGACGGCTACAGCTATTCACATCGCTTCCACTGGATAAGATGGATCGGCTTAAAATCGCTGCTGCCGCTCGCGACATTGGATCAAGTTGAACTTGGGTGAAGAACATGAACTGCGAAGAAGTCTCTATCACAAATGCCTCGACTGATGACTTGCCGGACATTCTGAATCTGCTGTCGGAGGTGCAACTGCCGCACGACGGAGTTGCGGAAAACATCGATAACTTTTTCGTGGCTCGAGACGCGTCGTCGCGACTCATCGCCACGATCGGGTTGGAACGACACGGCAACACGGCGTTGTTGAGATCCGCTGCGGTTGCGCGGCAGTATCAGGGCTGTGGAATCGGTTCTCAACTGACCAGACATCTTCTCGAACGCGCGACCAGCGATGGCGTGGAAAGAGTCGTGCTGTTGACCTCTACCGCCGCCGAATTCTTCGCGCGGCATTTCGGGTTCTGTGAAACTCCACGATCTGCTTTCGACAATGAGCTGGCGACGTCATCAGAATGGAATTTGCCGCGATGTTCGAGCGCCGTCTGCATGAGCCTGGCGTTACAATAAACCGCGTATTAGCTTGCTCTCAACGTTCGACGGGTTTAAATTTCGTACGGATTCCAGGAGACCGGGCCTTCGGTGTGGCCCAGTAGCGAACTAACTCCTGCCGAACGAGCCATCGAACGACAAGAGCCAACATGACCCACGCGTGGCTGAAACAGGCGTGGGTCGTTCGCTGTTCAGTTGACACGCACAGGAAACACCGTCCAACTCGGGATAAACACGATTCTGGACAACTGAAGGAGAAACCTCTATGAGTCAGCGTGACTTGCCGATGGCGAATTCGAATATCGATCGAGCCTGGGCGCTTTTGTTTGCACGTCTCGTACTGGGATTGATCTTCTTCATGGCCGGTGTGATGAAGGTCTTTCAACTTGGACCGCTAAATCACGCCCGCAGGTACTTCCTCCCTTTCGCCGACACCTTTCTTCCAGTCTGGTCGCTTTGGACCATGGGCGTCGCGATTCCATTCGTCGAACTGATCGCCGGCGGGCTGGTGATTCTCGGATTGCGTGTGCGTGAGGCGTTAGTCGCGCTTGGTTTCGTACTGGCGGTGGTTACGTTTGGTCACTTATTCAGGGACGCACTCTACGAGTTCCACACGCACGTGATCCCGCGTCTCGCTCTCGTGCTCTTCATCCTGCTGCTCCCACGCAGCGAAGATCGGTTTTCACTGGACCATCTCGCCGCGAGACGCAAGTTGAGGTGAATCATCACGCGCGTTTCCATTCGACGGACGCGTGAAATAGCAAGGGCTTCCTGGGTTGCCCCCGGAAGCCCCGCTGATAAAGCTACGAACTGACGAGAGATACTTACTACGGTTTGATTCTCTCGCAATCCGCTTTCTGCGAGCTATGGACCTTTATGATCGCGGCTCGGTATCCGATCTGGTAAGCCTCGACAGCAAGCACCCGGACCAGGGCCCCGTCCGCGACAGCACCTCCCAAAAGAAGTGCTATACCGCTTGTGCTGAGAGGAATCGGACCAAGGAGCTGCTCCTTTTCCAAAGCGTCCGCGTTCTTCATCATCCTTTCCTGAAACTGGTCTGCCTCTTTCAGACAGTCCTGGTATTTCTGCTCCTTCTTCTTCTTTTCTTCCTGCGCCTTGTTGTAGGCGTCCATCTGTTCCTGGGTCGGTTTCTTTTCCACCCGATCCACCCTTCTCGTCTCACCCTGCGGACCGCCGGTGATCGTTGTGGGATTGACATTTATGGTTTGAGGTCCGCGAATAACCGGATCGCAGTAGACGTAGAGGAACTTCCAATCCACGCTTATGATCTCGCCATTGCGACGGGTGGTGGTGACAAGAAACACCGCCCAGCACATTAGCCCGGTAGGATCGAGGAAGTTCAACGGATCCGACTGCACATAGGTATACAAATTGAAACTCTGTGGGTTACTGATTTCCATACTCTTCCGGTACGGATCGGGACTCGTCCACCGCCCGGCGAAGCTGTCGTACTTCCTGAACCACGTATGGTCCAGACCTGTCGCTTCGTCGCGGTCCGTCATGCCAAAGCGTCCGCGAATGTTATTCGTGGCGCTGTACTTCTGAGACGTCGTCCGTCCTCCCGCTCCGGCCCAGAGCTCTTCGCCAAACGGTAAGTAGTCGTGACGAGAAATGATTGAACTTGAGCCGTAAGTGCCGTTGTTCATCACTGCCCGTATTGAGCCCTGCGCGTCCGTCAGCACATATTTCAAATTTGCGCCGGGACTGGTACCGCCGCTCGTCTCCGGACATAGCCGGACGACATAACCCTGGAATTCAAGGCTGTACGCAAAGCCGTTGCGAACGTGCGTAAATCCATAACCCGCGTTAAGCGCTGCCATCCAATTTGCGATTCCGCCGGAGTCGCCGGCGCGGTCCAGGAAGCCCGCGTAAAGATCATTGACGTAAGTGGCGTAATCGGTGTTGGTGTAGGTGGGTGCAGTAAATAAAAAGGTACCCAGGTCCTGCGCCACCTTTATCAGTTTGGCGTGTCCCTGCGCCTGGGCTTTCGCGAGTTTCCCCGTCCATTCATCGAGTTCCGAGGAAGTCGGGGAGCGATGGAGCGCACCCGCAAAGAACGTAGTCACAAAACCGGAGAGCGTCTTGTAACACGTAGCCGCCGCCTCGTAAACCGCAAGCAACTGGCGGGCACGATAGATGTTCTCTCGTTCCATCGACGAGCCGTTGTAATCGGCCACGACCCGGCCCAGGATGTCGTAGACCATTGTGCGCGTGCCGCTGTTCGTCGTCCGCTGCACCCGCTGACCACTGGCATCGTAAATAGACGTTTCCGAGAGGTCGCTGTCCGTGGCTGACGCAGTAAGCTGACGGCCATTGGCGTCGTAAGTGGCATTCAACATCCTGAACTTCGCGTCCTGAGTAATGTTGCCTGCCGCGTCGTAGGTTACGGGTGTCGAACCGCTGGTGATGAACCGGTTCGTGGTGTCGTTGATGTCGCTTGACACGACCGTCGTAAAAGGAACACCGCCGTTGCCGCTAGTGCCTGACTGAAAGCGATTGCCGTATCGATCGTAAGTGAATTCCTGCTTCCACGCCTGCGTGCTGCCTGCGGTGTATTCTGTGGCGTTCGAGAGCCGGCCCAGTGAGTCATACGAGAAACGCTGGTCCCACTCTTTTGTTCCGGCGCCGTTGATGGTGCCATCAATGCGAGCGACCTTACCATTGTTCTTCGTCTTATCAACCGAACCGTTACTTTGCGTTACCTCGCCGTAGAGATAATCGTAACGCTGCAACTCCGAACCACTGCTGCTCTGCTTAAGTTTGACTTGACTGATTTGTAGGGCACTGTTGTAAGCGACTGAATGCACCGCGCCGTTGCCCCACGTTTCGGAAGTGATGGACCCCGCCGGCGAATAAGCGAGGTTAGTGGCAAAAGTCGTAGTCCCATCGCTCACCTGCGACAGCCGTCCGCCGTTGTCGTACGAATAACTCACCACTCTGCCGGTGGGATAAGTCAGGCTTGCGAGCTGTCCCAGGAGGTTATAGGTGTAACCGAGCGAATAGGTATACGACCCCGTTACCTGCCTTTGCGCGTTGATGCGGCCCATAACATCGTAGCCGACGTAGGTGCCCGTATTCGAGGTCGTGGCGCCGTAGGTCACCGCGATCATACGCCCGTTTGCAGATCCGTGCGTGTAACTCGGTGCACCCGAAGGAAGAGTCTGCGAGTCGTAGTAATAGTGTGCGTCAGGCGTGGAATCCGAATAGTCGATATGCGTCACGCGGTTCAAGCCGTCGTAAGAATAGTCGGCGTGAACGCCACGCGCGTCCCACGCGCTGGTGACGAGTCCGCTGGAGTTGTAGTCGAACTTCCGCGACCAGGAACTGTTACCAGTGATTGAATCAGTCAGAGCGTAGCTGCTGTTTGCGTCATGCTCGGGTTGTTTTTCCCGAATCAGGCGCGACAGCGAGTCGTACTTGAAGTAACGGTTCTGGGAGCCCTGCGTGATTTTCACGACGTTGTCAAAGATGTCGTAAACGTACACACTCTCCTGCGTTGGGGAACCGACGTCGCCCAGCGAGTTTGATGAATTCGGCTCGTGTAATTTGACCACGCGGCCCAGCGCATCCTTAATCTCGCGTCGCGATTTGCCTGCCTGGTCGGTGTAGGTAGTGACGTCACCTTCATACGTTACCGTTATGGAACTCGTGGCCGTAGGACTTGAATCGTCACCTCGCGGTGTGTTGATCTGCGTCACGCGGCCCAGGTTGTCGTAGGACTTGCTGGTCCAGATTCCATCCGAGTTGATCCCCACGGTGCCGTAATCGCTCGTGCTGAAATACGGATTACTGAAACGATAGAGTCGCCCCATCGAATCGTATTGCAGGTTTGCGATCGCCCAGCCGTTGGTACTCGTGTAACTGTCAAAGGTTGCGACCATCGAGCCGGCGCCGTCAAAATACTTCCGGCTATCGACGGACCGTGAAGAATCGAGCTTTTGCGTCGTGGTAATTCGGGAAGCATATTTTCCTGAACTGTCCGCGGTGAGATTGTCGCCGTAATCATAGGAAATACGGCCGCCGTCAGGAAAGTCGATGTAGTTTGTGCGGAGCGTGTCGGCGTTGTAATAGTGAGTAGTAGCCTGACTGTTTTCGTCGGTCGTAGTTCCCACCAGGCCGGTATTGAAGTCGTAAGTGGTCGATCGTGTTAGAGACAGACCACCTGAACCGTCCGTGACCGACGACGGGTACGCGTACTCATAAGTGTCGGTGAACGAAAACGTTTGCTGCTGGCAACAGTCAAGTTGCGCCGTTAGCACGTTCCCCGCGATGTCGTAGGTCTTGCTTTGAACAATCGTGTTTGAGCTGCTGGTAGCGTCAGGATACTTCGTGACGGATGTGACGTTGCCGCGAAAATCGCTGTTTGGATCGTAAGGGTTGTAGTAATCG
>DATANW010000360.1:0-17735 GCA_036266055.1 Pyrinomonadaceae bacterium | reverse complement strand
TGATCGCGCTGTCGGGTTGTTTGTCGGGCAGGAAGAAATCGTTGCCGACAACCACGCCATGTCCAACGCAGAAAAGCAGGTAATGCTTGGCGCGGTGGTTCTTCAACGCGAGTGACAGGAAGGTCCGTAACGCATCGCCGGCATTCTGCGATCGAGTAGCTCCGTTTGGAATGCTGTCTTCGATCAGGTTACGGACGAATGGGTCGATGCCGTCGCCGATTCTCGTGCCGCCGTGGCCGTTGTTTCTGGTGATCCGCTTTTGTTCGCGATTGATATTGAAGGTAGTCGTCCCGACTCCCCTCTCGTTCGGATCGTAGTGGATCAAAACTGTGGTGTTTTCTTGAAATCCCGCATCCTTGATAGCTTTGAGCTGAGACGTCATGCTGGGTGACAAACGCGGGTCGCCAGCAAAAAAGATCATTATGGTCCATTCGTTGTCGGGTTCGATCTTCGGATCGTTTCCGACCTTGATGTCCGAGCGGGCCACTGTTGGTGCTGAAGACATGTCGGGATCCTCCTTCGGATCTGGTTCTGAGTGGTTCTTGTTCGTGACCGTTTAAGAGACCTGTGCTCGTTTGGCGTCTAAAACGGCGGGAGCTACAAGTATGTATTGGAGACTTCCGCTGTAACTGAAAGTCTAAGACCCTAAACGCATGTGGTCGGGCAGCGCGCCTGTTTAGTGTCTTGCTGGGCTACAACTACAGGCGGAAGAGGCCAAGCCATTCGCAATTTATCTTCCGTTTTGTAATGAGTTTTCCCCGCGAATCGTTTCGCAAGCTGCAAACTAATTTGGAAGAAATGCACGGATCGACGGTCGGTCGGCAATAAAGGTCGCGGTTAAGCTACTAAACAGAGTGAGGGAAAACACTTATTTACGACGTTGAGGAACATCGATTATGCTCTAACGTCTTTCAATCCGAATTTTTTGACGTAAAAAAGGCGAATGCCCCTTTCCTCGTACCCCGCTCGCGCCGCTTTGGTCGTGGCGCATCCAAGTCATGAACTGCGTTTACACGGATGGTTGGAACAGGCCAAACCGTACGTCTGCGTTTTGACGGACGGCGGCGGCCGCGCCGGGGAACCGCGACTCGATCGAACGACGGAAGTGTTGTCGCGCGCCGGCGCCAGGCAAGGCACGATCTATGGACGACTCGCAGATCTCGAAGTCTACTCCGCGATCCTCAACGGTGAGGTTGAGTTGTTTACCGAGCTCGTCGAAGAGTTGGCGCAGGCGTTTGTTAACGAACGCATCGAGTACGTCGTAGGCGATGCTGCCGAAGGTTACAACGTCACTCACGACATGTGCCGCATCATGATCGGCGCCGCGGTCGAGTTGGCGCAGCAGCAATACGATCATCGTGTCGAGAATTTCGACTTCGCCGTGGTTGGACCACCAGACGAATGCGCTGACAATTTGCGCGACGACGCCATTTGGCTTCAACTCGACGACGAAGCATTCGACCGCAAAGTGACAGCGGCGTTGGGCTACACGCCAAACCTCGCGAACGACGTCGAAGAGGCACTTGGCGGCGCGCCGTTTCGCGGGGTGCTACGGCTTTCGCAGGCGGAGTTGGCTGCTGTCGTCGATGTTGAAGTGAGCAAGTCGTTAGGGCCAGGATTCCAGTCGCACTCGGAACCACACGCGGGTGTGCCGATCGACGCGTTTCGCGTCGAGTGCCTGCGTCCGGTCGACAATGAATCGGGCACGCATTGGACCAGCGGCGAACGGCCGTTCTACGAGTTGTACGGCGAAAGGCTCGTCGCCGCCGGACGCTACGAAAAGGTCATCCGTTACGAGGAGCACATGTTGTCTCTCGCGCAGGCAATTCGCGCGCAAGCGAAAAGAGAAGAACGTTGCGTGGGCTCCGCATTCTGATCACCAATCATTTCCTGCGCGGCCGCACCGGGTCGGAGCTTTACGTCTGTGAGTTGGCGTCGAACCTGCTTCGCCGCGGCCACAGCCCAATCGTTTACAGTCCGCAACTGGGCCACACTGCACGCGAACTTCGCGAGACGACTGTGCCCGTCGTCGACAACCTCGACGCGATCGGATCCGCGCCCGATCTCATTCACGGGCAGCATCACGTCGAGACGATGTCGGCGCTGCTGCGTTTCCCGAACACGCCGGCGGTCTTCTTCTGTCACGGCTGGTTGCCGTGGGAAGAGACGCCGCCACGACATCCGCGCATCCTGCGCTACGTCGCCGTCGACGACACGTGTCTCGATCGGCTCGTTGCGGAAAGCGGGATTCCCGAAGAGCGCGTTTCGGTGATTCTGAATTCGGTCGATCTGGAACAGTTTCTTCCGCGGACGCCGCTGCCGGCGCGGCCCGCGCGGGCACTCGTGTTCAGTAACGGTGCGAAAGAGACGACGCACCTTGGCGCGGTGCGCGAGGCGTGCCGGAGGACTGGTTTGACGCTCGACGTCATTGGCGAGGACGCGGGCAACGTCGCCACGCGCCCGCAGGATCTGCTGGGCCAGTACGACATCGTGTTTGCGAAGGCTCGCTGCGCACTCGAGGCGATGGCTGTAGGATCGGCGGTGGTCCTGTGCGACATCAAAGGCGTGGGGCCGATGGTGACGTCGAGCGAAGTGGATCGGCTTCGTCGTCTGAACTTCGGCATCCGCACGTTGCGCGAAAAGATCGACGCCGGCGTGTTGGAACAAGAGATCGGACGTTACGATCCGAGTGACGCGGCGATAGTGTCGGAGCGCATCCGCGCAACTGCGGGTCGCAGCGCGGCTATCGATCAGATCGTCGCGCTTTATGAGGAGGTGGTTGCTGAATTTGAGTCGAGCGGCGTGCGCGATCACGATGCGGAGGCGCGCGCCGAAGCTGCTTACCTGCGCGAGCTCAACAGGCATTTCGAAGCCGAGCGTGAGTCGATCCTGACGTCGCGCACGTTTTTGTGGCGCAAACGAATGCTCAACTTACCGGTGGTTGGTGCGGTGTTGCGTTCGATTGTAAAAAAGAATTCATAAGATCCTTTTTCACAGATCTGACAGTTTCCACAGCCCGAGTATCTTTCCGAAAAACCGCGTTTCTTCCTCAGGAAGCTTCTCGTTAATCTGTCTAAGCGGTGCGGGGAAGTTGAATGGCGGCAGTGCGAGATTTAACGGACGGAAGTCTCCGGTGCGGATGTTTTCGTTCTCGCGCCACGCCGGATAACTGTTCGTCAACAGGTACGACGATCCGCTGCGTTTGAAGTTCCTGATTGCCGCAGCGATGTGACGATACGAAAAATGGATGAAGCAGTCGCGACACAGAATCACGTCGACGCGCGGAAGCTTGTCGCGTGTTAAATCGAGTAGCGCGAACTGCGTTTCGTGGCTGCCGTAAAGCTCGCGATTGCGCGTGATCAGATCCGGAATGATGTCCGCACCGATGTACTGCTCGACTCCGAGCGGCGTGTCTTTCATCCAGTTGAAGTCGCCGCACGGAGCGTCGAGAAGCGTGCGCGCGCCGACTTCACGAAGCAGCGGCGGCAGTTCGCGTCTGAGCTTCGCCGTCCGCGCCAGACTCGAACCCGGCCCAGACACCGACTCTTCATCACCCCACCGGTTCTCCTTATAGAACGGCGCAAACGTCGACTCCATGTACGCACGCGGCCGCAGTACGCGGCGCGCGAAGTCTTCGGCTGAACGAGCGATTGTCTTGAGTCTTGGCACCATACCGAAAGCAAACAATTCTACCGAACGTTCCCGCTTCGTAGTAAACTGCTCAACGATTTGCCCAGACGGTTGTAGATCACGCAGGAGGATTCCCGATTTGAAATACAAGCTGCACCTTACGTGTATCTTCATGTTCTTCATCCTGATCGTCGCTTCGATGGGCGTTAATACCTCGGCTGTGCAGGACCAGCCAACCATCGCGAAAGACTCCATTCAGATCAGAGCGTTTACATTCAATGTTTACAAAGGCAACTACGATGTGTGGAGTTGGGTGCCGGAAATGAAGTTTCGCGTCAACGGCCCGATCGCCAGCGGCAGTCAGTTGTACGTGCAATACGCGCTGCCCACCGGCCCGTGGGTCAAGTTTGACTGCGACACCGGCAACGTAGAGAAGGGTTACTGGTGGAAGACCGAGTGCGGCGGCCGCCAGATTCCGGAAGCGCAAGGCAGCCTTTACACCGGACCGGTCACTTTCACGATCAAGATGCGCAACGAACTTCAAGGTACTGATACGACGATGTTCACCGGAAAGATGAAAGTTGCGAAAGCCAAGACGAACGAAGTTGGGCCGAAGGCTGCGCAAAAGTTTGTCTACTACGTGGACCAGGATTGGAACCTTCCTATCGGCTACGTCTACCTGACGGCCAGCGATGTCTTTGGTTGGAAACTGCCGGACTTCCACGTAGCCTTCTGGGTTCGTGGCGATACCTACAAGTTTGATCCGCACCTCTTTTACCAGGGCAAGGAGGTCGGCAAAAAGTTTCTCGACGGGACCGAAGTAGGCAAGGCTGGATGTGATGCGGAAGTCGAGATCAATCCTACGCATTTCGTCGAAGATGCTCTGCCGCAGAAAGCAAAATGGGCGCGCGTTGAATGCGATTTTTACAACATCAAGGGCAGCAATACGACGGGCGACGACACGACGAAGGACCTGTTCACGCTCGCGAACAATCCGGGCGAGTATGAGTTTAAGTTGCTCTGGAACAACAAGCTCGCGCGATCGATCAAGTTCACCGTTCAACCTGGCGGAAAGTTTGACAACGGCATCGCCACGAGCAATCAACTGGGCAGCGACCGCGTGATCGTTCCGGTGACGATCATCGGTGACCAGGACGGCCTGTGGAACAAAACCGCATGGCAGGCTGAAGCGTTTTACGGCAATCCGCTGAAAGGTTTTACTGCGTTACCGTGACGGTACCGGTCCGTCAGTAAAAGAGGAATAAATGGAAAACGCTGATCCAGTCCAAGAACGTCCGGTGCATCTTCGAGAAGAGGTTGCGAACAGCATCAGTCACGGGCTGGCGTTGGTGCTCGCCATTGGTGCGCTGCCGATCTTGATTTTGACGGCAGCGGAAGTCGGGAGCACGCGGTTTACGATCGGCGCGGCGGTGTTTGGCGCGACCATAATCATTCTCTATCTCGCGTCAACGCTTTATCACTCGCTGACTCACGTGCGCGCGAAGCAGTTTTTCCGGCACGTGGACCACTGCGCGATCTTTTTGCTGATCGCGGGATCGTACACGCCGTTCACGCTCGGTGTGTTGCATGGTCCGTGGGGCTGGACGTTGCTCACGATCGTTTGGGCACTCGCAGTGGCGGGGATCGCGATAAAAGTCATCGCCGGTCACCGCCACTGGTGGCTTTCGATGGTGCTCTACCTCGTGATGGGATGGTTGGCCATCGTCGCCATCAAGCCGATCCTGACGCTGGTCCCGTTGCCCGGCATTTTGTTAATCCTCGCCGGCGGAATCGCGTACTCGGGCGGGCTGGCGTTCTTCGCGGCGCACCGCCTCCGCTACAACCATTTCATCTGGCACCTCTTCGTGATGGCCGGCACGGTCTGTCACTATCTCGCCGTGCTCTGGTACGGCCACTCATCCGTCTAAACAAAGATCACTTCGATTTGTAGTTGAACGAGATCCGTGTTTCCTCGTCCAACACCAGCGTGCGTACGAAGCGATAAGAGCGGCCACTCTTCGGCACGTCGATGCGCACCGGGAGTATGCCGGCCACGCGCTTCTGCAAGTTGACGACGTTGTCTGACGGCATCGCCAGTTGCGCAGCGCGATTCTGTCTCGCCAGTTCTTCTATCTTTCGCACGCCGTCGATGGTGACATTGTTGTTGGCGAGGCCCTGCACGCTTACCGTTTCGCTAATCTGGCCGACCTCCAGCGTCGTTCCGAGCAATCCCGGCTGCATCGCGACGAGATTCAGTTCGTGCTGCATTTTCTTGAACCCCCGCGCATCGACCGTGACACGCGTTGGCCCAGCCGACGCACCGTCGATGACCCACCGGCCTTCCGCATCAGAGCGCGTCGACAAACTAGCGCCGGTCTGATTATTAACAACGGTTACCACTGCGCCCGACACCACAGCACCATTCGGATCAGTGACGATCCCGCCAACCTGTCCCGGCTGCAAGTTGCTCAGCTCGACTTCATTTTGTACTGCCGTGTTTGCAACCATGTCGTCGAAGTTGTCGAGATTCGTAGCGAGCATGTCCTGGGTGGCAGCGGGCAAGTACTCAGCCGCAGTCGCGTTACCGCCAAACTGTTTCACCTCCAGACGATCGGGCAGCGAGACTTCCCATGTCAGCACGTTGATCGGAACGTCGAGCTTGGGCAGGCCCATGTCGTACGTTCCGTTCTTGCTGAATCGAGTTCCCGCATTCAGATAGACAAACGAGACGGTGTAGGCACGCGATGAGTCGAGCCCCGCACGAAGCAGCGGCACCCGACTTCCATCCCCGTCACCCACCGGCTTCACGCGTTCGTTTTCGACTTCCGCGGACAGCAGTTGCGCACCCTGCGGGAGCACCACCTTCAAAAAGGGTTGCGCGTGATTGCGGATTCGTAGCGTCACCTCCGTCAACGACTTTCCTTCTACAGTCGTCAGCGTAGTGACGGTCGCGCGTTCAGCAACGGCTGACAGGATGTTCGCGTCGGGAAACTGAGTCCATTCGAGATTCAGTTTCGGCGTATCAGCAGCGCGACGGTTGTAGCGAAACGCCGCCTGCAACGGAAAATGCGCGAGCGATCGCGTAATCGCAGCCGCTTCGCGTACGTCCATTCGGCGCAAGCCGCCCGATTCTTTTGCGACCAGCTCCATCGCGCCGACTCCTTCAACCAACAACTCACCAGTCTCACGTTGCGCGCCGGCAATCGAGAGCAGCGGTGCTTCAACTTTCGTATCGCGATTGGTGCGTTCGATTGCGACCAGAAACTGATGGTTGCGCTTCGCCGGATCGTGAACCGTCAGCGTCAATGTTCCATTCGTCACGTCGCTCGATTCGAGCGTGGTGCCTGACGCCGCAGTTAATTCATAACCGGCGGGCAGCGCCATCTTGAACTCCGCAGCGTCGCCCTGAATCACATTCACATCGCAGTAAGCCGTGAGCCTGACCTGTGAATCGCCCACGGAAACGACGGTCTTGACGTCCGACAAAAAGCGCACTTCTCGCTGCGCGACTGGCGCTGCGAGCTCTCGCGTGGTCCACCAAACGCGCACCGGTTTACCAGGTTCGAGCGCGGCCTCGACGATCGTGTTGCCATTCACCGACGTGCGACTCGTAACTAGACCCGGCTCGACGCGAACGTTCGCATGATTCCCCGGCAGTTCGAGCGTTAACAGCGAAGTGCTTGCCAGCGGCACGGGAAAAACAAAAGACGCGCGACCAGCGTCGATCGTCAGACCGGATGCAATTCCGAGCGACACGCCAAACGGCCCTGGCCCATTGAGTATCGCGGCGTGCGAAGGGCCTTCCAGCAGCAGCGGCAACGTTGGATTGGTCGATTGTTTAGCATCGAGGATCATGAGTCCCGTCGTGAGCGGTGCCTTAACGTTTCCGTTTTCCAGTAATGAACCGTCGATCTCGACGGTGCCGACGAGCGTTTGATTAACGAGCTTGAGCTTGAAGGCAGCGCGGGAAAGAACAAACGGTTGAGGTGCGGCGTCAGCCTGTTTCGGTTTGTGCGATGCAAGCTCGACCAGACGATCGTATTCGGCGAGTGAAAGCGTCACGGTGCCGGTGCTGCCCGGCGCGGGCAAGGCCGTGTCGATGGTCGAATTTCGCTGTTGACCATAGGCCGAAACGGTCAGAAACAAAATCAGAATCAGGATTCGTGGTGCTTTCATTTGTCACCTTTCTTTCTGTCACGTGAAAAATCAAGTTCGATTACGGGCGTCTGGTTTTCGCTGGTCAGCTCCGCCACGAGGAAGATCGACGGACCAAAGTGCGGAAACGCGAAGCGCAACGGAAGATTGCGCATCGGCTGGGCGCTCTGTTTCGCGACCGGCAGTTTTGAAACGAGTTGTTGACTTATCGTGGGCGCCTGTGCGTCTACGGGCGCGGGCGCGGGAGAGTAAACACTGCGCGGATTCGAACGCAGCGCCTCGGATTCGGCTTCGACGTAAGGTGTGACGCGAAAACTGCCGGACAGTCCTGGCGCTGCCGATAGACGAAACAGTGGCGGATGATGCACCAGCAACCGCGATTTCGAAATCGGCAGATCGACGGAAACGAGCGCCAGTCGCGTGCGACCCTTGTCGGTCCACGATGGCGCGTGATCCAAATAGGAGATCTCGACGACGAATGCCGGCGCTTCTTCTCCGCTGCGCGATTTTTCAAGTGGCAACAACAGCGAGCCGTCGGCGCCGCGTCCCGGTCGAATCGGACGACCCGCAACCATCGCACTCCACAGCACCGCGCTGGGCGGCAAGTTGAGTTTCAAGAAGTTTCTTTGATTGTTTCTCACCGCGAACCGCGACCGCACCAGCACCTTCCCGTCGGCTGCAATCAACGCGTTGTACTCAGCTTCGTCGATGTTAGCGGCCAGCACTGCTTGCGGCGTGTAGCGCGCAACGGTTAATGACAGCGTGCGCGGCGATTGTCCTTCGGTCGGCAACATGCGAAACGCGATCAGCGACGGCGACGGGCGGCTCGAGATGAGTTGGCCCAGTTCACCCGGTTCCGCTTCTTCGAGTCCATTTGCCTTCCGTTCCTTTATCTCGCCCGCGCCAAGAACTTCGATCGCCACGCCGCCGGTTTCGCGTTCCGCCGCGGGCAAACGAATCAGCGGCACGTCCAACTGTCCGGCACGAGGCAGATGCAATTCGCCGGTCAACGTAAAACGCGTGGTGTTGGCGACGGCTTCGATAAACGAAACCTTCAGTTCGCGATTCGAAACGTCCCAATCGGCCACCATCGCACCGTTCACTTGATTGACATTGAACTGCGCCGGCAGTTGGACCACGACTTCCTGCGCGAGTCCCTGCACGACTTCAAGCTGCACTTCCGCGTTGATCTGCGTCGCGTCTTCGCCGAGACCGATCAACTGCGTGACAGCGCCGCGCAACCGGAGTGGTTGATTGGCGCGCGCGTCGTCGACGCGACGCCGCCACGCGAACGTGAGCGGTTCGCCGCCCTTGCCGTTCGCTTTCCAACGACTGCCGGTGGGCGATTCGGTGTGGTCCAACAAGAGGCCGCCAGTAACCCGAACGTCGACGCCTTGTCGCATCAGTTCGACCGTTGCCTGCGAGACGGCTGAGTTGCTGACGGGAAGATGAAGAATGTCTGTGCCGGCGACTGTCGTGACGGGTGCAACGATCTTCAACGTCAGCACCGCGCGTCCCTGTTTTGAAAGCAACAGATCGAAACCACCTGGGCCTTTTTCTTTCGGGCGAGTGACGAGGTTGACCGGTTTGCCGTCGAGTTGCGCATCGCGCACTATCAGGCCTTCGGGCATCGGCACGCGCACCCAACCATTCTTGATCACGTCGACAGTGAGCCGTGCTTCACCGGAGGCGAGGTCGCCGTCAATTTTGAGATCGTAGTCGATGCGGCTGAGCGTTGCTTCAACGGGCGGAGGCGGTGGTTCGGGTGGCTCGGTCTTCGACGCCGCACGTTTGAGTGCGATGTAATCGTCGACCGGAAGTACGACCCAACCGGGGCCAGTGCCCGAAGGCGTTTGCGCTGATGTGGAAGCAACTTTTAGAAAAAGCAGTAAGAGCAGACAAAGCGACGCAAGCAGACGCATCGTAATTCTCCTTTGCAGGGCTGGGCGGTATTGAAGACGCACTTCGATAAGCACGACGATTAACGAATCGCCGCAAGTGATCAATGGCCGCACTATGTTTTCGAGTCGGAACCTGAGGCGAGGTCCCATTCGAGTGTCGGAGCCTAAGATGCAGAGGGGTTGTCCAAAGTTGGATTGACGTCCGAGAACGTGTAGGTTTACGCGAATGAAACCAACCACAAGACCGCGAGTAAAGATCTGTTGCATTGCCAGTATTGCGGAGGCCTGGATGGCGATCGAACATGGCGCGTCGGCCATTGGATTGGTCTCCGCGATGCCGAGTGGACCGGGACCGATCCCGGACAGTTTGATCGCGGAAATTGCCGCAACGATCCCGCCCGGCGTGAGTTCGTTTCTACTGACGTGCCGTCAGGACGCAGCTTCGATCATCGATCAACAGCGACGTTTGCGAGTCAACACGATTCAGATCTGCGATCGACTGCCTGATGGCGTGCCTCGAGAATTGCGCGAGGCTTTGCCTGGTGTGTCGCTGGTGCAGGTGGTGCACGTTACCGGGCCGGAGTCTGTTGAGGAAGCGATCGCTGTCGCCGCGCAGGTCGATGCAGTGTTACTCGATTCCGGGAATCAGTCGTTGGCGATCAAGGAGCTTGGTGGAACGGGACGGACTCACGATTGGAGTTTGAGTCGTCAGATACGGGAGGCGATCGATGTGCCGTTGTTTTTAGCCGGCGGCTTGAAGCCTGAGAACGTCGCCGCCGCTATTCGCGAGGTCCAACCTTTCGGTATCGACGTTTGCAGCGGTCTGCGCACTGCTGGTGCGCTCGACCGCCACAAACTCGCTGAGTTCTTCGCTGCGATCCGCGTTTAGAAAACACAGATCAGAACGTAAATCTAACTGCCAACTGCACCTGACGCGGATCGCCCACGCCCTGACGCAGGAAGCCGTCGAAGTTGAACAGCCCCGGCGTGACGAGCGGGTTGATGTTATTCGCGTTGTTGAAGGTATTGAACATCTCGATCACCGGGATGATCGCGAAACGCTCACTCAGCCGGAACGGCCGCTGAATGCGCCAGTCAAACGAGAAGTACTCGTTATCTTTGCGATCGGCGTTACGGTTGGTAGCGGTGCGAACGCCACCCGGTGTGATCGGTTGAGCAGTCCGTCCCTGAAGCCGGAAGTTGCCCTCAAATCCCCAACCCATTTCGATGAACGTAAAGAAGTTGAACTTGTGACGGATGTCGCGATCGGCCAGCGAGTAATCGAGTTGCAGGTTGTTGATGTCAAACGCACGGTCGGTAAACGGATCGCGCTCGTTTGAATCGTCGTCCTTGTCTTTCGCGTACGTGTAGTTCCACTCGAGCTGATAGCGCCGGCTGAACCGCTTGCGCATGCCCACCGTGAAACCGTTGTAAACAGAATGACCGACAGAGCTCGTCACCATCGTCTCGCCGAGAAACGGCGCGAAGAAGTTGTTGCGATTGACGTTCAGGAAGCGAGTTAGATGGACGCCTTTCGAATGCGAAAAGTCGAGATAGAGCGACCAGTCGGTAGCAATTTCCTGTTCGAAACCCACGTTGAAATTGTAGATGCGGGGGTTTTCGTAATCGCGACTGAACACGCGCACACCGCTGAAGCATGGGAACGGATTGCTGATCGAACCCGCGACGCACGGACTGACGGTTGACGGCGGCGTCACCACATTGGGCCACACCGGTCCGGGCACGCCTGACGAAATGATCGGCGTGTTCAGGAAGATCGTCTGCTGTTGCACACCGTTCGTGGTGATCGATCCGACTTGCGACAGCATGTTTTGTCGCGCGTAGAAAATTCCGGCGCTGGCGCGCAGTACAGAGGTGCCTTTTTTCGAGACGTCCCACGCGAAGCCGAGGCGCGGCTGCCACTGGCTCTTCTGATCGGGCAGCGTTCCATCTGAGGGGAAACGCGGATCGTTCAGGAAGATGCCGTACGCGGTGTTCTGTGGCGGCACGACGGGGTCGGGAAAAATCTGTGCTTCCCACCGCAGGCCGTAGTTGAGCGTGAAGTTGGGCCAGATCTTCCACGAGTCTTGTGCGAAGACGGCGTAGTCTTCATTGCTGATTTCCGAGAAACCAGCCGCGTCAGTCGCCGGACCCGTCAAACCCGCGCCCTGCAAGTAAAGCAGCAGTGGACCGCCAGTCGTTGCTCCGCCCGGACAAGGCGCCGGCGCAGTTACAAACGTGCCGTTCGAACAACTGACAGTGTTTGGTCCAAAACCACCCGGACCTGCCGGAGATGCGTAACGCAAAAAGCCGGTGACGCTGTCGAAGATATAACGGCCTTCGAAAAACCCGCGGAACACCTGATTGTTAAGCGTGTGCAACCAGTCGCCGCCGAGTTTGATCGTGTGATTGCCGCTGATGATCGAGAAATTGTCTTTTACCTGCGTGCGCCAGAGTAGTTCGTCAACAGTTGGTCCCAGGAAGAAGGGGTTGCCAAAACGGAACGTAGTGGCGAAGCCCATCGCTGTATCAGCCGGAATGTTCGAGGCAACGGCGGAACGTGGACGATCTTCACGCGAGTAAGAGAAGTGCGCCTCGTTCAACTTCGTCGGCGAGATCGTGCTGAACAGGTTCGCGCGGATGACGTTGATCTTCGACGGACCTTCGATTCCATTCGCGGAGTTTCCGTAGGTAGCGACGTCGAATGTCTGGTTCGTGTTCTTCGAATAGTCGAAGTTGTAGGAGACGTCGAGCTGATTGGCCTCGTTGATTTTGAAGCTGCCCTTCGAGAAGAACGCCTGGTTATTGATCTGGTGTTTGATTGGCAGGCCTTCTTCCTGATTGCGTGTGGTGCGCATGAAATTGAGCAGCGCGAGTCGCTGGCAATCTTCGCTGCCGTTGATCAGTGCTTCGTTGGCGACGATCGTCGGGTTGGAGATTGGGCAGGGCGTGCCGATCGGTTCGCTAAGGTTCGCGCGCGACAGATTTTCGTTGATGCCTTCGAAGGCGAAGAAGTAAAACGCGCGATCCTGTTTGATTGGTCCGCCAATCGTGAAGCCGTACTGTTCGCGATGAAAGTCTTGAAGCGGCTTGCCGTCGGAAGTGTTAGCGGCGAGCGCTTCGAGACGTTGAAAGTAGAACGCGCTGCCGTGAATCTCATTGGTGCCTGATTTCGTGATGACGTTGATGATACCGCTCGCGGTGCGTCCGAACTCCGCGCTCGCACCGGTGGCTACCACCTGAAACTCCTTGACGGCCTCGAGCGTGATGTCGATCGCCGCGCGTTGTCCGCCGAGTTGCTCGCCGAAGAAGCCGTTGTTGTAGTCGCCGCCGTCGAGACTGACGTTGTTGAAGATTCCGCGTTGACCGGAGAAGTTGATCTCGTCGCCGTCCGGACCTTGCGTGATGCTGACGCCGGGCGTCAACGTCAATAAGTCTTCAAACTTGCGGCCGAGGATCGGCGTCGTGCTGACCGCAGTCTCGTTGAGCGTCGTGCTGACTTCTGTCTTGGCGACGTCAACCGTTTGCGTGGCATTCACGGTAACGCGCTCGTCGACCGACGAGACTTTGAGCGCGAATGTCAGTCCTAATGTTTGTCCGACCGTCAAATTGACTTTCGGATCCTCAGCCGTCGCGAACCCCTGTTTGGAAACGGTGACGGAGTAGTTGCCTGGCTGAAGTTGGGGCGCGGTGAAGAAACCCTGCTCGTCAGTAGAGACGGTTCGCGAACTGTTTGTTTCGGTGTTTTTGAGAACGACGGTCGCGCCCGGCACGACTGCGCCGTTGGCGTCTTGAACGGTTCCCTGGATGGTTCCAGTAAGGATCTGCGCGCTGGCCGTTAGCGCGAAAAGTAAAGTTAGTAGAAGCGTTGCAATAGGGTACTGAAGCCGGGGTAAGCTGCTGGGAACGGGGGTCGGCATACTGGTCTCCTATGTTGTGAATCCGATGGGTTGTTGTGACGATGAATGAATACCACAGTTGCGGCGATTTGTCTGCGATCTCTTAAATCGAAGTGATTTATGGTAGCCTACCGGAGACGACTGAGTGAGGGTTCATTCATTGGCGGTTAGCGACAAAAGAGAAGCGATTTTGCGGGCGGCCATCACCGTCTTCGCACGCTGCGGCTACTTCAATTCGAAAGTTGCCGACATCGCGCGCGAAGCCGGCGTGGCCGACGGCACCGTTTACCTTTATTTCAAGAGCAAAGAAGACATTCTTCATTCCATCTTCGATCGCAGCGTCGACGAAGCGCTCGGCGCGGCGAAAGAGCGGGTTGAACAACTCTCGGACCCACGCGAGAAGCTGCGCCAGATTGCGCTCATGCATCTCGAACGCCTGGGCGCCGATCGCGATCTGGCCGTCGTGTTTCAGGTTGAACTACGAGGCTCGACGAAGTTTATGGAAGAATTTTCCGCCGCGGGTTTTGCGGAGTACCTGTCGTTGATCCGGACAACGTTTGAAGAAGGACAACGCGCAGGAATGTTTCGCGCCGATCTGAATGCGCGAGTGGTGGCAAAGGTGCTTTTCGGCGCGCTCGACGAGATGGCGACGAACTGGATTCTCTCGAAACGCCGTTACAAGCTCGCGCCGATGGCTGATCAGGTGCTCGACATTTTTCTCAACGGAGTGCGCGCGACGTGAACCGTGTGACCGAGAAGATCGACGCGTTCGAACAGGCTTCCGTGCGACGGCCGAGCGCGCCCGGTGAGCCGTTGACGCTCGTCGACGTGTTCACGAGAGTTGTGCGTGAGAATAAACGTCCCGACACTTTGAACTACAAGACCGACGGACGTTGGGTTTCGATCTCGTCTGACGAAATGCTCGCCCGCGCGAAAAACATCGCCGCCGGATTGCATGCGATCGGCATCCTTCGCGGAGACCGCATCGCGTTGCTGTCTGAAAGTCGTGTCGAGTGGACGCTGACCGACGCCGGTTGCATCTTCAGCGGCGTGATCGACGTCCCCGTCTATCCGACGTTGACGCCGCCGCAAGTTCGCTACATTTTGAAAGACTCCGGTGCGTCGACGTTGTTTCTCGAGGGTCGCGAAAAGTTTGACGAGTTGAAAGAGATCCTTGCCGAGTGTCCGCAGATTAAGCAGATCGTTTACTTCGACCCGGCGGGAATGAGTGCGGCTGACGGGTTGTCGTTGCAGGAACTCGAGCAGTTAGGCCGCGAGTTTCAACAGCAGAACCCCGGCACGCTCGATCAGTTGGCGCGCGAAATCACGCCCGATGATCTCGCGACGATCATTTACACGTCCGGCACGACCGGCGAACCCAAGGGCGTGATGCTCACGCATTCAAACATCGTCACGAACCTCATCGACTCGTCCGGTCATCTGTCGTTCGGCGAGCACGACATCGCGCTGTCGGTGCTGCCGTTGTCGCACGTGTTCGAGCGGCAGGCAATGTACATGTACTTGTATCGCGGAATGTCGGTTTACTTTGCGGAGTCGTTGCAGACGATTGGTCCGAATTTGCGCGAGGTTCGGCCGACGGTTCTCGTCGGAGTGCCGCGCATTTTCGAGAAGATCTATGCGCGGATCCAGGAGCGCGCTGCGGAAGCGGGGAAGTTTGCGGCGATGATGTTGGCGTGGTCGGTTTCTGTCGCGCGTGAGTACGCGAAGTACATGCTGGCGCATCGTCCGGCGCCGTTGATCTTGAAACTGAAACATGCGGTCGCGATGAAGTTAGTGTTTACGAAGTGGCAGGCTGCGTTTGGCGGGCGGATGCGGTTGCTGGTGTCGGGAGGGGCCGCACTGCCGGAAGACCTTACCTACATCTATCTCGGCGCGGGCATTCCGATCATTCAGGGTTATGGATTGACCGAAACGTCGCCGGTGATCACGACCAGCCGTCTTGATGCGCTTCGCGTCGGCACTGTTGGGACGGCGATCCCGCACGTCGACATCCGGATCGCGGCGGATGGCGAGATCGAAGTGCGTGGTCCAAACGTGATGCGCGGCTACTACAACAAGCCGGAAGAAACGCGCGCTGTTTTTACCGATGACGGTTGGTTCAAGACGGGCGACATCGGCGCGTTGGACGCGGATGGTTACTTGAGCATCACGGATCGGAAGAAAGAGTTGTTCAAGACTTCCGGTGGCAAGTACATTTCGCCGCAACCCATCGAGCAGGCAATCAAGGGATCGCGTTTTGTGAATCAGGTGGTGTTGATTGGTGCGGAGCGAAAGTTTCCGGCGGCGTTGATCGTGCCGAACTGGGAGCAGTTGGAGTCGTACTGCAAGTTGAAAGGGATTGAAGTGAAGACGCGGCGCGAACTGTGCGAGCATCCGCGAATCATTGATTTGATCGAACGGCAGATCGATCGGCTCACTCCCAATCTCGCCCGTTACGAGAAGATCAAAAAAGTCGCGTTGCTCGAAAACGAGTTCACGATCGAAGGCGGCGAACTAACCCCGACCCTCAAAGTCAAACGCCGCGTGATCGATCAGAAATACAAAGACGTGATCGAGAAGCTCTACCGCTAAGCCTCATCCGCGGTCTCAGTGGAATTTGTTTTCGGTAGCTCGTCGAGGTGCAGTGATTTCAGGATGCGGTCGGCGGCTTCTTCACCTGCCCGGCGAAACGATGCCTCGCGATACGTGGGCACCGTCGAACCACGAGGCCGTCCAACTGATATCGGACCTTTGCTGGCCCCTCTGTTTTCGTACGTCCTGCCGTTGGCTACGACCTTCGCCGTCCCCGGCGCGAAAACGACATACTCGATCTGAAACTCGACATATCCCGAACTACTCGCCGAATACCTGTCTTCAACTAAAGTAACCAGCACCACGTAAGTCGTTTTACTTGCCTTTGCTTTCTCGATTGCTTCGCCACGACTCATCTCACGTCGCGAGACGTCGACCGCGGCGGACGTTCGTTTGCGCAACTCGTCGGCGCAACCTGTCGTCGCCGCATCGGAATATTGAAGTGGCGCCATGGACATGCTCGCGCCACGATCACCGCTCGCCACGAGAAAGTTGACGTCGTTCTCATTGCGCTTGGGCGTAGGAGACGGCGTTGGTTCGGGAGTTGGCGACGGAACGGGCGCCGCCGGCGCGGGTTTCGCTTGTCTTCTGCCGGACTGCGCGTTCGCTGCGAGACAGCAGAACGCGACGAGCAGAGCCAGGGAGACACCAAAGACGACTTTAGTTGGTCTTGATCTCATATGCTTTTGCTCGAGGAGAGACGAACGAGGCTGTTTAGCTGCTTAATCGGACGGCCCATTGTAACACCGGAACATTGTTTTGCTACACTGCGGTTCTCCCGCTGGCTCAAATGACCGACACCGAATCAAAGCTCGTAATCAGCCGCATCCGCGACCAGGCGCGCCTGACGCGTTCGTTCGATCTTCGTCTCGTGGGAACGTCGGGTGTCGCGCCCCATCCTGATTTCATTCCCGGTCAGGTTGGGATTCTCGGCGTCGCCGGCGAAGAACCGGCATACTTTGCGTTTGCGAGCGCGCCGCACGACGACGAATTGGAAGTCCTCGTGAAGCAGAAAATCGGCGCGAGCAAAGTCTTGTACGACCTGCGTGAGGGCGACGAGATCAAGTTGCTGGGAATTTGTGGGCGTGGATTCGATCTGGACCACCAGAAACATCGCGATCTGGTCTTCGTGGCGATGGGGACCGGCGTCGCTCCGTTGCGCTCGGCCTTGCGTCACGTTCTGAAGCACAGAGAAGATTTCGGACAACTGGTGGTGCTTTACGGCGCGCGCACGCCGGAGGACTTTGCTTATCGTGATGAAGTGGAGAGTTGGGTCGATTCGGGCGTGGAGCTGCGTCAGGTGATCTCGCGTCCTGATGGTCACGACTGGTCTGGTCCAACCGGTTACGTTCAATCGCTGCTGGATCACGTTTTGCCGGATCTGTCGTCGCCGGTGGCGCTGATCTGCGGCTCCCGCGAAATGATCGATCAAACCCGCGAGCGCCTCGGCAAGATGGGTTTCAAACCGGAAGAGATCCTGACGAATTATTAGTTGTCCGCATTACTTGGTGAAGAACTTTGAAGCTTTAATAATTGTGACGTTGCAGTAACGTTGAAT
>DATANW010000359.1:0-12537 GCA_036266055.1 Pyrinomonadaceae bacterium | reverse complement strand
TATCGCTTCGACATCAACGAAGACTGGCGCTCCGGCGTCCGCGTCATGCGACGCATGCGCGTGAATTAGTGTTTGACGAAGATGCTTTCGGGTTCTTTGCTCGGCGCAGGCGGAGCTTGGTTTGCGCTCATGGGAGTGGTGATGTGGTTCAGCGTGTCGTCTCTCGCGTAGATGCCCGAGATGCGCATCTTGAATTCGTCGGGGTTCGTCGCGTTGTGCAGCGCTTCTTCCTGCGTGATGAGTCGCGACTGAAGCAAATGAAATAACGACTGGTCGAACGTCTGCATGCCGTACTGTGAAGTGCCCGCGGCGATCGCTTCGCGAATCATGTACGTCTTTTCTTCGTTGATGATGTGATCGCGAATGAACGCCGTCGACACGAGCACTTCGATGGCCGGTACGCGCCCCGGGCCTTTGGCCGCACGCACGAGTCGCATCGAGATCACGGCTTTCAAAATGCCGGACAACTGGATGCGGATCGTTTTCTGCTGATGCGACGGAAACGATGAAACGATGCGCATGATGGTTTCGGTCGCGTCCAACGTGTGCAACGTCGAAAGCACGAGGTGACCTGTTTCAGCGGCGGTCAACGCGGTCTCGATAGTTTCGTGGTCACGCATTTCGCCGACGAGAATCACGTCCGGATCCTGACGCAGCGCGCCACGCAGCGCGTCCGCAAATGAGCGAGTATCGACGTCAACCTCGCGTTGCGTCACGAACGATTGCTTGTCGCGATGCAGAAACTCGATGGGATCTTCAATCGTGACGATGTGTCCGCTGCGAGTCGAGTTGATCGTGTCGATCATCGCCGCCAGCGTCGTCGATTTGCCTGATCCCGTCGCGCCGGTGACGAGGATCAATCCGCGGCGTTCTTCGGCGATTGTGTCGATCACCGGTGGCAGACCGAGTTGGGCGGTGCTTTTTGTGTGGTCCGGGATGACGCGCAGGACGATGCTGACCGTGCCGCGCTGCTGAAAGATGTTGGCGCGAAAACGCCCGAGACCGGAGACGCCATAACCGATGTCGACCTCCGACACCTCTTTGAAGCGCTGCTTTTGCCGGTTGGACATCATCGAAAACGCCATGTCGAGTGTGTCTTCGGGCTTCAAACGAGGCGCGTTTTCCACCGGGTGAAGTTCGCCTCCGATGCGCATAACCGGGAACGCGCCCACCTTCAAATGAAGGTCAGAAGCGGCATGACTGCACGCAATTCGCAGCAGATCGTCAATTTTTACGGCCATTAGGCGTAGTGAAAACCTTTCGGGAACCTGGGAAAAGAGGTGGTTTGGGAAAACTTCGCGCGGGAAGGAGCGCCGGGGTCAAGAACTAGCGCGTTGGAACTGCGCCGCAGCGAATATACCACAGACTACGCAAGGTCGCGCAATCTGTGGTTTTTCGTGATAAACAGTCGGTCGAATCGCTGCGGCGGCGACTTAGTCGCGGGCAGCGGCTTGAAAGAGAATCGGCGCCGTGTCTTCGGTGTTGGTTTCGAGACTGCGGCGAGTGAAGCCCTCGGGTGTCGAAGAGGCTTCTTTCTTATTCACGTAGGTCAGCCAATCGCCTGGAGCCGGCCGTTCACCCTTCGTGATCTCGAAGAAAAGTTTCTGAATTTTCGCGGTAATCGGACCGCGTCCGCCGCTGCCGACCGTGATCCGGTCGACCGAACGAATCGGCGTCACTTCTGCTGCCGTGCCGGTGAAGAACAGTTCGTCCGCGACGTAAAGCGCAGCGCGCTGAATCGTGCGCTCCTTAATAGTAAGGCCCAGTTCCTGACAGATCTGAATGACGCTGTCACGAGTAATACCCGGCAGAATCGACGACGAAAGCGGCGGCGTCAGCACAACGTCGCCGGTAACGAGGAAGATGTTCTCGCCGGAGCCTTCGGAAACGTAACCACGATCGTCGAGCGCGATGCCTTCGGCGAAACCGTTGAGCAGCGCTTCCATCTTGATGAGCTGCGAATTCATGTAGTTTGCGCCGCTCTTCGCCATCGGCGGCATCGAATTCGGAGTCAGACGGTTCCAGGTAGAGACACAAACGTCGACGCCCTGTTCGATTGCTTCATCACCGAGGTATTTGCCCCAGTCCCACGCGCCGATGTAGCAGGCGACCGGATTGGGAAACGGGTTCACGCCGAACGCGGGATGCTCTTCGTCGAGACTGCGAAACAGGATCGGGCGCAGGTAGCACTGGTCCATGCCGCTGCGTCGCACGAGTTCGGCGGTAACGTCGCAAAGCTGATCGAGCGTCCACGCATGGTCCATGCGGTAGATTTTGGCCGAGTTGAGAAAACGTTGCATGTGTTCGCGGAGACGGAACACGGCGGGACCTTGCTTAGTAGAGTAACATCGGATGCCTTCAAAGATGCTGGAGCCGTAATGAAGCACGTGCGACATCACGTGCACCCTCGCGTCGTTCCACTTGATGAATTCGCCATCGTGCCAAACGACGTCGCAGATACGTGGTGTCTTAATGTCTTTAACCTTGCCATCTTTTGAGAACATATTTATTTACTCCTAAAGGAAATTACCGGATTGGGGGTGGACCCTCACCGTGCCGTAGAACATCAACTTTCAGGACTCGGTCCTGTTTTAATTGCGCTGAATGGATGCCGGACATCGCACAATACAGTAGTTACAGTTCGCTTGGCAAGAACGCTTGCCTGCTGTAATTATGCTTGCGTAACATCGAAAATGCGACCGCGGAAACAATGGCCTATTCAACAGTCGATCAACGAACAGAATCTCACCGCCTATCTCGTTTTAAGCCTTGTCTTGCTCATTGTGTTTCCGGCCTGCAAGTCTGATCAAAACATGAACCAAAACACTCAGAACTCTCCATTGATTGAAACAACCAATAACGATCCACTTTCAATCCACCAGCGCGCCATCGCCATCGACATGCACGCAGATACCGCGCAACGACTGCTTGACGAAAACGTCGATATTCAGCAGGAACTTAGCGACGGCCATTTCGACGCGGTGCGGGCGAAAGCCGGTGGTTTGGACGCGCAGTTTTTCTCGATCTGGGTCGAGCCGCAATTGTTTGGCTTAACCGGCGCGAAGGCAATGAAACGTGCCGACGATCAGATCGCTGCGGTTCGTGCTTTGGCCGAAAAACACCCGGAAACATGGGCTTTAGCAACTTCCGCGACTGATATTCGCGCGGCAGTTAAAGACGGAAAAATCGCCGCGTTGATGGGACTTGAAGGCGGTTACGCGATCGACGAGCGACTTGAGAATGTGCAGCGTTATTACGACCTGGGCGTGCGTTACATGTCGCCCGCGTGGAGTGTCAGCACCAGTTGGGCGGGATCGTCCGGTGATGATGCCGGTCGCACGCGCGGACTCAACGAGTTTGGCAAAAATGTCGTACGTGAGATGAACCGCCTGGGCATGATGATCGACGTTTCCCACGTCTCTGATCCGACGTTCTGGGACATCGTCAATACTTCGACGGCGCCGGTGGTGGCGACGCACTCCGCATGTCGCGCGATCGCCGACGTTCCGCGCAACCTGACGGACGAGATGATCCGTGCGCTAGCGCACACCGGCGGAGTGGTGAACGTGATCTTCTATCCGGAACATCTTGAACCGGGTTGGAGTCAGAAGAAGAAGCAGCTTGACGCGGAGATCGCGACGATGGTCCAGGAAGCTTCTGCGGCCGAGCCCGGTGATGCGGTTCACAAGAAGCTGGCGCGCGATCGTGTGCGCTCACGCGAGTACGCGCAGCGGTTGCCGCCGGTGAATGTAGCGCGCATCGTGGATCACATCGATCACATCGTGAAGTTGGTCGGCATCGATCATGTCGGGATTGGATCGGATTTCGATGGCGTGCAGATCACAACGAATGGATTGGCCACGGTTGCCGATTTGCCGAATCTGACGAAAGAGTTGTTGAGCCGAGGCTACACAGAAACACAGATCGATAAGATTCTCGGTGGCAACATGTTGCGCGTGATGGATGCAATGAAGAAATGAAACGTCCGCGAATAGGTTTCCATGCACCCATCAAGGGTGGAGTCCACAACGCGCTCATCGTTGCCAGAGACACCGGCTGCGACACCGTACAGTTGTTCTCACGCAACCCGCGCGGCTGGATGGCCAAGCCGCTCACGTTAGAAGACGTGCTGCTGTTCCGCAAGACACGCAAGCAGACGAAGATCACGCCCGTTCTCATTCACTGCAACTACCTCGTAAATCTCGCCGCTGTTGACGACGTGTTTTTACAAAAGTCGCGCGAGTCGTTTCGCGAAGAAGTTGAACGCGCGCTACTGCTCGGCGTCGACTACCTCGTCGTGCATCCCGGCAGCTCTCGCGGTGCGTGTGAGGCGGACGGCATCGCGCTTTGCGCCGAGAGTCTGAAGATCGCGTGCAAAGGACTGAAGTTCGGCTCGCTTCGCATCCTGCTCGAGAACACCGCCGGACAAGGCGACTGCATCGGGCACCGTTTCGAACATCTCGCGTTGATTATGGAGTTGTGCCCGAAGATCCCCCTCGGCGTCTGCTTCGACACCGCTCACGCATTCACGGCAGGCCATGACATTCGGGAGGAAGACGGTCTGAACGCTTTGATTCAGCGGATGCAGAAGACCGTCGGCATCAAGAACGTCCGCGCCATTCACTTCAACGACTCGCGCGCTGTCTACAATTCACGCGTCGATCGCCACTGGCACATCGGCGAGGGACACATCGGCGCCGAAGCGCTCCGTCGCGTCGCGCGCCATCCGAAACTGAAACACGCCGCTTTCATCCTCGAAACCCCGTACGACGACCCGCGCGCGGATCTCAAAAACCTCTCGATGCTCAGATCTTTTGTCAACGCGGATTAAGACTGCTAGAATTCCGAAGCCATGTTTTTCTCGAACAAAACCACCCTCGTCCTTACGGTGCCGCTTCTGCGTCGCGCAAAATAGCGTGACTTGGCGGGGCGGCGATTCCTTCTTCTTCAAACATAAATGAACTCTCGGACAAAGCTGGTGAATGCTTTGTGCCGTCCGCGCGAAACGTGTTAAGTAAGATTGGATAACGTTATGGACGAAAAATACTTTCCCGAGCAAATCGAAAACAAGTGGCAGCAGCACTGGGCTGAAACCGGGGCCTTTGAGGCGCGCGAAAACGATTCGCGCCAGCGATTCTACGCCCTGGAAATGTTGCCCTACCCATCCGGCTTCCTGCACATGGGCCATGTGCGCAACTACGCGATCGGCGACGCACTCGCCTGGTTCAAACGTTTGCAAGGCTTCAACGTCATGCATCCCATCGGCTGGGACAGCTTTGGGCAGCCTGCGGAACAGGCTGCGATTAAGCGCGGCGTGAATCCCCGCGACTGGACCGAAGAAAACATCGTGCACATGCGCGGGCAGTTGCAGCGTCTGGGCATCAGTTACGACTGGACGCGCGAGATCGCCGCGCATCGTCCGGAATACTACAAGTGGGACCAGTGGTTCTTCCTGAAGATGTTGGAACGCGGACTCGCGTACAAGAAGGCGTCGCAGGTGAACTGGTGTCCGAAAGAGCAGACCGTGCTGTCGAACGAGCAGTCGTCCGGCGGGATCTGCTGGCGTTGCGGTACGCCCGTCGAGAAACGAGATCTGGAACAGTGGTTCCTGCGCATCACCGATTACGCCGAACAGCTCGTCGCCGACATGAAACAGATCGAGGCCGGATGGCCCGAGAAAGTTTTGAAACGTCAGCGCGACTGGGTTGGACGCAGTGAAGGTGCGTTCATCGATTTCGCAGTTAAAGACAGCGACCAGAAGATACGTGTGTTCACCACGCGCATCGACACGATCTACGGCGCGACCGCGGTCGTGCTGTCAGCCGAGCATCCATTGTTGCCGGAGTTGTTGAAAGACTCTGCCTTGAAGCGCGACGTGGAAGCGTTTGCCGAGAAAGTTAAGCAGCAGAAAGCGACTCGCACTGATCTGGCGGAGGAAGGCGAGAAGGAAGGTCTCAACACGGGTGTGCTCGCGATCAATCCGTTCAGCGGCGAAACGGTACCCGTGTGGGTGGCGAACTACGTGCTGATCGAATACGGCACGGGCGCGGTGATGAGCGTTCCGGCGCATGACGAACGTGATTTTGAGTTTGCGCAGAAGTATTCGTTGCCGATTCGTCAGGTGATTGCCCCGGTGAGTCACGAGCAACTCCAGTCCGAACCGGTGGCGACGACTGCGGGCGACAGTTCCGCGGAGATGAAACACTCATTCATCGACTACGGCGTTTTGATCAATAGCGGCGAGTGGGGTGGCAAACCTTCTGACGTCGCGATCCGCGAAATGGCAGCGTACGCGCAGGAGAAAGGATTCGGCGAAGCCGCGGTGACGTACCGCATTCGTGACTGGGGTGTATCGCGTCAACGTTTCTGGGGCGCGCCCGTGCCAGTGATCTACTGCGACAAGTGCGACATGGTTCCGGTGCCTTATGACCAGTTGCCGGTCGTGTTGCCGCAAACAGCGGCGTTTACGGGCACGGGTGAATCACCGCTCGCCGGAGTGGCGGAGTTTGTAAATACGACGTGTCCGCAGTGCGGTGGTCCAGCGCGACGCGAGACGGACACGATGGATACGTTTGTCGATTCGTCGTGGTACTTCTTCCGTTATCTCGATCCGCGCAACAACGACGCGCCATTCGATCCGCAGATTGCGAAGCACTGGACGCCCGTGGACCAGTACATCGGCGGCGATTCTCACGCAGTGATGCACCTGATCTACACGCGCTTCTGGAGCAAGTTCATGCGCGACCTCGGAATGGTCAGCTTTGACGAGCCCGTAAAGCGTTTGTTGACGCAGGGCATGGTGACGAACCGGATCGAAGGCACTGACGAGTGGAAAGCGATGTCGAAGAGTCTCGGCAACGGCGTCGATCCGGACGAGATGATTGCCGCGTTCGGCGCCGATGCGACGCGATTGTTCGTCTTGTTTGCCGCGCCCGTCGAGAACGAACTGCGCTGGTCTGACACAGGCATCGAAGGCGCCGTGCGCTTCTTGCGCCGTGTGTACACGATGATCTGGAAATGGCAGGAACGGCTCACGAACGGCAGCGGCGAACCACCGGCGACGGAGTTCAGTCCCGAAGCGCGAACGTTACGCCGCAAGACTCATCAGACGATCGCGAAGATCACGAGCGACTTCGAACAGTTGCACTTGAACACGAGCGTTGCCGCGTTGATGGAGTTGCTCAATCAGTTGAGCGAGTTCAACGCAGATCCGGCGCGTGCGTCCGACGCAGATGTTTTCGCAGTTCGTGAAGCGTTGGAAGCTTTGGTCGTCATGCTGACGCCCTTTTCGCCGCACGTTGCCGAAGAGTTGTGGGAGAGTTTGGGACACTCCGGCGGCTTGTTGCAGCAAGCAGCGGCGTGGCCCATTGCCGATCCCGAACTCGCTCGTCGTGAAGAGCTGGAGATTCCAGTCCAGGTCAACGGCAAACTGCGTTCACGCGTTATTGCCGCGCCCGACGTGTCGGAAGATGACCTGCGCGCGGCGGCGTTGGCGGATGAACGAGTGCAGTCGTTGATCGACGGTCACGAGGTGTTGAAGGTGATCGTAGTGCCGCGCCGCCTGGTGAATATCGTCATCAAATCCGCATGATCTGTGTATACTTTGCCGCGTGAAAGAGTGTCCCTCCTGTAGGCGCTGTTACTCAGACGATATCAATCACTGTCCGCAGGATGGTGATGAGACTACGCCGTCTCTGCTGGGTGAGACAACGCTCGATGCCCGCTACTTGCTCGAACGTCGCCTCGGGCAGGGAGGCATGGGCGTTGTATTTCAGGCGCGGCACATCTTCCTCAAAACTTCCCACGCCATAAAAGTCATCCTGCCGGATCTCGTCGGCAATGATCCGATGCTGACAACGCGCTTTCGCCAGGAAGCGCTGGCAGCGGCCGCGATTCGTCATCAGAACATCATCACCGTTACCGACTTTGGTGTCGTGCGCAGCACGATGCCGTTCCTCGTGATGGAATTCGTCAAGGGACGATCGCTCCAGGAGATCATGCAGGCCGAAGGAGCGATGCCGGTGGCGCGTGCGTGGGAGTTTATCAGCGCGATCGCTGCCGGAGTTGCAGCGGCGCACCGGCAAAACATCGTCCATCGCGATCTCAAGCCGCTTAATATCATGGTCCAGGACGACGTGCCGGCTTCAGAAGGCGTAAAGATACTCGACTTCGGTCTTGCGAAGATCAAGTCGGGCGAGTTGCTGGGATCGTTTGTGCAGGCCCAGACAAGCGGGTTGATGGGCTCTCCTTTTTATATGGCGCCGGAGCAGTGGGGTGACGACGAACCCGACGCGCATGCCGACATCTACAGTCTCGGCGTGATCCTTTATCAAATGCTCGCGGGTGAAGTTCCGTTCAAAGGTTCGTCGATTCCCTCGATCATGAAGAAGCACTTGACGATGCCGCCGCCGAGCTTTCAGTCGATGGGGGTCTCCGTGCCGCCGGCAATCGAGGCGGTCGTGCGTCATTCGCTCGAGAAGGAGATCGGATCGCGTATCGACACTGTCGAAAACTTTTTGAAAGAGTTGCGCGCGGCGATCGATTCGACCCCGGTAGTGCCCGCAGCGTTGCGCGAAACGGTGACGCTCGATCCAATGCGGACCATCGCGTCGACAACGCCGCCGATGAGTATCCCGCCTGCCGCGTTTCCCATGGAGACGCAGCATCCGATTTCACATGACACGAACGTCGGCGGTTCTTTGGAGTCGATGATCGGCAACGTCAGTGCTCCGGGATCGGAGAAGCAGGCCGAGCAGGACCGAAGAGACAAAGAGCAACAGGAAAAGCTGGACCGCATGGCGCGGCAGGCGAAGGAACTGGAAGATCGACTCGAACGACTTTCCAGCAGCATGGGACCCGCCGCCGGCGCCGATCCTGAGACGACGCGCGTCCAACAGGGTTCGACTGCGACGGATTCTGCGGCCCACAAAGCGGCGCGTCCATCCGTGGTCCAGGGCAGACCGATCACGGTCGATCTTGGTCGTAAGCGAAAAGGGCCGCCAATCTTTTTGATCGCCGGCGTAGTTGGCGTGTTCCTAATCGCGGTTGTCGCTATCAGTGCGTACCTCGCTTTTCAGGCTACACGTAGCACCGACAATCCACGTCCGACTCCTTCACCGACGCCGCGCCGAGCGGAAGTTGCGGCGATCAGCGGCGGGACTTTCATGATGGGCCGCGACAGTGGTCCAAGCGAAGAGACTCCGGCGCATTCCGTAACCGTGCAGTCATTCTCGATGGACCGCACGGAAGTCACGAACAACGAGTACGCGGATTTCGTTGCGGCCACAAACAACCCTGC
This sequence comes from Pyrinomonadaceae bacterium, assembly GCA_036266055.1. Classification (GTDB taxonomy): domain Bacteria; phylum Acidobacteriota; class Blastocatellia; order Pyrinomonadales; family Pyrinomonadaceae; genus PSRF01. Next base: position 3,239 of record DATANW010000359.1, on the reverse strand, counting down.
GCCGTCTCATTGGGTCAACAACAGGCCCGTGTTCGGTCAGGAGCAGTGGCCCGTCGTGAACGTGTCGTTCGAGGATGCTATTGCATTTGCCAAGTGGCGCTCGAAACGCGACGGTGTGACGTATCGCTTGCCGACCGAAGAAGAGTGGGAATATGCGGCGCGCAATGGCGCACGTGCCGATCTCTATCCATGGGGATCTGATTGGGTACCCGGGCTGGCGGTGTTGAAGGAATCAACGCCGGCCGCTGTCGGTTCGCGTCCGGGCGGAGCGAACCAGTGGGGCGTTACCGATTTGATAGGAAATGTCTGGGAATGGACTTCGTCAAAGGTGTCTGTCTACCCGGGAAACACGACCGTCATACCCGCCAATCAGCAGGAACTGATAACGATTCGAGGCGGTTGTTATGTAAGCGATCCGGCGAATCCCGAGGCGCCGGTGACGGGCGCCTTGCGCCAGTTTGTTGCGCCGTCAACAAAGTTGACGCTGCTCGGGTTTCGCCTGGTCAGGAGCGGCCCATAAGTGACGGATCTACGGTCCGGGTGAAGTTCCAATTAGCTCATCCGGCAAAGGTGATCTACAATCCACCACAGTAGTTCTTCAGTAACCCATAAGCTTTTTGTCAGGCAGTTCTAAACCGAGGTTAGTCTCGATATTCGCAATCCAAACAGCATTAGGAGAGTAATGATGAGAGCTAACGCAATACTGCGCGGGGCCGCATTGGTCGTGGCCGCCTTCTGTTTCGGTCTATCAGGAAGCGCTCTCACGGCGCGCGCGCAGGACGTCGGCGTGGATGTTGGTGGATCGGTATTCAGAGCGAAAAATCCTGAAAGCAAAAAGAAGACGACGACCAAGCCGAATGCGACCACGGGAAGCACCACGACGAAACCCGGACCGCGAGCGACCGGCAGCACGCGCGTAAAACCCGCGAACAACGCGGAGCGCATCGAAGACCTGCTCGATAAGGGTAACGAAGCGCGCGACGCGCGCCGCTTTCCCGAAGCCGAAGACGCTTACAAGGAGATCTTGAAACTGAAGCCACGCGACGCTCGCGCCGCGTATGGTTTGGGTAACGTATACTCCGATCAGGGACGTTGGGACGATGCTGAAGCTGCGTATCGCAATTCAGTTACGTGGGCGCCGACTGACGCCGACGCTCACATCGCGTTGAGTGTTGTGCTCGTGCGACCGCGCGTCGAAGGCGACAACGCAAAACGATTCGCAGATGCGGAGATGGCCGCGCGAAAGGCTGTACAGATCGATCCGAAGAATGCCGTCGGCTGGGACCGTCTCGGCGTCGCGCTTCAGACGAGAGGGATTTTCAACAGCGAGACTGAACATTCGTATCGCCGCGCAATCGAGCTCGATCCGCAGTTTGCCGTCGCGTATGCACACCTCGCGCGAACGCTGAACAAGCTCGGTAAGCCTGCGGAGGGCAACCCGCTGTATGACAAGGCGATCGATCTGGCGAAGGATCCGGCAACGCTGAACCTGATCGCACAGTCGTTACAGGATGAGCAGCTTTGGCCGCAGTCGGAACCGGTTTTGAAACGCGCGCTCGAACTCGACGCGCGCAATCCGACGTCGTTGCTGTTGATGGGCCGGTTTCTCCTGGCCTACCGGCGCTATCAGGAAGCCGAACCATACTTGAAGTCGGCGACTGAAGTGAGCTCGCGTGCGTTCCTGCCATTTCAGCTTTTGGGCCGTGCGTATCTCGGAATGGATCGTTTAAGCGACGCCGAAGCGACCTACGAACGCGCGTCAGCGCTGGCGGGTGCTGGTGAGCGAAAGCAACTGGCCGGACTGTTTGGGTTTGAAGGCGTTGGCGATGGTTACCTGAAGGCGAGGCAGAAAGAGAACGCCGTGCGTGCTTATCAGCGCGCGGTCGAACTCGATCCGGCAAACAACGGTGCGGCGCAGAAGTTAGCGAAAGCCAAGGCGAATTAATTTTCAGTGCTTTGTGCTTAGTGCTTGGTACTTTGTTCGCTAGTGGGTAGTTTGCTTGACAGCGTTTCGTCTAACATTTTGAACAAAGTACAAAGAACAAAGCACTAAGTACAAGTAAACGAGGTCCTGCTGATGAAGAGTTGCCCCAAGTGTAATCGTACGTTTCCCGACGAAGGTCAGAAGTTCTGCACTTTTGACGGCGGACTGCTGATCGCTCCGCAGACGACCTTCGATCCAAACGCGACGATGCGCGCTACGTCCATTGACCTGAACGCTGCCTCAGAAAGACCAACCAGCAGGGACTTGCCGGATCCAAACGCGACGATAATCGAGAGTTACCCAGCGACTGTAGCACTGCCGCGAAATACTGGTCCAACCGGACCATCAACAGGCGCGAACACCGCGGACATTTCACCACCGGCGCCGCCGCCACCTGCGCCACAGCCGCCTCCGCCAACGGCGCAGACTTCGCAACCGTTACCGCCGCAACCGCAAGCTCCGGCGCCGCCACCACCTCCGCCGCCCCCACCGGCGCAGACGTCGCAGCCGTTGCCGCCGCAGCCGCCGCAGCCGCAGGTTCCGCCACCACCGCCGCCGCCAGTGTCCGCGCCACTGCCTCCGCAAGCGCAGTCGGCGCCATTGCCGCCGGCGCCGGTCGCGCAGAAGAAATCGAAGATGCCGTGGATCATCGCGGGCGTGCTGCTGTTCCTGTTGCTGGGTGGCGGTATGCTGGTGGGCGCGTTTTTCGTATTCGTTAAGCCGCGGTTGGACCAGGTCGCCGCTGAACGGCATCCGGAGGCTGCACCATCTGTTCAGCCAACCGTCGAAGCCGCGCCGTCGCCGTCGATCGCAGCGCCCTCGCCATCACCGGAAGACTCGTTCGTCCCGCCGCCGGATGCCGTCCAGTTTCAGAATTCGAATGCGAATCTCGACGGCAAGTTGGCGGAACACTTTTTCGACTTCTCGTTTTACTATCCGAAGACTTGGCAGCGTGACCCGACCGCCGGCGTTCCCGGGGCGCGAAACTTTGTGAAAGTCGAGCGACGTTTGTCACCTGATTCTCCGCAGGAGGATTTTGCTGTTGGTTGGTACACCAGCACCGGCACGTTTGCAGGAGACTTGAGCAGCTTCCCGCAAAGAGTTCAGGAAGTCAGTGCGGCGCTGGCCAAAGCCTATCCCGAATACAAGAAGGTTTCAGAAGGACCGACGAAGGTCAACTCGATGGACGCTTACGAGTTCCGCTGGGAAGGACTTTCAAAAGGCGATAACGGAGACATCAATTTGTGGGGACGCG
>DATANW010000358.1:0-6610 GCA_036266055.1 Pyrinomonadaceae bacterium | reverse complement strand
AGGCACGAGTGACCCACGATCAGTTTCGGACTGCGCCAGGGCAACGATCCGTGTGCATAACCGTTGAGATGGACCAGATCGGGTCGTAAACGCTTTTCCAGGCCGAGTAGCCACTCACCTGCGGCGCGTATGTCACCCTTGGCGTGTTGCATCCATTCGAGCTTGTAATTGCTCTCGTACAGTTCGACGTTGGGCACCGCTGCTGCGTCTTCGCGTTGGGCCGGTGAGGGTTCAGGGCCCATCGTCGCCACCGCCACTTTGATCCCATGGTTTCCGAGCGCGCGCGCGAGCTCGAGCACGTACGTCCACACTCCACCGACGGCATCGGCCGTCATCAAAACGCGTCTTGGCAGCACTTGCTGACTCATAAGTTTCAGTTGCGCGCGTAAATGCGATCGATGATCGCCGCGCTGCTCAAAAACTCCTCCGTGTCCGCGCTGAACTTTTCACCTTGCGCTAAACGCTGGCACCAATCGAGGGCTGCGAGTCCGCCCCAATTAGCGTCCGAATCAGTCTCGTAAAGTCGTTCGCGTTGTGAACGTTGATAACGCTCCGCGGCAAAGTCGTGAAATGAACCGTTGATATTTCTCAGCACAGCGGCGCCTTCCGTGCCGTAGAAACACACCTCGATCTCCGCGTCAGCGCCGACATGCAGATTCCAGGAACAGGTGAGATTCAAAATGACGTCGTCGACCGTCCGCATGCGAGCAACCGCGTAGTCCTCGACGTCCTGGCACGATGGTTTGATTGGACTGCCCTGGTAAAACAGCGCGCTCGTGACGTCCGCAACTCGCGGAAAGTTCAAGGTCCAGAGACCGAGATCGATCAAGTGGATACCGAGATCCAGCACGCAACCGCCGCCGGACGCCGCGCGTTCGTAAAACCACTTCTTGTCAGGACCGTAGCCATTGTGAAATTTGAGATCGACGGAAAAGATCTTTCCCAGCTCCCCGTCCTGGACCAACTTTCGAATCTGCTGCATCCCCGGAATGAACCGGTAAGAAAAATCGACACCCAACAGGCAATTACTTTCGCGTGCCGCGGAGACTGCTTGCCAGACTTCGGGAACATTGCAGCCCAACGGTTTCTGGCAAAAGACTGAAATGCCCGCGCGCAATGCGGCGACTGTTTGCGTGACGTGAAATGCATTCGGCGTGGCGATGACGACGCCGTCGATCGAGTCCTCGAGTATCTCGTCATACGACGAGATGATCCTGGCATTGGGTGCGATGCGACGCGCTTGTTCCGACGCGTTTCTTTGTTCGTCGTAAAGCGCGGCGATCTCCACGGCATCGCTCGTAGCGATCGCGTTGAGACGATGGACGCCGATCCATCCGAGACCGACAAACGCGAGCCGGGGCCGTTTCCCGTTCCGATCTTTCGCGTTTCGCCGCTTCATAGGATCAGCAGTCCTTTCATGAACTCGCCGGGCCGCTCGGTCATTGCGACAAACGCGTCCGACAGTTGGTCCAACGCAAAGTGGTGCGTGTAAAGCGGCGCCGGATCGAGTAGTCCGGCACAGATTGCGCCGATTGCTTCTTTCATTCCGCGCACGTACACCTGCGTGTCTCGCTCATGCGCGTTGATGACGTCGAGTCCGCGCCAGTTCCACAACTGCATGTTCACCTGGCGTGGTCCATCCTGGTGATAGCCGGCGATTACCAGACGGCCTCGTACGCCGGTCAACTCCGTTGCGAGATCGAGCGTGGCCTGGGTACCTGCGGCTTCAATCACGCAATCGCAGCCGCAGCCAAACGTCGCTGCCATCACCAGCTTTTTCGTGCGTTCCGCGTCGTCTGATTGAAATGTCTCCGCGGCGCCGAATCTTTTCGCGAGCGCGAGCGGTTCCTGACGGCGCGAGATCGCGAACACCTTCGCACCGGCGTTGACGGCCATTTGCGTTAACAACGCTCCCAGAAAACCGATGCCAACGATGGCGACGTTGTCCCCGGCCTCGATCTCGCAGCGCCTGAAGATGTTCATGGCGCACCCGAGCGGTTCGCCGGGAAAATCAAATCCGTTCAGGGCCGCGGGAAGTACTACCAGGTCGCACGATCGGCAGATGTCGTACTCGGCGTAGGCGTGTGACGAAAGCAGTGCGACGCGTTGACCGGGCAACACGTCGTAAACGTCTGGTCCAATCGCGTCGACGCGGCCCCACGCTTCGTGTCCGGGCGCGCCGGGTTCCAGCGGATATTGAAACCACGGTTGACCCTCCCAAACCGGAAGGTTTGACGCGCAAACACCGCAGCCTTCGAGTTGCACTCGCACTTCACCGGTAACGGGGGCGCAAAATGTGGTCTGCTTCACTTCGATCCGGCCGGGTTCCGCAATCACCGCCGCCTGGCCCACAACTTTGTCGCCCGCCAACGATTTAACGGCCTTCTGTTGAATCACCTGCATAGGATCTTCCAATCCCACCCACGTCGGGTTCTCGCCAACCCCACCCACGTCGGGTTCTCGCCAACCCACCCACGTCAGGTTCTCGCCAATCCCACCTACGTCGGGTTCCCGCCAACCCCACCCTACGTCGGGTTCCAAATCCCACCCACGTCAGGTTCCCGCCAATCCCACCCACGTTAGTGGGTGGATTTGTTCATATCCGACCTACTTAACAACGCCACTTCTTTCAAATCCCACCAACGAGAGTTGGTGGATAGTTCATTTCCAACCTGTTCAGACTGACTCTCGAGCCATTGATACAAACGTCTGACACCTTCGCGTACTTTGATATGCGGTTCCCAACCGGTGGCGTTCCGAAACTTCGCAGTGTTGCTAACGTAGTAGCGCTGGTCCGCTGCGCGCCACGGCTCGAAGCGAATCGTGTACTCACCGCTGTTCAGCTCACGAATCAGATCGAGCAGCTCCAACAGGCTGACCGTGTTCTCCGGTCCACCACCCATGTTGAAGGCCTCGCCGGCAATGTGGTCCATGTGCTCGTGGGCCAGCAACATCGCGTCGACCAGATCGTCAACGAAAAGAACGTCGCGAACCTGCAAACCGTCGCCATAGATCGTGATCGGCCGGTGCGCGAGAGTTTGAATGAGGAAATGCGCCAACCAGCCCTGGTCTTCGTTGCCAAACTGGCGTGGTCCATAAATGCAGCTCATGCGAAACACGACGCACGGCATGCCGAAGGTGTGCGCGTAATCGAGGACGTACTGGTCGGCCGCGCCTTTCGAGCAACCGTACGGACTGCAGAAATCCAACGATTGTTCTTCGGATATTCCGTTTGCTTCCAAACACACATCACGCGCCGCGTAGCGCGCACCGCGTTTGACGACCTCAGTACCCGAGAGCGCTCCGTAAACTTTATTCGTCGAAGTGAACACGAGCGGCGGCGGCGCCGGCGTCGCATGCAGTGCTTCCAGCAGGTTGAGCGTGCCGCGGGCGTTGATCTCGAAGTCGTCAATCGGATCGTCAAGACTCGAGGTGACAGCAACCTGCGCTGCAAAGTGAAAAACTTTCCCAGCCTCGCGTGCCGCAAGTTGCAGGTGCGCGGAGTTCCGCACGTCCTCGATTTCGACGTCGAGCAGATCCCCGTGCTCGGCAGTCAACCATTCAAGATTTTTCTCGACACCAGGACGCGAGAGTTTGTCGAAGATCAGCACGCGCTCACCCGAACTCAACAGCCGGTGTGCCACGTTCGACCCGATAAAACCCGCGCCGCCGGTAATCAACGTGCGCCGCTGCCGAATTCGGCTCCCTTTGCTCATATCGTTAGACCCCTTGTTCTCAAATCCGCCTGATGCTCGGCGACGCGGTCTATGGCGACCTGACTCGCTAACCAGTCACTCAACTGCTCGATGCCGCGTTCGAGCGTGACGCGCGGTTCGTAACCGAGTTGCCGGCGCGCGAGCGAAATGTCGGCAAAGCAGTGACGAATGTCGCCCATGCGATAGTCTTGCGTGAGGTGAGGATCGAGATGTTGGCGGTTGAGCACTTTCGCCATGCGATCGGCAATCTCGCGGACTGTGTACGACGAACCGCTGCCGACGTTGAAAACCTGATCCTGAACGTCTGTTCGTTCCAACGCGAGCCGGCACGCCTGCGCCACGTCTTTCACGGAAACGAAGTCGCGTCGTTGCAGTCCGTCTTCAAAGATGATCGGCGGGTTGTTGTTCAGCAGTCGTGCCGCAAAGATCGCGAGCACGCCGGTGTACGGATTCGACAGCGCCTGTCGCGTGCCGTAGACGTTGAAAAAGCGCAACGCGACTGTGGGGATCTTGTAAGCGCGTCCAAAGAGCAGGCACATGCGCTCTTGATCGTATTTTGAGAGCGCATAGATGGAAGCCAGCGACGGCTGTTTCGATTCCGGCGTCGGCAAAGGTTCCAACACCTCGCCCGCTCCGTCTCGAATCTCCCACTCCCGTCGCTTTAACTGTTCCAAACCACGTTCGACACCGTTGGCGATCCGGCCGTCAGCCATGCGGTACAACCCTTCCCCGTAGACGCTCATGCTCGAGGCAACGATCAACCGCTCGACAGGATGCTCGATCAACGATTGCAGAACGACAGCGGTGCCGAAGTTATTTACCGACGTGTAACGATCGATCTCATACATGCTCTGGGCCACGCCGACCATCGCCGCGAAATGGAAAACCGCGTCGACGTCACGCAAAGCTTTGTTCATCATTTCCTGATCGCGAACGTCGCCGACGATCAGTTCATTGTCTTTATGTAGGTAGGTAGGCCGTACTGCGTCTGGTCCGTGGACCTGCGGCAAGAGAAGGTCGAGTGCGCGAACGCGGTAACCCGCTTCGAGTAGTTCATCGGCGACGTGCGAACCGATGAAGCCGGCACCGCCGGTTATGAGAATCCTTTGCGTCATTCGCTGCGATACCTCGCTGGCGATCATCACGATCGCTTGGGTATCACACGACGGACACGATCACTCACGAACGCCTCGGAGGTGAGTCGTCGCAGCAAAAGGTAAAGCAGGTGCGAGGGAACTTACCTTTGGGCCGAAAAGCCAACGGTACGGCGGCGTACTGTGACTTACATTTTGTGACGACTGTGAGGATTTTGTAAGGCACATACATCCGATTTATTGACACTTCGTAAAAAGCGACTATAGAATCGCCGCGCTTTAATCAGGCGATGCTTGACGTGCTCATCTCCTCGCGAGGACGAGCTCTCGTGAACCTCAACACACCGCACGCACTTATATGCGAAACCGCGATTGAACTATCACTGAGAATCAACGATGTCGAAGAAGCAAAATAGAAGACCGATCGTGTTTGTGGGCTCGGCGAGTAAATCGAAGCGCGCGGCTGAAGCCGTGGCGAATAACCTGCGCAACGTCGCTTTCGTCAGAGTTTGGGATAAAGCTTTTGCGCTGAGCCGGACCACCATCGAGGACCTGGTAAAGACCGCACCGACGTACGACTTTGCCATTTTTATTCTCGGCGGAGAGGACGTGCGCAAGAAAGATGGTGTCACGGCGCTGGTCCCACGAGACAACGTGATCTTTGAAACCGGATTGTTCATGGGCGTCCTTGGTCGCGAACGCGTTTTCGTGATCAGACGAAACGACGTAAAAGTCGAGTTACCGTCTGACTGGCTCGGCCTCACGGTCGCGGATTATAGCCTGCCGCCGACGAACACGATTCTCGATTGGGAGTCGGAGCTCAATTTTGCGACGACGCGCATCCGCGACGTGATCGAAGACCGAAAGTTTCGCTCATCTTCACAGGTAGCTGTCTCATCTACGGAAGGATACTTAAAGGATGCGGCCGAGTACTTCGACAAGTTGCTTTTGGATCGATATGGCGTGAGTGCGCAACTCAGCAGTACGAGCATTACAGTCACCGATCTCGACGGCTCCGCGACCGTCAAACGAAAACTTCAGGGTATAAAAGTAAGCGGGCCCATCAAGATCGATCAGATACCCGGAACGATTGCTCCGAGCGCGCGCAATGGCAGAATTCTCAAACATCCGACATTAATCAACAAGGTGAAGTACAAAAAGCCCGTGGTTATTACTCAGCGAGTCAAAAAAGATAACCTGAGCGTCTTTGACGTCGTGATCAAGGGATCGCTCACGCAGGCTGATCCCAAGCTTGACTTCGAGTATGAGAGTTCGATGACCAAAGCTTTCCTGATGACGCGCGAGGAGGTGGAGAAAACCTATCGTCACGAGAATTTCAAATACGAGTACGTCTCGTTAAAAACGGAAATGCTGACCGATAAAGCCGAGCTCGAGATTTCGTTTCCCAGCGGATATCCGGTTGAGCTCAAGCCCGGCGTTTTCTTTGGCGACGAATCGGAGACGATGCACGAAGCTGAATTGAACCGCGTGATTAACGGGTTCAAGAAAAACGGAGGTACGGCTACCTTCGTGATAAACAAGCCGCTCGTGGGATTTAACTACATAATTTATTGGATTTCGCCGCGGAAAAACGAGCTACATTGACCAGCAGATCCAATCCTTGACAGGCGAATTTCGATTCACTAAGCTTTGGGTGACCTGATAGGCAGGAACGACGGAAATTAAGGATTACGCCATGAAAAGAATCATCATTAGCTAACGTTTTTTGGTTCGCGCCCCGCCTTCTGATGCGCTTGGGTGCTTAGTTCGATTTGTAGAGATCTCGGCTGCCGTCGAAGG
>DATANW010000357.1:0-3780 GCA_036266055.1 Pyrinomonadaceae bacterium | reverse complement strand
CCGCTGATTGGGCCAAGTGTCTGATGCTGTCGAGCTTGCGCGTCACACTGCGTACACCCGCTATCGAAGGCGAAAACGATTCCTCGATACCGCGGAGTAGCTCAACACGAAGCGCCTCGTCAACCACTCCCGGAACGATCGCAAATCCAGCTCGCTCAAGCTGGCTCAACATTGCCGTAGTAATCAGATTGGATTTCGACATTCACAGGAAAGGATCTGGTCCAGTCGTGGCTAGTATATCCTCATTGAGGTTCAACCCTGAACTCGCGTTAATCCAGCGACGATTGCCCAGCGAACAGAACGGTGGCACAATCGCTTTGCCCACTCTCCCGAGACTTGAGCTGGTCTCCGTAAATTCCCCGACCACCAGCGAAACAACTGCACCGTTCGCCGTGAAGACAGGGAACTGTCGCGCGGCTACAGGGGGACGTATGAATAACCGGACGATAATGGTTGTCGAAGACTACGACGATACACGAGCGCTCCTGAGAGCAGGGCTTGAACGACTCGGGTACAGCGTGCTCGAAGCATGCAACGGACAGGAAGCCGTGGACATCGCTGACCGCGAGCGGCCGGACCTGATCCTGATGGATCTCGATCTGCCGATTCTCGACGGCATAGCGGCGACGCAGTGCATCCGTCAAAGACCGGAGCTCGAAGGCGTTCCGATCGTCGCGGTCACCGCTTACCCGATGTCTTACTCACATGTCAAAGCATTCGCGAAAGGCTGCGACGAGTACATGCGCAAACCGATCGACATGAGTGAGCTGGAGCAACTCGTGAATCGCTACCTGCCTGCACGCTGATTCAAAGAGACAAAGCCAACCGATTTCGCTATCATTGCGCCATCCTCAGTCCTTGAAAGGCGCGCTCACTATGATCTCCTCGACGTTAAAGATCGCTGGTTGCGTGTTCGCCGTTACCCTCATTGTCAACGCTCAAAACACAACGCAGAAAACTCAGAGTGGTGGCAGCACCATTACCGGCAGGGTCACGGCGAAAGGAAATGGTCTTCCGGGGATCCCTGTCGGCGCGCGTCCGCAATCATCGGGTCGACCGGCTGCGCCACTGGTGGCGACAACCGATCAGGACGGCAACTATCGGCTATCGAATGTGCCGGCCGGACAATATGAAATCATGACCGCCGCTCCGCAGTTCGTCCCCACAACTGGTGATCGAATAAAACGACTGATCATCGGTGAAGGCGAGACTATCGAGAATGTCGACTTCACGCTCGTTCGCGGCGGTGTCATTACGGGAAAGGTTACCGATGGCGATGGACGACCAGTCATTGAAGAGAACATTGAAGTTTCTGCTCTCGTACCCGGGAACGCGGACTCGTATATAAATGTTGTCATGGCGGGCGGGACCGACGACCGCGGTATCTATCGCATCTTTGGTCTGGTGCCCGGCAAGTACAAAATCGCCGCCGGCACACCCGAAGATCGAATGCAGTACGGACGCGGACGCGGCGGGACTTTTTACACTCAAACGTTTTATCCGTCGGTTAACGACCCGTCGAAGGCCACCGTGATCGAAGTAGGCGAAGGAAGTGAAGTGACAAACGTCGACATAACACTTCGTCGCGTGCAATCGGGCTTCACAGTTACAGCACGAGTCGTCGACGCAGACACCGGGCAGCCGATTGCAGATGCACGATGCGGTCTGGAGAAGTTTCGCGAGAACGGGAGCTTCGCCCAGAGTGGCATGCCGACTAACGGGCTGGGCGAAGTCAGGCTGGAGCACGTCGCACCGGGAAAATATGCCTTGTTCGTCGAGCCCACACCGCCGCGCGTGGCTTACGCTGAGCCGTTGCGATTTGAAGTTGTGGACCAGGACGTGAAGGATCTCGTCCTAAAAGTTTCCTCGGGAAGCAGCATTGCGGGCACGATCGTCTTCGAAGGCCTGGACGAGAAGGCAGCGCGGACGAAGCTGGCTGATGTCATGCTGTTTGTGCATAGCATGAACCCGGAAGGCAACCACATGAGCGGGGGCTCGGCGCCTCAGGCCATGATAAACGCCGACGGCAGCTTCACTGCGAGCGGCTTGCGATCGGGCACCCTTTATTTCTCGCTGTGGAGCCCACGCAAAGGCCCGACGGGCGAGTACGAAGTGACTCGGGTCGAACGCGACGGTGTGGTCCAGCCTAACATTCAGATCAAAGCTCGCGAGCAAATCAAGGGTGTGCGTTTGATTGTGAGGTCGCGCAGTGGACGCATTCGCGGCATTTTGAAGATCGAAAACGGCAAGCTACCAACCTCGCGGGTCTACGTCTCCGCGAAGAGAGTTGGTGAAGAAAATTTCGAGGTTGGAATCCAAGTGGACGATCGCGGCCGCTTTGTGTCAGACGGTCTGGCGGCAGGTGTTTACGAGGTCCGAGTGATTGCGTATGTGGATGGCGCCCGGCCGTTACAGACGAAGCAGCAGGTCGTTGTTAACGACAATCAGGTGACTGAAATAACGCTGACGCTTGATCTAAAAACCGATCCCGACGACGACGATGACGGCGACATACCGTAATCAGTCGATCATGAGTTGAGACAGGAAAGGGGTGGACCCATTCAAACTTGAGAGTTGGGCCACCCCTTTTCTGTGTCTTACTAATTACTTGCGACGACGAGGAGTCGCACGCAACCTGCGGACTTCTTGTTTGAGTTGCTGGATTTCCTTCTGTTGCTCCTTGATCGCATTCAGCATGGTCCAGATGATCGGATCGCTATTGAGCATCAGGTAACCCTGGCTGTTTGCAGTGACGGCTTCGGGGATCACTTTTTGTACGTCCTGCGCCCCAAAACCGATGTGCTCGCCTTCGCTCTTCAGACCCAGCACGTTGTCGGACTTGTATTCATAACGCACCGGCTGGAGTTTCATCACGGCGCTCAATCCAGTCGTGAATGGCGACTTGATGTTCTTGAGTCGTCGATCCGAAAACGCTAACCACGTATTACCGCCTGTCTTGCTCGCATCACCGTTGACCGACAGCAACTGATCAGGCGACGCCGTTCCGATGCCTACGCGACCGTTGGACGTGATGCGCATGCGTTCCGTGCCGGTGTCGGTGTTGTTATTGGCTGCGGTGCTGAAGAAGACCGACGTGGCCGCCGAGAACCCGGACGCGCCGCCGCCGATTCCGACGAGGTTTTCAGTATTTGTCGTCGCCGCGTTGAGGACGCCGAAGTTCAAGCTGGCCGTGTTGAACGGTGGCATCGCCAGGCGGTTCAGTTTCGTCGTGGCGTTGGTGCGGTTTGTCGTGCCGCTTTCGGAACCCAACGTGAAAGTATTTCCGGAAACGTCCAGCGTGCTTCCCGGTGATGCGGTGTTGATGCCGACGTTGCCGCTGGCGGAGATGTCGATCGAGCTGGTCGGTGCGCCGGGGCGAACACGAAACGGCAGACGCGAACCGCTGGTGACGTCGCGAACGAAGAAGTTCGCTTCGTTGGCGCCGATGTCCCACGTTTGGGCTGTGAAACCGCCGCTGTTGTTTTGCTCGAGTCTAATCGCCGGCGTGTCGGTTGTGTTTACGTGCATGTCGAGTACGGGCGTCGCAGTGCCGAGACCCACGTTACTGTTGCTGGCGACTCTCAGTGAATTCGCAGCGGCGCCGGAATTTACGGCAAACACGATCGTTCCGGTTTCAGAGTTGCCAGTCGCGCCCTGATCGACGAAACCGAGAAAGTTCACGCCACCGCTTCCCGAATCGTTGGCCCGGATTTGCCAGTTGTTGTTCGGAAAACCGGCTGACGTGCTGGTGTCGTCGAACTGAATGCGCGTGTTGTTTTC
>DATANW010000356.1:0-20816 GCA_036266055.1 Pyrinomonadaceae bacterium | reverse complement strand
TCGAACACGTCAGGCCGCACGGCATTCTTGGTCCAGTCTTTGATTTTCTGAATGTGTTTTCGACGCGACTCTTCGAGGATCACGTGAATCGACGAACGGCGAAGATGATGAGCGAAGCGGGACTGGAAGTTGTCGACGTTAAGAGCCGGCTGTTGGGTATAATCAACCTCATCAAATGTCGCGTGTCGTAATCACCAGTCTTATCTTCTCGCTGCTCGTCATCGTTCTTCCGCAAGACGAGGATCTCAACCGGCTGCAAACGACTTACGATCCACAGAAAAAGGAAAACACCATCCGCGTGCCTTCGACCAAGCTGGCCGGCCCGAACGACCGCTACGAGAGCCTGACGTTCTCGGTTTACTACTCGACCCTCTCGATGTTTCCCTCACCGCCGCAAACCGTGAACTTCGAGATCGTTTCAGTGGTTAAGGCTCGCAAACTGAACCCCGACCTGTACGTGGTGTTCGTCGTCGACGGCAAGGAGATTCATTTCGGTTCCAACCGCAGCGCGATTCCGAAACCCGCGCCGGGCAAGCCGTGGATTGGCGAGCGAATGGTTTTCCTGATCCCGTACGAGGAGTTCAAAAAAATCGCAGCGGCGAAGACGCTCGCGGTAAAGCTGGGCGGCGTGAGTTTTGACTTTGACGACGAGATGCAACGATCTATCCGAGCGATCGCGCGACACATGGCCCTGACGGTGACTCACTAATCACTCGTCCGGCTTCATTTCCTTCAACACTCCAGCAAACTTCTCGATGTCGGCTTTTGTTTTTTCGAGCGAGCGACGGCTGTCGAGGTAGGCGGTCCAGGTTGGCGTTTGCGTGAGCGCTTTGGTGGTTTCTTCGTCGAGCACCTGGGCCATCAACGCGATCAGGTCGCTGACGACGCGGGTGTGCTCGATCAGGTTTTCCATGATCGAGTACGCGAGTTGCGCCTGCGCGAAGTCGAGGTCGCGTTGCGTGTTGGTTTGATCGCTGTCGTTATTCATACCAGCTTCCACGCACAAACGGCAGCTCGGTAACCGTACCGGTGCTATCGCCGGCTTTCACTGCGGTTCCGGGCGCGAGGTATTCGTAGCGGACGTAACCCAGCGCGATTGGAGTTTCGAGCTTTGGCGAGTACGTCGCGGAGGTTACACGTCCGATCTCTTTGCCGTCTTCCGACGTGATCGTGGCGCCGCTCTCGACGGGTTTCGTAAACGTCAGTCCGATCAGTTTCTTGGCGACGTGACCGCGATGTTTGATACGGATGATGATCTCCTGGCCCAGGTAACAACCTTTGGTGTAACTGATCGCGTCGTCGAGGTTCGTTTCGAGCACGACGTTCGATTCGTCCATGTCCTGACCGTGACGAGCGATGCCCGCTTCGATGCGCAGGGTTTCGAAAACTTCGGGAGATACAGGTGTGGCGCCCCCGGCGATCAGTTGCTCGCTGATCGATCTGAATTCATCCGTGTTAATTAGAAGATCAAATCCAACTTCGGCTGTATGCGTCGCACGAATAACTTTGGCGTCGATATCCTTTATCACTTCGCTTGCGCGTTTGCCTTGTACCGTCAACATCGCAAGTTCGGTGCTCACGTCTGTAACCTTGAAGTCGCCGGCCAGAGTGAACCGCGAGATTGTCTTCAAGACTGCTTCATGCGCGGCGGCGTCAGTGTCGATTAAAAAACCGTCCTCCAGACGGAGGATGCGAACCGCGCCGATCAAACGACCTTGCACGGTTGGAAACACTGCGGGCAACCAACTATCGTCAGTCGCGTTTTTGATGTCGTTTGTGAGCAGGCCGTTCAAAAATTGAACCGCTTCCGATCCGGTAACACGGATCCGGGTCCGCGATGCGGACAGATCGATTAACCCTGCACCACCGTCACGCACGGATTGGTAATCATTCATCGCGATGTTCCCGTACTGCCCTGGCTACGAACTGATAGTCCTGCAATTGTTCCGCCTCCCGTCGATGCGACGCCAGCACTTGCGGGCTCGGATGGTATATCGGCACCAACACCCGCCCGTTCCACGACTGCACCGTCGCTGCCGAGTCTTTCAAACTCAACTCATGATATTGAATGCGTTTCAGCGCTTCGAGCGCAACCGAACCCAGCGTCACAATCACGCGCGGATCGACAATGGCGATCGTGCGCCGGAGGAACGCCGAACAGTTCGCGAGTTCTTTTTGCGTCGGACGCCGGTTCGCGCCTGACTCGGCGCGCGGATTACAAAGCGCGGCGCTCGTGATGAAGATCTCTTCGCGTTTCAGCTCGATCGATGCCAGGTAACGATCGAAGTTCGCGCCCGACTGATCACCGGAAAACGGAACGCGCGTGCGATCCGCGCCCTTGCGCCCTGGCGCTTCGCCGATAAACATCACTCGAGCGTCAGTTGAACCATTACGCTCGCTCAAAACAGCGCTGCGTCCGCACATCGCCGGACACTGCGTGCAGTTCGCCGCATCCTTAATCAACTCTTTGAAATTCTTATTGAGCACGGGTTACAAGTATCTCTCGTGTCTCGACGTTGTAATCGCCATTGCGATACGGCCAACCATCTGGTCCAATCAATTCGACGCGCAGCGTATGACTACCCGGCAACCACCCATGCAACACAACCTGCTCCCAGCGATCGATCCACTGCATGTCGTCGTCGTCAACCATGTAACGAACACGATACTCGCCGCCGTCGCCTTTGAGTTTCGCGTTCTCGAGCCGGAAGTCGATCACTACCTCCTCGCCTTCGCGAAACGTCTTCTTCTCCGGCAGATTAAGGACCAGCAGCGGTTTCGCCGGATCGTATTTGCCGGGCAAATGGTCCAACTTCACCAGCGATTGAAGGCGCGGCCTGGTTTCGACACGCAACACTTGCCGCGGCGGTGGCGGCACGACCGTCGTTGCCGTCGTGTGCGCGTTGTCGTTATTACCCGAACAACCCGCGCTGACCATCAGTGCAATGAAAAATAAAATCCGTTTCATTCGTGTTTGAGCATACACATCGCTAGACAATTCGCAAACGCAAATGTCAGAATCCCGCCGCACGGTCCAACACGTTTTTCTCAGGGTCAAAACTTCTATGAGCACAAAAAAATTCTTACTAATTCTAATTGCGCTTGTCGTCGCAGTCGTCGCAGCTTGCCGAAACCAGAACACTGCGCCCGCTGCCGGCTTCACGCCGGAAATCCAACCGCTGCCCGCGATGCTGACGACTTACGAACCGATGGTGATTCCGCCTGACAACCCCATGTCGCCGGAAAAAGTCGCGCTCGGACGGCAACTGTTTTTCGACGAAAGACTCAGCATTGACGGATCGAAGTCGTGCTACTCGTGTCACGTTTGCGAGAAAGGTCTGACTGACGGCCTGCCGAAGGCCATCGGGGCCGGAAACAAACAACTCACCCGCAGCAGCCCGACGCTTTGGAACATTGGTTATCACAAGGAGTTTTACTGGGACGGTCGCAGCCCTTCACTCGAGAAGCAGGCGATGGCCGCATGGACCGGCGGCAACATGGGCGTCGGCGACAAGCAGGCCGAAGTCGTCGCGCGCATCAACGCACTGCAAGGTTACAAGTCGCAGTTTCAAAAGGTGTTTCAGAGCGACGCGACTGCCGACAACATCATGAAGGCGATCTCGGCGTTTGAACGAACGATCATCAGCGGCAACACTGCGTGGGACCGTTACCAGGCCGGCGACAAGTCTGCGATCAGCGAGAGCGCGTTCCGCGGTTCGAACATCTTCAAGACGATCAAGTGCAGCAACTGCCACGACGGGGTGCTGTTCACGGATCAGCAGTATCACAACATCGGCATCGGCATGGACCAGCCGACGCCCGACGGTGGCCGCGCAAACTTTACGAAGAAACCGGAAGACACCGGCGCGTTCAAGACGCCGACGTTGCGGGACATCGCTAAGTCAGCGCCTTACTTCCACGACGGCAGTGCGAAGACTTTGGAAGAGGCGGTCGATATCATGCTGGCAGGCGGAAAGCCCAACGAGCACCTGGACAAGAAAAACCTGACACCGCAGAAAGTCCTGCCGGAGCAGCGCGAGGACCTGTTGAACTTCCTGCGCTCGCTAACCGTCGACTGCACGCTGAAGAAGCCGCCGCTCCCGCAAAACTGAACCACGGATCAAGAAACCAGATCGAAATAAATCTGATCACGCGCGTGCCGATTGCACGCCTGTGATCTTCTTGAGGCGTTGTTCGACGGCATCCCACGCGATGTTCGAGAAGAACGCCTCAATGTATTTGGGGCGCTCGGCGGGTTTGTAGTCGAGCAAAAACGCGTGCTCCCAAACGTCCAGTACGAGAATCGGATTAAACCCCGCCACGTTCCCGGTCTCATGCAGCGTGATCCAGTGGTTTGAAAGCCGGCCGTTCGAGGGGTTCTGGTAACAGATGGCCCAACCAACGCCACGCATCTTTCCAATGCCGACAAAATCCGCTTTCCACACGTCGTAACTGCCGAAGCTCGTCTCCGCCGCTTTCGCAAACTCTGACGTCTTCGTCGGGTCGCCGGTGCCGCCACCCTTTTGCAGATTGTCGAAGTAGTATTCGTGCAGGACCATGCCGTTGTACTCAAACCCGAGCCGGCGCGTGAGCTCCGAGTAAGCGGGCATCTCTTCCTGATCGACGTTCGCGTCCTCGATGAACTGCGAGATCTTCTCCGTGAGCTTGTTGGTTTCCTTTACGTAACCTTCGTAGAGCTTGAAATGCATTTCCAACGTTTCGTCAGAGATTCCTTTGAGTCCGCTGAGATTGAATTGGCGGGGGTTATAAGTGCCAAAGGTGCTCATACATACCTCCATTGTTTTTGAAATGTTGTGTGTGGAGAATATGACGCGGGAGTGTGACGAATACGTCCCGCAAAAGGCACAAAACGAAGACACGAAGAGGCACAAACTCTGATAAGTGGGTCTGTGCCTCTTACTGGTTTCGTTTGTGCCTTTTGTGGTTACCTTTTTGGTGGTTACTTACTTGCCGAACATTATCCAGTCGCCGTGCGACGTCCCCATGAATAACAGCATCGGCAACGACAGCCACGCGTTTGTGCGCGACGCGATAAACGCCTGACGCGCAAGCTCGGGCGGCACGGCGGGGCCGGTGCCCGCAGTCGCAGCTAGAATGCGTTTGTTGTTGGGCCAGATGATGCCCCACACGTTCAGCAGCATCAGGATGCCGTATGCGCCGCCGATGCCAATCGAATACGCCTTGTTACTGGCCCAGCTTGTACCGTTAACAGTCAGCATCGCCGCGAAGAACCGCACGAGCCCCCACGTCACGAACGCGATCACCAGAGCGATAACCACAGCATAGATGCGACCGTCTTTCGTCACTGCCGGGACTTTTTTGATGATCAAGTACTCGAGCACGAACAGCACGATCGGATAGGTCAACCAGGCGAAGAATATGTACCACAGATTGAGATGACCGCCTCCCAGGTTGTTGGCGTTCGTAACGTCGGCCTTGAGGATGTACATCGCGTAGTAAGCCAGACCGGCGAGCACGGTCACGACCGCGCCCCAGCGAAAGTACCAAAGCGCGCGCCCGAGCAAGTCCGGGTTCACCTTCTTCTTCGTATCGGCGTCGAGTGCTTTCTGGAAGGGAACGTTTACGACGTTGAAAAAGTAGAGCATGCCGATCCAGGTGATGCCGGCGACGAAGTGAAACCAGCGGAAGAAGATTCGCATGAAGGCTTGTGAATCCGGTGCATGGAACACCTCTTGAAACATAGCCAGACTGATGGGGAGATGAGCAGTTGACTCAATTAGCATACGTCCTCCGTGCTGTCTTGGTATTACCGCGCGAAGATTACACGAAAACACGGATTTTTTAAATCATTCGTCGAGTGGTCTTGGACCGGCGTCCATCCCGCGCGTGCTGACCTGGTTGATAACGCGAACTTTCAGATCGGTGCTGACGTGAATCTGGCACGAGAGGCGCACGTTTGGGGCCAGCTCCGACTCCACCGCGAGGCGATTGCGTTCCAGATCGCCCATCGGACCAGGCTCGCCTTCCAGCACCTCGACGCGACACGTGGTGCAACGCGCGTTACCGCCGCAGCGGTGCAGAATGTCGATACCGGCGTCTTCCAGAACGAGTACCAGTTTCTTGCCCTCCGGCGCGTCGATCTCGACGGGACCAGTGGCCGTTTCAGCATTGATCTTAGGCATCTGTGATTTGCTCCTCAGTGTATTAGACACAAAGGGCACAAAAGCCACAAAAGGCACAAAAAAGATGAATCAACCAGTATTTCTTCTTTGTGCCTTTTGCGGCTTATGTGCCTTATGTGGTTAAAGATCTTAAGCGGTGAACGAAGAGCCGCAACCGCAGCTGCCGGTCGCATTCGGGTTCTTGAACGTGAAACCCGAACCCATCACGCCGGTCACGTAGTCGATCTCGACGCCGTTCAGGTACTGCGCGCTGAACATGTCGATAAACATGCGCACGCCTTTCTCGTCCATAACGAAGTCGCCTTCGCGCGATTGCTCTTCGATGTTCAGGCTGTATTGAAAGCCGGAGCAGCCGCCCGGCACCACGCGCACGCGGAGCCCTGAGGTTTCGGGCAGGCCTTCCTCGCTGTCCATGAACTTCTTGATTTCTGTTGCGGCCGACTCCGTCACATTCAGTTGAACGGTGGGCGCTGTGGTTGCTGACATTTCTTTATGAATCCTCTCTAATATCAATCTGCCCTAAGTTGGCCTTGGGGTTTTGGTCTTTGGTCTTTGCGTTACGACAAAGATCAAGTAAAGCTCAAAAGGCCAAAGACCCAAGCTCAGAGCTATCTTATTGTCCTTTGCCTAAAACGACAAGTTCAGGCTTCATCGCCTCGATCGAGATCTGTCGCGCTATTTCCTCCGACACGCGACGAAACGCCTGGGCCTGCGGTGAATCGGGTTTACTAACCACCACGGGCACGCCTTTGTCGCCGCCTTCGCGCACTTCGATGCCCAACGGCACCGCGCCAAGGAACGGGACGCTGTATCGCTTTGCCAGAATTTCCCCGCCGCCTTCGCCAAAAATGTTGTACCGCGTACCGGTGTCGGGCGCGATGAAGTAGCTCATGTTTTCGACGACTCCAAGCACCGGGATCGCCACGGTTTCGAACATCCGCAACGCGCGCCGCACGTCGGCAATCGCGACTTCCTGCGGCGTTGTGACCAGCACCGCGCCCTGCACGGGTACGAGTTGCGCCAGCGATAACTGCACGTCGCCGGTTCCCGGAGGCATGTCGACGATCAGGTAATCGAGTTCGCCCCACTTCACGTCCGACAGAAACTGTTTGACCAGGCCATGCAGGATTGGCCCGCGCACGATCATCGGCTTGTCGCCGGGCTGCAACAGCGCCATCGACATGAACTTCACGCCAAACGCTTCGATCGGTACGAGCTTGTTGCCCTCTACTTCCGGCCGGGCGTCGCTGGCGCCGAGCATGATCGGAACGTTTGGACCGTAGACATCGGCGTCCATCAAACCGACGCGCGCACCGTCGAGGGCGAGCGACACCGCAAGGTTCACGGCCACGGTCGACTTCCCAACGCCGCCCTTGCCTGACGACACCGCAACGATGTTTCGCACGCCTTCGATCACGAGTTTCTCGCCGAGACCGCGGCCTTTCGGCACTTCCGCGTCCATCGTCACGTTCACCGAGACGACACCCGGCAAACCGCCGACGATCTCGCGCGCCGCCGTTTCCATTTCGGCTTTCACGGGACATGCGGGGGTCGTAAGCACGATGCGAAAAGAGACGTTTCCGCCTGCGATCTTTAGGTCGCGGACGAACCCGAGGGCGACGATATCTTTGTGCAGATCCGGGTCTTTGATCTGTCGCAGACTGTCGAGAATTAATTGTTCGTTGAGTTCACTCATTGGTGTAGGAAGCGTAGCTGTTTCGTGAGTTTTTGACAAACGCGAGAGTGGCGGGTAGTTTCAGCTAACGGTGACGGATGTATTAAGTCATTTCTTGAACCCGCGTAACGTCGGCGACGCGGATGAACCAAGTTTCACAGGACGTTCGGCTTCGTTGATTTGCGGCGCTCATGCGCGCTTCTCGATACAGGTTGACGAAATGCATCGCGTGTCGCAGGCGCGCTTCCGGGCTACCGGATGCGATGTCCTGGTGGCGTCCGCGTCGATGCTGACCGAACGCGTTGTCGGAACGACGACCGCCGACGCTGCGGCTGTCGGGCAAAACGCCGGGGCTTTGGTTGCAACCGTTCCAAACCGCGAACACTGCCCGCGACTCGCTTGCGATGCGTTGCTCGCCGCGATTCGCGAATACAGCGACGCCGCGCGAGATGATTGGGCCGGCGACGAAGCGCTAATCTGCACCTGTTTCTTCGTTTCCGAACGCACCATCGAACGTGAGATTCAAACGCGCGGCTTAACAACCGTGCGCGAAGTGACGCTGGCTTGCAATGCCGGCGGCGGTTGCGGATCCTGTCATCAGTTAATTCAGGAGATACTCGAAACACATGATCTATCTCGATAACAACGCCACCACGCGCGTTGCGCCTGAAGTGGTCGAAGCGATGCTTCCGTACCTGACCGAATTTTTTGGTAACTCGTCGTCAGCGCACACGCTCGGTCGAACGATGAAACAGGCGATCGAGCAGGCACGCGAACAGGTCGCGACGCTGATCGGCGCCGCCGACACGAGCGAGATCGTTTTCACTTCGTGCGGTTCGGAATCAGACAACTGGGCGATTCGCGGCGCGCTCGCCGCGCAACCGGGAAAGAAACACATCGTGACGACGCTCGTCGAACACGAAGCGGTGCGCAACGTGTGTCTCGGGCTTGAACGCGAAGGTTACGAAGTCACGTGGGTTGGCGTGAATGAAAAGGGCGACATCGATCTCGACGCGTTGCGCGATGCGCTGCGGCCGGATACGGCGCTCGTGTCCGTGATGTTGGCGAATAACGAGACCGGCGTGTTGTTTCCGGTAAATGAGATCGGGCACATCGTGCACGAGCGATCGCAGGCGTTGTTTCACGTGGACGGCGTACAGGCAGTCGGCAAGATTCCGATCGACTTAACGAACGTGGATCTGTTTGCGCTGTCAGGCCACAAACTGCACGCGCCGCAGGGCATCGGCGCGCTGTACATCCGCAAAGGTATTTCGCTGCCGTCGTTCATCATCGGCGGCGCGCAGGAGCAGGGCCGTCGCGCGGGAACTTCTGCCGTGCCGAACATCGTCGGTCTGGGCGTCGCGTGCAAACTCGCGAGCGATGATCTTGCAGACGACGATCATTCACACATTCGCCGACTGCGCGATCGACTCGAGAACGGAATTCTGGAAAACATTCCCAACGCGCGGCGCAATGGCGATGCCGTGAATCGTCTGCCAAATACGTCGAACATCTCGTTCGAATACGTCGAGGGTCAGAACATCCTGCTGCATCTCGATCAACTCGACATCTGCGTGTCGACTGGTTCGGCGTGTCACTCGACCACGCACGAATCGTCGGCAACACTGCGCGCGATGAATGTTCCTTACACTGCCGCACAAGGCTCGATCCGGTTTTCGCTCGGCCGATACAACACCGACGAAGACATCGAGACCACCTTGCGCGTCCTGCCTGAAGTCATCGAAAAGCTCGCCGCGATGTCTCCTTATGCGGAGGTTTCATCCGGGCATCGGAAGGATCTGTGACAAGCGTCACACCATTTACGAACGATTGGAAGAAGACCTGCATACGAACACATAGCATGTTAGAATTCATGTTCGCCTGAGCGAGGCGAAAAACAATTGCGAAAGGGTCTGGCATTAAACGAATGAGCACTGTTATCGAACCCCCAGTTACTCCGGTTGAAAAGCACCTCGAAGAAGTCGAAACCGTTACGATCCGTTTCGCCGGTGACTCTGGCGACGGCATGCAGTTGACCGGCACTCAGTTCACAAACACGTCAGCAGTCGTCGGCAACGACATCTCGACGTTGCCCGACTTTCCGGCCGAAATTCGCGCCCCTGCCGGCAGTTTGCCCGGCGTCAGCGGGTTCCAGCTCAACTTCTCCAGCACTGACATCAAGACCCCCGGCGATCAACCGAATGTGCTGGTCGCGATGAACCCCGCCGCGTTGAAAGTGAACCTGCCCGACCTTGAAGAAGGCGGCACGCTGATCATCAATACCGACGGCTTCACCGCCGAAAATCTGAAGTACGCGAACTACGCGACCAACCCGCTCGACGACAATTCGCTCGCCGGTTATCGCGTGCACAAGTTGCCGATCTCAACGCTCAACATGAACGCGTTGAAAGGCAACGTCGAACTGTCGCGTAAAGAGATCGATCGTTCGAAAAACTTCTTCGCTCTCGGCGTGCTCTACTGGCTTTATGACCGCCCGATGGAGAACACGCTCAATTGGATCAAATCGAAATTCGCCAAAAGTCCCGAGCTCGCGAAGGCGAACGAGATCGCGCTGAAGACTGGTTACAACTTCGCCGACACAACGGAAGTCTTCACGACGCACTACACGGTGAAGCGCGCGCAAATCGCTCCCGGCAAGTATCGAAAGATCACCGGTAACGAAGCGACCGCGATCGGTTTCGTCGCCGCTGCGCAACTCGCGGGTCGTCCACTGTTTTATGGTTCGTATCCGATCACGCCCGCGTCAGACATTCTGCACGAACTGTCGCGTCACAAGAGTTTTGGCGTGAAGACGTTTCAGGCTGAAGACGAGATCGCGGCGGTTTGTGCGGCCATTGGCGCCAGCTTCGCCGGACATGTTGGCTTGACTGGAACGTCTGGTCCCGGCGTCGCTCTGAAACAGGAAGCGATCGGTCTCGCGGTGATGACTGAGTTGCCGCTCGTGATCGTCAACGTTCAGCGCGGCGGACCGTCAACCGGACTGCCGACGAAAACCGAGCAGGCGGATCTATTCCAGGCGGTTTGGGGACGAAACGGTGAGTGTCCGGCGATTGTCGTGGCGCCTGCGACGCCTGCCGACTGTTTCCACATGGCGATCGAAGCCGTGCGACTGGCGTTCAAGTATATGTCGCCCGTCTTTTATCTCTCTGATGGATATCTCGCGAACGGCGCGGAACCGTGGGCGATTCCGCCGATGGATTCCTTGCCGAAGATCGAGCTGCACTTCGCGACCGATCCTGCGAACTTCATGCCGTATGCGCGCGATGAAGCTACGCTGGCGCGTCCGTTTGCGCTGCCCGGAACGCCGGGTCTCGAACATCGTATCGGTGGTATCGAGAAGCAGCACATCACGGGCAACGTCAACTACGATCCTGAAAACCACCACCTGATGGTCAAACTTCGTCAGGAGAAGATCGATCGCGCGACGAATGACGTGCCGCTGGTCGAAGTGATGGGTGAAAAGACGGGCAAAGTATTGGTGCTTGGTTGGGGTTCGACCTACGGGTCGATCAGTTCGGCAGTTGAAAAGATGCAGCGCGAAGGAAAGAGTGTCTCGTCGGCGCATCTTCGTCACCTGAACCCATTCCCGCGCAATCTCGGCGAGGTGCTTGCTGGATTCGAAACGGTGATCGTTCCGGAAATGAATCTCGGCCAACTCTGCACGATGATTCGCGCGCGTTATTTGGTCGACGCCGTTCCCTTCTCCAAAGTGAAAGGCCGCCCGTTCCAAATCCGCGAGATCGTTCGCAAAGTCGAGGAGTATTTGTAAATGTTGGAGCGTTCCTCACAACGCGCTTCTTTAGCGAGGCGTAACCAGATGAGTACCTCAACAGCGTTAATGACCGCCGAGGAGTTTTCGCTCCTCCCGGACGAACCTGGAATTCGCCACGAACTCCTCAATGGAGAAGTTGTCAGAATGCCACAACCCGGATTTCCTCACGGCCGGATTACAGTGCGGCTCCTCGTGCCGCTTGGACAATTTGTTTTGGACCATGAATTAGGCGAAGTACTCAGTGAGTCAGGGTGGAAGCTTACTTCCAACCCCGACACTGTATTGGGACCCGATATCTCGTTCATTACCAAACAGCGTTTGGAAGAGGGGCCGCCTGACATTCAAGGTTATTGGGATGGTCCTCCTGACCTTGCTGTTGAAGTATTGAGCCCCAGTGATCGACCGGGGATGGTCAAAGCGCGGATCTTGAGCTTGTTTGAATCCGGCGTGAAGCAGCTGTGGATTGTAAATCCAAAACACTGCACCGTGACAGTCTATCGCTCGGCTTCTGACAGCATCACCTTTTCAGGATCCGACGAACTCGAAGCCGATGACATCCTTCCGGGCTTCAGGATTTCGCTCGATCGAGTTTTCGGGCCGACGCCCGGAACTAAATAGTACGTACATTAGGAGTAATGATGAGCACAGAGATGAATGGACATGGTGGAAATGGGAACAAGCCGTTAATGAACGACCGGGCGGTTTCGGCGGAAAGCGACGCCGGGTCGTCTGTGTCAGGCAAGATTGCGCCGCCTCCGGGGCAACTCAAGAAGGCTGACTTCGTTTCTGATCAGGAAGTGCGCTGGTGCCCGGGCTGCGGCGACTACGCCATCCTCAACAACGTGCAGAAGGTGATGCCCGAGCTCGGCATCCCGCGCGAGAAGATCGTGTTCGTCTCCGGCATCGGTTGCTCCTCGCGCTTTCCGTACTACATGAACACGTACGGCTTTCACAGCATTCACGGCCGCGCACCTGCAATCGCCACCGGAATCAAGTGCGCCAATCCGGATCTCAGCGTTTGGGTGATCACCGGCGACGGCGACGCGCTGTCCATCGGCGGCAATCATTTCATCCACGCGATCCGTCGCAACCTCGACGTCAACTACATTCTTTTCAACAACCGTATCTACGGTCTGACGAAAGGCCAGTACAGCCCGACGTCAGAATTCGGCAAACGGACCAAGTCGACACCGAGCGGCACGATTGATTACCCGATCAATCCGTTGTCACTGGCGATCGCCAGCGAGTCGACTTTCGTGGCGCGCTCGATCGACATCGACGTCAAACATCTCGGCACGATCGTCGAAGCAGCCGCCAAACACAAAGGCATCTCGTTCATCGAGGTCTACCAGAACTGCAACATCTTCAACGACCACGCCTTCGATTATTTCGCCGAACGCACCATCCGCTCCGACCGCGTGCTTTATCTCGAACACGGCAAGCCGATGGTGTACGGCAAGGAGCGCAACAAAGGCATCCGCATGAACGGCGCGCATCCGGAAGTCGTGACGATCGGCGAAAACGGCATCACCGAAAACGACCTGCTCGTCCACGATATCTACCTGCAGGACCCGTCAGTCGCGTTCATGCTGGCGCGCATGGAGCAGCCGGAGTTTCCACAACCCGTCGGTATCTTCAGGGCCATCGAGCGGCCGACCTACGAGGACATGATGGTCGACCAGATCGACGCGGCGGTCGCGAAATCCGGTCCCGGCAGTCTTGAAAAGCTGATCAATAGCGGCGACACCTGGATAGTGGATTAAAGCTCGTCGACTGAAACACAATCCCGCCCGCTGCCGTAAGATCCGTGTTTTAACAAACCACGGATCTTAGGAAATAAAAAATGATTTGGTTTAAGGCCTCCGCCCGCCTGTTTTCTGCCCTCGTACTCTGTTTCGCCCTTTCTACATCGCTGTTACCGCCTCCGTCAGTTGCAGCGCAACAGGCGACATCCACCGCACCTGCACAGCACTACAGCGCGGCGCTCGCAGCGATCGAAAAAGCCCTCGACGACAAACGGAAAGAGCTCGGCATTCCCGGCATCTCGCTCGTCATCGTCAAAGACGATCAGATCATTTACCTGAAAGGCCTCGGCGAGAAAGACATCGAGAAGAAACTGCCGGTCACACCCGACACGCGCTTCGCCATCGGCTCCGCTTCGAAAGCGTTTACGGGCATGCTCGCCGTGATGAGCGCTGACGCCGGCAAGCTGTCGCTCGACGATTCGCCAAAGAAGTTTCTCCCCTACTTCACGTTGCGCGATCAGGAAGCCGCCGCGAAGATCACGATCCGCGATCTGCTGTCGCATCGTTCCGGCTTGAACCGCACGGATCTCGCGATGGTCACAGGCATGCTCAACCGCGAAGAGCTGATCCGCGTCGCCGGAATGGCGAAACCGACGGCAAAACTCGGCGAGAAGTTTCAGTACCAGAACATCATGTACACCGCGGCCGGCGAAGCCGTCGCGAAAGCCGAAAACTCGACGTGGGAAAAACTGATCGCGACGCGCATCTTCAAACCGCTCGGCATGAACAACAGCGACACTTCCGCCGCCGCGATGCAAAAAGCGCGCGATTACTCGCTGGGTTACGAATACAATCCGTCGACAAAACTGACTCGACGTTTGCCGCAACGCGACATCACTCCGGCAGCACCCGCCGGAGCGATCAACTCGAGCGCCCGCGACATGGCCCAATGGCTGCGCC
The DNA here is from genome assembly GCA_036266055.1 of Pyrinomonadaceae bacterium. GTDB lineage: Bacteria > Acidobacteriota > Blastocatellia > Pyrinomonadales > Pyrinomonadaceae > PSRF01. Next base: position 6,479 of record DATANW010000356.1, on the reverse strand, counting down.
TGATGCTCAACAACGGCATCGTCAACGGTAAGCGGCTCGTTTCGGAAAAGGGTTTCGAGGAACTTACGCGCAAGCAGATGAACATCGGCGGCTCGGTTGATTACGGTCTCGGCTGGTTCCTGCGCCAGTGGAACGGTCACAAAGTCGTCGAACACGGCGGTAACATTGATGGTTTCAATTCTCAGGTGGCGTTCATGCCCGATCAGAAACTCGGCTTCGTGCTGTTGACGAACGTCAGCGCGTCGCCCATCGGCGCGTACGCGATGAACACGATCTGGACCAACATCGTCGGCAGCCCGGATGCGTCGGCGACGGCGAAGACCGCGGAACCCGCCGGCGATCCGAAGATGGAAGTCGGCAGTTACCGGTTCGTGGCCGCGGGCGTCAATTTCGAAGTCGCGATGAAGGACGAAAAACTGACGCTGACCGTGCCGGGCCAAGCGACGTATCCCCTGAAGAACATCGGCGGCCGCCGTTACAAATTCGAGGAGCCCGCACCGCCGGGGTTCTTCGTCACGTTCCGGCCGGTGAAAGATAAAGAAGCACTGACGGAAATGTTTCTCGAGCAGCCACAAGGCAACATCGTGCTCGAGAAAGTCACGAAGATTATGGTCGGAGACGCAGCTCCGTCGCCTGCTGCTACTGGATTGATCTCGGCCGACGATCTAATCGCAAAAGTAATCGCCGCCTACGGTGGTGAGGCAAACCTGCGGAAACACAAATCGTCGTTGACGACCGTCGAGGTCGATCTCGAGAGCCAGGGCATGAAGGGATCCGGGACGATCAGTGCGCGCGCGCCAAACCTCGCGGGCAGCGAGATGTGGTTCACGGCGCTCGACAAGAAGGTCGCGCAGATCATTTCATTCTTCGACGGCAACACCGGCGGCGAAGTGATGAGCTTTGGTCCACCCGAGACGTATTCCGGCAAGCGACTCGACGACATTCGCACCGGCTCCGACTTCTACGACGTCCTCAACTGGAAGACTAACTACAAAACGATCACGGTCACGCGAATCGCAAAAGTCGGCGACGAAGACGCTTACGTCGTCGTGAAGATTCCCGAGAAAGGCACGCGCGTCACCGATTACATCTCTACACGCTCTTTCCTGCTGCTCAAACGCGACTCGCTGGTCGTTGTCGAAACGGCCAACATCGAGATACCGCAAACGCAGACATTCAGCGACTATCGCAACGTCGACGGCGTGATGGTGGCGTTCAAGAACACGTCAAGCAACATCGCAAACGGCGACATCGTGATACGCGTGGTTGATGTGAAATTCGACGTCAACCTTCCCGACACGGCGTTTCAAAAACCGGCAAATCCACCGAAGCGCACGGACCAATAAACACATCCGTGTGATCGGTGGATCCGTGGTTAAAACCTGAATCCGACGCCCGCGGTGAACTGAAAGTTGTGCGTAGTTCTCGCGGGCTGGGTTATCGGGATGAACGTGACCTCCTGCGTGGTCGGGTTGAACGCCACGCCGTTGATGGTTCGACGTCCGAAGTGAATGATCGTGTCGCCGGCATCGAAGCGAGTGACGATCTTGTTTGTCGGATAGAACTCGACCACTCCGCCAAGATCCGCTGCAAAGCTCGTGATGCGGTTGGTTTCAACATCAAACGGGAAGGTGCCAGACGAGCTCGCGGGAACAACATTGAACTCGCCACGACTGAAACTGACAACTCCCGGCCTTGCCTTCCCGAAGATTCCCCACTTCTCAAACCTCTTTCCAACCTTCGCGCCGGCCACAAACTGACTCATATTCCCACCGTTGCGGCAACTAAAGCATTTTTGAGGATAAAAATAACCGGCTGTTTCAAACGCGACGCTCCGGTTGAGATTGAAAGTAAAGCGCGCGCCCACACCCGGCTCCATCCTGGTCTCAAAACTATCTCGTGAGAGCGAACTGAACTCACCCCCAACTTCAAACTTCGGCAGATCCTGTGATTGCGCGAGCGAGTGGGACTGCACGAGTAACAAAAAGGCAACTGCGAGTAACAAGAATCTGCGGTTCATATGCGATCTCCTTGTGGGCACACGTGTCCCTTCTCCATCAAATCCGGTAACGGGATTGGGAGCGTTTAGCTAACTACACTTGGTTGCGGGAGACTTTAAGGAAACTTGGGTAACAGATGGTCCATGCTGTCGGCGCCGCCGACCATCACCCGTTGCGGCGCATCGACGCTGTTTTTTTGGCGGCCCGGCAGGTTGCGCAGCAGCGTGATGCCCTGCCGCGTGAGTAACTTGTCTTCGAGCTTCTCGAGTATGTTCGGACTCTTTTGCGCGCTCTTCAGAGTGGCAGTCCGCGTTCCGAGAAACGTCGTGTAATCCGGATCGTGCAGCACCCAAAGGTTCCAGGTGCCGCCGTTCGGCAGGATCGAGTCGCCGGAGATCCATTCGTAAAACTCGTCGTTGAATTCAAACTCGATCCGGTTGTCGTCGAGCAGGCCAATCTTTTGGAACGCGTAACCTTCGCGCGGGACCAGCGAAAAGATGAAGCGCCCGCGGTCGGGAATGTAAATCCACAGCAGCGATCCCGCGCAGCCGATTTTCGACTTGCTTGTCGCGACCACGTTTCCTTCGATCGCGAGTTCGTAACCTTTCATCGCCAGCGAAACTGCATCCAGCGAGAAGTCCTTCGGCGCGACTTCAAGAGTCTCGCGCAACGTCGAACGATCGAAGGTGACTTTCACAACGTCGATAATCTTCACACCCGATTCGCGGTTGACGAGCAGTTCGAGCGAAACAGCGTCGCCGTCGTCGAGCGTCTGCGGCGAGGTCGATTTCGGGAACGTCGCAAACCCTTCGTGGGCCCGCAACGGCGCGGAGTCTTTCAAAAACGAACGGCGAAACGCTTCGTCAGCCGGAAGCACAGCCAGGCGAAACTTCTTCGTCTCCGGATCGGAGTTGATCGCGAGATCGTAAGCGAAGACAACGTGACGTTCGGAGTCAGTCAGTACTCGATGAATGACTCGATTCTCGCCGGCGAACGCCTGTGAAAACAGCAACGCGGAGAGTGGATTGTTTTTCAGTTGCTCGTTTGCCGGGCCGGAAGTTTCACTTCTAAAAGCGACGAAGCCGCCTGTCGCAACGGGCAGCACCAGCTGTCGCTTCGCGGGACTTTGCGCCGCCGCCGCGAACGCCAGGCAATGAACGCAAATCAACAGGGCCCAAATCTTATTTCTCATTGGCGGACCCTCCCTTGATGACAGTTAGCTTCACCTCTTCCGCTGGTTCAAACCCCTTGAGAGTGGCGACGGTCGCGTCGTTTGGAGGAGTAGGCGGTGTTCTTCTTGGTTTCCTCGATTCTTTCTCGCGGTAGACGATTCGTTCAATTGTTTTTTCACGAGTGACGGGCACGTCTACCGGTACCTGAACGATTGAAATCTCCGCCTCCGGAACACGGATTAAAAAGACGAACGCCAAGCCAACGATCGCTATCAGCGCCAGTCCCACTGGCACGGGCACACGGATCGAGGAGAAGAAGAATCGTCTGAGCAATGATCGATCGTGGTATTGGCCCGGCGCAACGTGCGGCTGCTGCGCGGCACGCAGTCGTTCCTTGAGGCGCGCGTGGTAACCGGGCCAATAGCTCTCCGGCGGCGTTGCGGTTTCGATCAATCGCGAGGTGACTCGCAGAGTCTCGCTCAGTTCGCCAAACTCTTCCCGGCATTCGGCACATTCGCGCAGCTCTTTCGCAAGGACTGCGCGCGGATCAGCTCCGTCGAGCAGAAGTTCGGTTAAGCGCTCTCTTGTTCTCTTGCAGTTATGCATTTCAAAACTCCCGATCAGCATTCAACGAGACGAGTAAGACGTTCGGGTTCGTCAGTGTTTGTATCCAGCTTTACGCGCAATTTTGCGATGGCGCGCGACACGCCTTTCTTCACAGTGCCCGGCGAGCAATTCATCGCGGCCGCGATTTCGTCGTACGACATTCCTTCGTAATGCCGCAGCAGAAACATCAATCGCTGCGACGGCGTCAGTTCTCCCAGTGCGGTCATGACAGTCTCGAAGAGCACCTTCGTGTAAACCGTTTCGGCCGACGCTGAACGCGACTCGTAAGCGGTTTCGGAATCGCTGTCAATCAGTTCGACGATCGTGGTCTGGCCCTGGTGGCGAAACGTGCTCGTTCGTTGGTGATTGAGAAAGGCGTTGATCGTTATCCGGCGCAACCACGTGTAGAAGGATGACTCGGCGCGGAAGCCGGCCAGCGCCTGATAAGCCCGCAGCCAAACCTCCTGCGACAGATCTTCCGCATCCTGCGTGTTCCGGCAGTAATGGAACGCGAGCAGGTAGATGCGTCGCGCATAGCGTTCGGCGAGTGAGCAAAACGCATTCGCGTCGTCGGCTTGGGCCCGCCGGATAAGATCGGTTTCGTTGTCAGTCACCGTGGACATAGACACAAATCCTTCGATTTGGTTGGCCTTTGGGGAGCCCTACGCGGTGATAACTGAGTTATTCTGTGTGCCTGGTGCTAAAGATACTACAAACGAGCGTCCTGGTCGCTTTACTGCCTTTGGTCTTCGCAGGTTTCGTGCACGGGCAGGAGATCGATCCCGACGACGTAATCCGGGTCAAGACCACGCTCGTCAACTCGCCGGTGCTGGTGATCGGCCGCGACGGGAAATTCGTTCCGAACCTGCGGCGCGAGGATTTTCAGGTCTTCGAAAATGGGGTCAAACAGGAGATCGCCTACTTCGCGCCCGTCGACAATCCGTTCACCGTCGCGCTCGTTTTCGACACGAGCCGTTCGACGGTGTTCAACCTGGCAGACATACAACAAGCGGCGCTGGCGTTTGTCGACAGGATGCGGCCGCTCGATCGTGCGGTAGTCGTTTCGTTTTCCGACGACTTCAACGTGATCACCGAGGCGACGAGCGACCCGGACACGCTGCGTCGCGCGATCGCGAGTATTCGTCCCGGCGGCGGGAGCCGTGTTTACGACGCTGTTGATTCGCTGGTTGAGGAGATGAATCGCATCGAAGGTCGTACGGCGTTGATTCTGTTTAGCGACGGCGTTGATAACGATAGCCGCAACGCGACTGTCGAGAGCACGCTGCGGAAGGTTGAAAAGAGCGACACGTTGATCTATCCGGTGCAGTTCAGCACGTATGAACAGATGAAGTCGCGAGCGCCGAGTTCGGCGAAGAGTAGTCTGCCGGTAGAAGGGACGGGGTTTAGTGAACAGGATTATCGGCGGGCGGGTGCGTACCTGCGGCGGCTTGCGGATGCAACGAGCACCGGAGTTTATCCTGCGGCTGAGATCAGCGACCTCGACCGCGCTATCGCGAGCATCGTCGACGAGCTGCACAACGAATACAGCATCGGCTATTACCCGCGCAGTGCGGGACTGACGGGCGAACAGCGGCGCGTTGAAGTGCGCGTGAATCGTCCGCAACTCGTCGTGCGTGCACGCACCGGGTATGTGGTCGATAAGTCGGGCGCTGTCGGGCGCACCGCGAACACGCAGCGGGCGTTGAGTCGCACGACGGTAGAGAGTGATCCGTCGCTGCCGGTGTCGCGAAACGATCCTGTAATTAAGCCGGCGGAAGGACGTTGGATTTGCAGGAGTATGAATCCGCCGATCGATATGACGATCGTTAAAGAGGGGTTTGTGTCGCACTGTTCGAAGAGCACGGGAGCGAATGGTGATGTGAATGCGTGGTTTATTCGAAAGCCCGGCCCCAGTGAAATCATGTGTAAGGCGTTCGTGGTGTGGAACGGACGTGAGGTTGCGGTAGCGCCGGTGCCGGAGGGTTATGTCGTCGTTGGCGAGGTGAAAGCGGCGGCCTGCGCAAACAGCAGCAGTTCTGAAATCACGACCAACGCATGGGAAATCCGTCGGCCTGGTCCAAGCGAAACCGTCTGCAAAGGATTCCCTCTCCCGCACGGGTACGTAATGATCGGCGAAAGATCCGTGTCCAACTGCCCTTCCCGTAAGATGGGTCTCAACGCCTGGCTCATTCGCGGCAAGTAATCACAAAAGGCACAAACAGCACAAAAGGCACAGAGGAATTTAGAAAAGGTAACGCCCGTTATTTTCAAAAGAGCGTTGACTCCGTTTCAGAACGTTGACTCCGTTTCAGAAGAGTTGCCTGCCTTTCAGTTGAACTCTTTTCAGAAGAGTTGACCCCGTCCCTCTTTTAAACTTTTGTGCCTTTTGCGCCTTTTGTGCCTTTTGTGGTTACCGGGCGCATTCCCGGTGTCGATGGACGATTCGTACTCGGCGTCGCCGCATCACTGCCGATATGCTGCTCCGACGCGTCACCAAACATGCGATTTCCCTTCTTCCGGACACCCCGCAAGGCAGGCGTCTCTTCCTTTCGTTGCCGGTTTTGATCGCGTTGTCCGGCGAATCCGGTCTGCTGTCCCCGAGGTTTTGAGGGCGTGCCGACTTTATGCTGATCCTTCCTGGTTCCCATTTGCTTTGATCCTCCCCCGGCTCTTCTTCTCCAACGCCCACTTCAACACCAGC
>DATANW010000355.1:0-13119 GCA_036266055.1 Pyrinomonadaceae bacterium | reverse complement strand
TCGACATCGCACCGAATCTGGTCGAACAAGCCCGGGCAAACGCCGAGCGGGAAGGGTTGAAGGCCCAATTTGACGAGGGCGATGCGGAGGCTTTGCCGTACGCGGATGCGAGTTTCGATGCGGTGATCACGATGTTTGGAGCGATGTTCGCGCCGCGTCCTGACCTGGTCGCCGCGGAACTGAAGCGAGTCACGAAGCCGGGCGGGTTGATTGCGATGGCGAATTGGACGCCTGCCGGATTTATCGGTCAGATGTTTAAGACGACCGCCGCTTACGTCCCGCCGCCGCCGGGAATGACTTCGCCGGTCCTCTGGGGCAAAGAAGATGTCGTTCGTGAACGATTTGGCGACGGCGTTTCGCAGATCGAGACGAAACCAGTGATCCTGACGTTCGCGTTTCCGTTTTCTCCTGCCGAAGTCGTCGAGCATTTCCGTGTTTACTACGGACCGGCCAACAAGGCTTTCGCTGCGCTTGATGAAAACAAACAAGCCGCGATTCGCAAGGAGCTCGAAGATCTTTGGACGAAGAACAATACGGCGAAGGACGGGACAACCTCAGTCGAGGCTGAATACCTCGAAGTACGTGCGACCCGCGCCTGATATTCAGTGGTTAGGGCAGACATGACACGAAAATTGGTAAGTTCATTTATCGCAGTCATACTCTTCTCCCTGACCACTCTGTCTTTTCAACGTGCTACGCCGCCGGCGCAGCCGGCTACCGGTCCCGGCGGCAAGCAGCACATTCACGCGAAGGTAACGAAAAATCGTTACGGCGCCGGCAATCAGGAGTATTGGATTTTCGAACCCGATACTCCCAAGCCGGCTTCGGCGCCGCTCGTTGTTTTCATCCACGGCTGGGGCGGCATGAACCCGCTGTACTACGGCGCCTGGTTGGACCACCTCGTCAAACGCGGCAACATCGTCGTCTACCCGCGCTATCAGGAGACGCTGCTGACGCCCATCAAAGACTTCCTCCCGAGCACGCTGGGGGCTATCAAAGACGCCATAACACGTCTGCAAACGGAGCGTGGTCACGTCAAACCTGACTTGACCAAGTTCGCTGTCGTGGGCCATTCAGTAGGCGGGTTGTTGTCGGCCAGCGTTGCGGCACTGGCGAGCGAATCAAACTTGCCGAAAGTGCGCGCGGTGATGGCCGTTGAACCCGGCATCACCGAAGATCCGATCAAGATCCCGCTCGCGGATCTGAAAAAGATGCCGGCCGAGACTTTGTTGCTCGCAGTCGCGGGCGATCAGGACACGCTCGTGCGCGACCTCGATGCAAAACGTATCTACTACGAATCGACGCAAGTTCCCGCCGCAAACAAAGATTTCATCCTGATGGTGACTGACACGCATGGCATGCCTTCGTTACAGGCGAGTCATCGCGCGCCGACCGCAATGGATACCGCTTACGACAACGGCGAAGGCGTGGTCGGCGTGCCCGCCAATCCTCGTCGGGTCGGCAACTCGTCGTCACGACAGAACGGCGCGTCCGACGACTCGCGCCGGCTCGAGACGATGATGGTCAATGCGCTTGATTACTACGGCACCTGGAAGTTGTTCGACGCGCTCTGCGACGCTGCTTTTTACGGCAAGAATCGCGAGTATGCGTTGGGAAACACGAAGGAGCAGCGCTTCATGGGGACGTGGAGCGACGGTGTTCCGGTGAAGGAATTGAAAGTCACTGACACTCCGTAGCCTCGTTCATACATTCATGAAAGATAAGCCTCACTATCGTGTCAATTCCCGATTATAGAAGTCCCGGCCTCCTTATTTACTAATCCCCTGAAAATTAGTGCGCGGGAAGGAACTCTATGAAACGGGTCTGTGCAGGTTTAGCGAAATACACAATTGGAATTTTAGCGGTGTCGTTCGTGATCGCTTTTTTCGCTCACGTGCAGGGCCAGGAGCCGGCCTCACCGGTAACGGCTTCACCGCAGCCGGCGCGGCCAGCCGCTGAGACAGTCGGGGCAAAAGCAGACGATACGATCGCGGCGCCCGTGAAACCGAAGCCGGACCCTTTCGATACGTACGTCTTTCCCACACACCGCGAGCGATTCGATCGTTACGTCAAAGACACGGTTGGTCCATTCAGACTCGCGCGCACCGCTGCTGCCGCCGGACTCGATCAATGGCACGACTCGCCCGAAGAGTGGGGGCAGGGAATGAAGGGGTACGGCAAGCGTTTTGCATCGAGCTTCGGCCGCAGCGCGATCCAACAGACGGTGACGTACGGTCTCGATGAGGCGCTGAGTGTCGACAGTGGCTTTCACCGCAGTGGCCGCGAGGGATTCGGGCCTCGCCTCAAGCACGCGTTTCTGGAAACGATCACGTCGCGAACGAAGAGTGGAAATCGCATCCTGTCGGCGCCGAAGCTAGCCGGCGTTTACACGGGCGCGATCGTCGCGACCGAGACGTGGTATCCGGAGCGATATAGTTATAAGGACGGTTTGCGGATGGGCACCGGCACGTTGCTGACGAACTTCGGGATCAATATCGTGCGCGAGTTTTTTATAAACTGGTGACCGTGGCCCACCTCACACGATCCGCTTTGCGTTTCGTTTGAGTGTCTTGAGGTTTACTTTGTTTCGGTGAGCAGCAGGTGGTCCAACCTGTCAGCCGGGATTCTGATGGGTCTGGCAATGGTAAGGCACACAGAGTAGCCAAAAAGCCTAAACGAGATAGTCATTCGATTTTCTCCGGGGGTAATAGAAACCGACTCGGGCGCAGCTTAACCAAAAGCCGAGAGGTTGAACAACCTACAGCCCTGCCTATTTGACTGGCAGAATCCTGCTATAACCTGACCGGAAATACTTTTTTTGCTCGAAAGGCGCGGCTACAGCGGTGTCACATTGCCACCGTGCACCGCTTCCGCCGTCGATCTTATTTCGGTTGCGCGGGGAGTCATTGATGCTGACTTGAACTCCATTGTGCCGTCTTCAACGCGGCCGTAGCGCATCATCGACAGGTCCCTCACGTAGTTCTGATGCAGGCGCCAGGGCGTCTTCGAGCCTTGATGCGGCAGTGAATCGAGCGCGCGCAACACGTAGCCGGAGTTGAAATCGATCACGGGCTCTTCTTCGATTTTGGAGTCGTTGACCCGTGGCGTGCAGACAGCAAATCCGTGATGGTCCATGTGGTTCAGGAGGCGGCAGACGTAACCGGCGGCGAGATCGCATTTCAGCGTCCACGATGCGTTCGTGTAGCCGACGGCGAAGGCGAGGTTGGGTACGTCGCTGAACATCATGCCTTTGTAGACGAGCGTCTTTGGCATCTCGACTGGCGCGCCGTCTACCACGAGTTGCATGCCGCTGAACAACTTCAGAACGAGTCCGGTTGCGGTGACAATGATGTCGGCGTCGAGGTGTTCGCCGGATTTGAGCAAGAGGCCGTATTCGGTGAACGTCTCGATTTGATCGGTGACGATCGAGACGCGGCCGTCGCGCATCGCGCGAAAGAGATCTGCGTCAGGGACGAGGCAGAGTCGTTGGTCCCATGGGTTGTAAGGCGGCGTGAAATGTTTCGCATCGTAGCCCGGGCCGAGTTGTTTGCGCACACCACGCGCGACCATCCACTTGAAGATGTTGGGCCGCTTTCGCGCTAGGCTGTAGAAGAACGTGCCGGCGAGTACGTTTTTCCAGCGAGTCGCGGCATACGCGGCGCGGTCCGGCAGAATGCGGCGCAGAAAGATCCCGACTTTGTCTTCCGCAGGACGCGTGACGATGTAGCTCGGAGAACGCTGCAGCATCGTGACGTGCGCTGCGCGTTCGGCCATGGCGGGGACAAGCGTGACCGCCGTCGCACCGCTGCCGATGACTACGACGCGCTTGCCGGCGAAGTCGAGATCCTCAGCCCACTTTTGCGGGTGCACGATCGTTCCGCGAAAGCGTTCGACGCCGGGCCATTGCGGTGTGTAGCCGCTGTCGTAATCGTAGTAACCGGTGCAGAGATAGAGGAAGTTGCAGGTGAGATGGACGATCTTTTTGACTCGTCCGTTCTTTTCACCAGTCTCAACCTGCTGTGTATCTTCACCGGTCTCAACCTCCACCGTCCACTGCGTCTCGTCTGACGACCACGTCGCACGTCGCACGCGATGGTTGTAGCGGATCGTCTTGTCGACGTCGTATTCCTTCGCCGTGTCCCGAATGTAGTTGAGTATCGACGGGCCATCAGCCATCGACTTGTTTTCACGCCACGGCCGGAACCGATACCCAAGCGTGTACATATCGGAATCAGACCGCACGCCGGGATAACGAAACAGGTCCCACGTCCCACCCATCCTCTCGCGCCCCTCGAGTATGACGAAGGACTTCCGCGGACAAATTGTCTTGAGGTGACACGCCCCACCCACCCCCGACAACCCCGCCCCGACGATGATGACGTCAACGTGCTCCACAGTCTGTACCTATGCGGTGTACTATCAAGCGCTTGATTTTCTAAGCCTTTTATTAAGTCATGGCAATAGTATAATCACCGGCGCGATTGCGCATATGGACGTGCTGATTCGAATTAAGCGGGCGGTGTTGGCCGGACGATATGCGTTCAGCGAAAAAGCCCGTCTGGAAATGGAAAGTGACGACTTAACTGAATTGGACATCGCTGAATCAATACTGAACGCGGTCGCGATATATAAGCGACTTCGGTCAAGCAGCCCTTCACGACACAACCGGCGGGAATACCTGTATGTGATTCAGAGCACGAATCTCGATGGTTTGGCAATATATACAAAGGGTAAGCTCGTCCAAGAGGCTGGAATCTAAACCTACTATTTTTTGGTTTCTTCTAAACGAGCGCTGTAGAGGATTACGAAAATGACCAGGCTCAAGCTAACTATTTGTCCGAACTGCGGGAACAAGAATCTTAAGAAGGTTCGTAAAGCTGTGACCGGAACTCGTCAAGGGAAGCGATATTCTAGTCCAGCCGTCGAATTCTACGAGTGCCCTGACTGCGGTGAGCGAATCTATGATGCAGCAGCGATCAGACAAATAGAGCAGCACTCACATGTGCGCACTAAACAGACGCCTGCGCGAAGAATTGCTTAGGTTACAATGCCGACGTCTATCTATCAGAGGTGCTGTCTTCAAAGGCCGAAGTACGGGAGTTAGTGGACTGGTACTGCGACCTCAATCCTGAAGCAAACAAGCAAGACACACATCACGGCGTTTGTTGCGCGCGACCTGATTGGATGAGTCGTTGTCTGGCGGTGTTTCCGGGGACGGCGATGTGCGTGGCCGGATCGTACTCTTTGCCCACGGCGGGGCTTCCTTGCGGCACCCAAATCTCAACGCGCGTCGAGCTGTAACCGGATGGGATGTAGCGAACGTAATAGCCATCAGGGTGCAAAGACCAGCGGCCGGATGGTACCTGTCGACTGCCTTCGCCCAGCGGCGCGGCGCCGGAGAGAACTGCAACGCGTTCCATGTCAGCGAACGACGCGCCCGGCGTGGTCAGCATCTGACGCAGTTGCGCTTCTGCTTGCGCGATTTGTCGCAACGGTTCGGGAACTCCACCCAAGGCATCCGTCAATGCATTACCGGAGAGCGCGTCCAGCGCGTTGCGATTGAGAGACGCGAGCTGTCGTGGAGTCAACAGCTTCGCGGCGGTCGCTTTCATTTCCGGTTGCAGGTCCTCGAATTTTGCCCGAGCAATGATGGCCCATAAAAGCGCTTGAATGTCATGCTGTTCAATCTCCGGATGCTGCACCGAGTTACGAACGATAGTCATGACCGCGTCTTCGGCCGGTCCTTTTGGAGGGGCGTAGAGATAACCATCGCCGCCGCCGGGGCCGTGCGTCCCCGCCTTCAGGCAATAGCTTTGCGTCTGTAAGGTGTAGTAACCGTACTGAACAACAAAGCCACCGTTCGGTGTTCGCTGCAACGTCATCAATGAACGAGCGGCCTCGCGCGGTGTAAAGCCATCTTTGGAAGCTTCTTCCCACTTAGCGTCCGGCAAACTGGTTGTGATCGGTGCTTTGCCTCCGAGAAGATTTGGAGTCTTCTTTTTTAGTTTGTCCGCCAGATCACCAAACTGCGCGTACGTCGAAGCTGCACACAAAGTAAACAAGGCGACCATCGATGCTGACAGTGAGACGACGCGAATCATCTTGGAATACATTCGATCTGTTCTCCCGGGCTGAAGAGTTTCCGCAAAAGGCGGTCGATTCTAATGGTTCGTCTGGATAAAACAAAGATATCGCCCGACTTAAATTGAAACCGGATGCTCGGGTAGGCGTGACAGAATCTGAGTCAACCATCTATCATTTTGGTCCCATCGTTAGTTTTTGGAACTGTTTGACAGACCCACAACCCTCAAGGAGTCAGCATCATGACGCGTGAGTTTTCCTGCCGCCGCAAAGCGTTATCACTTCTTCCATTACTGTGCTTGCTGCTTGTACCAACGCTCACTCGAGCCCAGGCGGCCGCAGAGTACTGCGAACCGACTCCCGTCATCAAAGCGGAATTGAAGAAGGTATCGGACGTGAACGACGAGAGCCTGCCGTACGCTGCGCGACTCGATCGACAGAAGAAGATGTTGCAGGACCTGCTAAGCCGGTACCCAAACGACTTCTTCGTGCAGCGACGTTACCAGGATAGTCGTCGCGCCGGTTTCTTCGCGGACATCGATGCACTCGTTGCCGACAGTCGCGCGCAGTTGGAGAAGAAGCCAAACGATCCGGTGGCTGTTTATCTTTACGCGCGTGTACTCGTCGGCCGGCAGACTAAAGAAGCGATCGCGCTCGCCGAAAAACTCACGCAGCAGTCACCCGAATTCCCCTGGTCGCATCTGCAGTTGGCGGAGATCTACAACTACCCGAATTTCCGCGACGTGACGAAATCGAAAGATCACTTGAAGCAATGGATTGCCAAATGTCCAAATGAAAGAGCCAGCTTCAATCTGGTTTCGCGTGTCGGCGACAAAGATATGATGACGGCCGCAGTGCAACGTTTGCGCCCGATGCTCGAGTCGTCCACCGACAATCAAGACCTGTATTACTGGGACAATCTCTGGACGCTCCAATTCAAACTGAGGCCCGTGCCCGAACACCCCCAACTACGTCAGGAGATCGCCGAAGACGTAAAGAAGATTCGCGCCAGGAACCTCAACACCAAAGAGTGGCTCCAGACGTTGGAAGCCGGCTACAGGCAGATGGGAGACAAGGCAGGTGAGCATTGGGCGGAAGACGAACTTGTCCGCCGCGCTCCGCAATCCGACACCGCGAAGTTCATCGTTCAATCGCGCGACGATGAAGAACATCCGTTTCCGAAGCCCGAGGACCCCGAAGCAAAGAAACAAGCGTATTACCGCGCACGCCTGGAAACGACCTCGCAGTGGATTACCCGATGGCCCGATGATGAACGCAGTTGGGCGAGTCGCCTCTATGCCTTACAAGCGCTCAACGGTTCGAAGAATGAAGACATGGAAGCCGCCTACAACGGTTATGCAAAGGCCCACGCTTCGCAAGGCTTCTATCTTTCAACTCCACCACTCGACGTGATGGTGGCGCGATTTTATCTACAGCGCGGTTTTCATCTGGAAAAGGTTCCCGCACTGATTCAGAAGGCACTCGCCGAAATGGAGCGAAGAGAAAAGAGCGGCGGTGTTTCGGATCTCTTCAAACGCGGCGAAGACGTAGAAAGCAACCTGGCTTACACACAATCGGAAGCGTGGCCTTTGCTGGCAGAAGCCTACGCCAGGACCAGGCAGCCGGCGAAAGCAAACGAAGTGCTCGCCGAAATGGCAGCGGCTTTGAAAAAGAGAGAACCCGGCGAGGACGCCTCGGATTCGAATAAGAGGTCTTACGCATACCACGCGGGTATCTACTGGGTAGCCGTCGCGAAAGTCGCTGACGTTGAGAAGCGCAAACTGGACGCGTTGACGGCCTACCAAACTGCGATGGCCGTGCGCGTAAAGGGTTCCCCGATTCCGGATGAGCTAAACAACGACACGCAACGGTTGTGGAAAGAATTGGGTGGCACGGATCAGGGGTGGCGTGCTTTTCAGGCGCGTCTGGATTCGAAGAGCAAATTTGAGTCGGCTGAAGTTGCGACCTGGGACACAAAGAACACGGTCTTGCCGGAATTCGATCTCACGGATCTGGACGGCCGCAAATGGACGCTGGCGGACCTCAAAGGAAAAGTAGCTTTTATCAACCTGTGGGCCACGTGGTGCGGTCCCTGCCGGATGGAACTTCCCTACGTGCAGAAACTTCGTGAACAACTTAAAGACCGAAAAGACGTGCTGGTGCTGACGCTCAATATTGACGAGCAAGTCGGGAAGGTCGAGCCGTTCATGAAGGAGAACAAGTACTCGTTTCCGGTGTTGTTGGGCCAAGCCTTCGCCGAGGCACAGGGAGTCAGCGCTATTCCGCGTAACTGGGTCGTTACTGTTGACGGCAAGGTGATGTTTGAAGGCGTTGGCTTTGACAACGATGGCGAGGGCTGGATGAAAAAGGCGGCCGAGATCATCGAGAAGGTAAAGGGAACGAACTAACAGCGCTGTAAATTTTGAGAGGCGGCGATCGGAACCGAGCGTTCGATCGCCGCCTCATTTTGTTGTGAAGGTCGGCTCATTCAAATCGTACGCCGGCGAGCGTTGTCAGGCGTCGTCCCCGGCTCTCGTGCGGGTCGCCGGCGAGAGGATCGGCGTCGTGAAGCACCTGGGCAAACTCTACTCTGCTGCGCTCGGTTATCGTTGCCAGTGAAACCTGCTGCTCGTTGAACACTCCGGCTCGGAATCGTCCTTCCCAACCGTGTTCTTGAATGGCCTCTGTCTGGTCCAGGATAAACCCGTAGGCGCGCAGTCTTTTGTTGCCGCCAACATCTTCGGCGACCACCACGATTTTCCAGAACGCCATCGGAACCATCACCTCGATTCCGGATCCGAAATCGCGGCTCTGATCGTCTTCAGACAGGATCGGACCGGAGAACAGGATCATTTTCTTCCCTACGAAACGCGCCTGCGAGGTGATGTGGTTTTCGAGTCCGCCCCAGATGCCGTGGTACTGAAACATGTCGCGATTGAAATGCTCGTGCTGCGGAGTGCAGTTGGTCCAATGGAACGTGTCGGAGTTCGCGAACTCTTCCTCTTTGGCGGTGTCGCCCCAGGCGCCGTCATCGCGGCGAAAGAGGTGGCCGCGATCGAATTTCTTGGCGGGCACGTAGAACTCGACGTCTTCGATCTGCGCTTCGATCGGTATACGCGGATCGGGCTTCCATGTGTCTTCGCCGAAGTCGTCACGGGTGAACCGGCGCTTGCTGTCGTTGTAGTCGACGTTCGCGGCGGTCCACATTGCGAGTCGCCGTTCGCGGTGCATGACAAGCGAGTAGTGGTGATACTTGAGAATGAGGCGGCCGCCTGGTCCTTCATAAAGCTCGTCGCGTGGCGCTTCCGGGCGGGGAACGTCATAGCCGGCAAGAAAAGTCGAGCTGTAACCACGACGCTCGCTGTATTTGGGATCGAACTTGAGCTTCTTTTCCGCTCCCGGCAACAGCGGTTTGTCGCCGTTTGGTTCAGTCGCTACGTCGACGACCTGTTTGGCCGCCGGTGCCGCGCCCGCTGCATTACCGATGTAGAAGTTCGCTGTCCCATTCACCGTTATGTTCATGAATCCATCCTCCGTTGCTTTACTGGCAATAGCTATCGCGTCAGCGGGTCTGGGCGTTGACTCGCCGCGGACCACTTCCTTCGCCTCGACGAGAAGATCCGCAAGCAGCGCCTGGTGCGCGGCGTTCGGCAGCGTTGTGTTCTTCAGCAGCGTGTAGATCTTACTAACGCGCCCGCCTTCATTAGCCACCCAGTCGATATCCGTCTCAGGCATTCCTTTCCGCCACACTTCTCCGCTGACAGTCATGATGTTGTCATGGTCGATGCGCGGGACACCGCCGTGATGTACGGCGACAAGCTCCCAGTCTCGATTGAACGCAGGCGAACCTGACGAGCCTTCGAGCGTGTCGGCCGTGTACAGCATGAACAGGTCTTCTTCCTTCGGCTCGACGGAGAGTCTGTTGTTTTGCAAGGCCCAGTGTTTGTGACGGCCATCCGGGTGCTGGATGATATTGACCGAGTGTCCGACGAGGATCTTTCCGAGTGTCGGGACAAACGTCACATTTCCGAAATCAGAGAGTTCGCCCGTGCCGATGGCCGCACGCTTGGAGAGGCCGACGATCGCGATGTCGTGGGCTTTGTCGCTGAAGAAGAACATCTGCGGGTCGATCTCGAAGACGACGCCCGGTTCGATCACGCCCTGGTCGTCCTTCTCGAAA
Organism: Pyrinomonadaceae bacterium; assembly: GCA_036266055.1. Taxonomy (GTDB): domain Bacteria; phylum Acidobacteriota; class Blastocatellia; order Pyrinomonadales; family Pyrinomonadaceae; genus PSRF01. The sequence goes on along the minus strand of DATANW010000355.1, from coordinate 2,858 downwards.
GAAAAGTGAGCGCCGCTCGATCGTGTGTGATCCGGAGTCGCGAACACATGCCAATTGGTTACCACCAAACCAGGCGACACGAGGAAGCCGGTGGCAAATCCTTCGCCGATTCTTTTGGAATCGATGAGATCGACGATCCTCGCCACGGGCCGTCCTGCCTTGCGTGATTCAGGGCTTGGCGGAACGTCGACCCAGTCGAAGGTGTCGCCGATTCGTACCTCGAACGTGCGCAGTTCCTTCATCGCTTCGTGCGTTCGCCATCGTTCGAGTTGCGGGCCGCTCGCGGCCATCGCGGGGCCACCTTCCGCGAGTAGCCGGCTGGCTTTGGCGATCTCCGGTCGCTTCTGTTCGAACCTCCGGGCAGCGTCCATCATTACTTCTATTTTTCGGTCGGCAATATCGTCGCGATACATCGAATGGTTGTCCTCCGTGCGGTGCGGGCAAACCTCACCCCGTTACCCGTAATGGCGAAAAACGGGTAAACGTTTCGCGTGTTTCGCGACAGGATCGTTCTGAACAATTGGAGAGTGTTATGGCGTTGGTGATTGTCGCCGCCTGGCCTCTCCGCACAGCCTGGCTGCACAGCCTGGCCGCACGACCTTGACTTCGAATTTATCAGCGTTATATCGTTGCGCCGCTCAAAAACTTACCTTGAGATAGACCGGTAGTTCAGCAATACCTCGCGTCCGTATCAGTCCACATTAGCCAGCGTTTTGTTTGGCCAGAGAGGAACACGATGATCAAGATCGCGCCGGCAGCGAAGGGCGCTGCACAAGCATTCAATCGACAGCCGAAACTCGCCTCGATGAAGCGTGCAGCGCAACCAAAGACGGTGGCGCAACCAAAGACGGTAGCGCAACCGAAGATGGTGGCTCAGTCGAAAGTCGGTATGAATGCCGGCATAGTTAAACGACCCGTCGCGCCTCCCATATACAAGCCACAACCGCCACTCAAAACCGTACAAGCCAAGAAGGTTGCGCCAGCGCAGGCGCGTGTTGCCGCGCACGCGGTCAAGCGACCTGTTGCGCCGCCAGCCTTTAGTCCACAGACAACGGCGCCAACGAGACCGGCAGTTGCTACGACTGTGCAGCGGAAACAACCCGTCGCGCCTCCGGTTTATCGCCCGCAACAAACGCCGAAAGTGCTCCAGGCGAAGAAACTGTTGGGCCAACCTCAATCAGCCGCGAGTAAGCTGCGCCAACCTGTCGTCGCTTCATTTCGTCGTCAGACGATTCAACGAAGCGAACAAGTACCCGGTTTCTCAGGTTTCTTCGACGGAGGATTGCCGGAAGAAAACCGCGGCGGAACCTTCAACAAGGTGTGGTCCGAGGTTGCGCCGATGGAAGACGACGACGAACCGGTGTCCCACTCCAGCATAAAGTTCTCGAAGAAGTCGAAAAAGCACCTGGTCGAATTTGCGGACATCGACCACATCCAAGACGAAGAGAATACACACGCCGAAGACAAGCTCGCCGTCGTCATCCATCAGAGAGCAATCGAGATCTATTACAAGACAGGAGAAATGCCCGCGCTCGTTGAGATCCCTGAATTCTTTGTCTCCGCCAGCCCGTGTAGCAAGACATTCGGCACGACTAAGAAAGCCAGCGGATGCACAGAAAATCTGATTGCGTGGGCGATCAAGGGTGTGCTGGTTCGCAGTGAAGACGAATGCGAAAGCTACGTCAAAATGCGAATCGGCAAACTGATTGTGAATAAACTCTACAAGGGCAACACGTATGAGGACGCAGCCAGTTCAATGGCGGCAATAATTCTCATGAAGGCAAAGAAAGCCATCGGCGGTTGGGAAATCCAGAACGACCCCGGCAAGCTCGACGTCAGTAAAATCCCCGGTTACAAGAGAAAGGGTTAGTCACAGTCGACGTTTGTTTGAACCACAGTCGTGGCGATCGGAGTGAATTCCGATGCTGCGACGCTCAACCTCATTATCGGAGTCAGTCAGACGTTTCTCGCCCGTCATTGATTTCTTTCCGTATCCGTGCGATGTTCTACGCCTCGCGGGAACAGGATTCGGATGATGCCGCTCAGGGTTCAGTCTCTCATTCCGTGAACCGTGATCACTGAAACGAATTCCCGCCGCTCCACATACATATCGCAGGACCTTTAATGGAACTAGGGGTTCAGCGGCACCTTCAACACGCAAGTGCCTGCAATCACGTAACTGCGGCCGGTTTAAAGCCGTTCTAAGGTTGCGGTGCCAAAGACGCAGCTTCCATCTGTCGTGCGCCAGAGGTCGTGATTTGTGATCCGGTAAGACGAGAAGACGTCTTCGCTGTCTTTTCGCCGTCCCGAGTCGATACATAGAGTCGCGCAGCAAATGTCGCTCAGTCTCGTCGTCGATGCCCTTACCCCGAACGGTTGGGCACTATGCCCCGCAGACTCTCAACCACATTCAAACATGGAGAATTCGCAATGGCAGACAATACTTCCAAGCCCAGTCAACCGAAGCCGGCGGACGTCCCCGAACCGGTATCCGCTGCCCCTGTAGCTGCCCCCGACGATCCTGAGACTAAATGGACCGTAATGGTCTATCTTGCCGGCGACAATAACCTGGCCGATGAATGCGTCTTCGCTTTGACGGAGATGAAGGCCGCAATGATCGATAAGCGCGTGAAAGTTGTCGCGCAATTCGATCCCACCGCACGCAGAGTGAGGACGCGGCGTTTTGTTCTCAACCAATCACTTCACGACAAGACGAATGGTAACAACCCCGCAGGTCAACGACTGGCCGCCGTGGGCGGTCCGGCTTGGAAGAATCGGAGGTCGATTCTCGAGGATGCGATTGTGGGCTTGCCGTCAGGAACAAAAACCTTCCCCGGCACACCGGGAAAGGGCGGCGG